>DATEGI010000030.1:0-25985 GCA_035280205.1 Terriglobales bacterium | reverse complement strand
TATCGGTGGCCTAAGCGTCGGCGAACCGCGCGCCATGACCGAGGAAATTGTTGCCGCCACTCTGCCCCACCTGCCCGAAGACCGCCCCCGCTACCTCATGGGCGTAGGCACACCCGAAGAAATCGTGCGCTATGCCGCCATGGGCATTGACATGATGGACTGCGTCCTCCCTACCCGCGCCGCCCGACACGGTTTGCTGTTCACCTCGGAAGGGAAGATTTCCATTAAGCAGGCGCGCTATGCCAGCGACGAAGGGCCGCTCGACCCCCGCTGCGGCTGCCGCGTCTGCGCCCGTTATTCCCGCGCCTACCTGCGTCATCTTTACGCCGGCAACGAGATTCTTGCCCAGGTCCTGAACACCATCCACAACCTGGCCCACTACCTTGACACCATGCGGGCCGTGCGGCATTCTATAAAACTTGGGGAGTGGGCTCTTCTTTCTGGTGTACAGTCCACACCGAAACCGTAGTCGAATCCCCTGTTCATATCTGATTCAAAGATGTAACCGGCCTGACGACAGGGGTCACAAGCTTTCCTGCAGGAATTACAATGATCTCTGGCTCTGCGCAGCCAGAGTACGTCATGCCGAGGCAAGAGGTTTAGTCAGCTTTCATGGAAACTTATCTGCTAGCGGCCTTTTTGCAGGCCAAAGATAGCGGCGGAGCGCTGGGCTGGGGCCTGCTGCCGCTGATCCTGATTTTCGCGATTTTCTATTTTCTGCTCATCATGCCCCAGCAGCGGCGGCAGAAAAAATGGCAGCACATGCTTGGCGAGCTGAAGGCGGGCGATAAGGTAGTCACCAGCGGCGGCCTTCGCGGCACCATCATTTCCTTGCGCGATGATGCTTTGCAGCTCCGCGTGCCGCCGGATAATTTGCGCCTCGAGATATCCCGCTCGGCGGTGGTTTCCCTGGCTAATCCCGAGGAGGGCAGCAAGTCGTAGCCGGTTGCAGCCGGCTGAAATACCCGGTATTTTCAAGGTAGTCTCCCAGTTTTATGAAGCAAAACCTGCTCTGGAAGTCAGTTTTCATCATCGCCGTCCTCCTGGTTTTCGTGTACGGCATTTTCGGCATTCCCTCCAGCCTCACCGGTTCGGGGCTGGCTGCCGCTTTGCTGCAGCGCATTAATCTGGGTCTAGACCTCAAGGGCGGAACCCACCTCATCCTGCAGGTCCAGGTAAACGACGCCGTCAATGTAGATGCGCAGCAAGCCATTGAACGTATGAAAGCGGCCCTGCGCAGCAGGAATATTGCTTTTGCTGACATCGCCCAGGCCGACCCGGCCAACAATCCCGACCACATTGTCGTAAAAGGGGTTTCGGCGGATCATAGCTCCGACCTGCGCGACATCGTCACCAGCGACTTACCAGAGTACAACCTGGCTTCCGGCGCCCAGGACACCTACACGGTTTCCATGAAACCGTCCAACTTGGCTGAGCTCAAGAACCGGGCGGTGCAGCAGGCCATCGAAACCATCCGCAACCGCATTGACCAGTTGGGCGTCAGCGAACCGGTGATTGAGGAGCACGGCCTGGGGCAGTACCAGATTCTGGTGCAATTGCCCGGCGTGGACGACCCGGCGCGCGTGAAGGCCATCATGCAGTCCACCGCCATGCTGGAGATTCGCCAGGCCTTCGGCGGTCCCTACTCCAGCGAGCAGGAAGCCCTCGGCGCCAACAACGGCGTTCTGCCTCCGGGCACCATGCTGCTGCGCGGCAAGAGCATAGGCGATACTAGTGGTGGCGAGCCCCACGATGTGTGGTACCTGATTTCGCGCTCCTCAGCCGTCACCGGGCGCGACCTGCGCGATGCCCGGGAGAGCCGCGATGAAAATGGCCGTCCCGATGTGAGCTTCCAGCTCACCAACGATGGTGGCCGGCGCTTTGCCGCGTTTACTGGGTCGCATGTGGGAGACAAGCTGGCCGTCGTTCTCGACAACAAAGTCCAGGAAGTGGCCACTATTCAAGAGCAGATTCACGATTCTGGCGTTATCAACGGGCGCTTCTCGGAGCAGGAATCCAAGGACTTAGCCATGGTCCTCCGTTCCGGCGCCCTGCCTGCCAGCATTCACTACCTGGAAGACCGCACCGTTGGCCCTTCGTTAGGTGCTGATTCCATTCGTGATGGCGTGCGCGCAGCCATTATCGGCATGCTCGCCGTGTTGGTGTTCATGCTGGTCTACTACCACGGGGCCGGCGTCAACGCGGACGTGGCACTTATTCTTAACCTCATTATTTTGTTGGGGTTCCTGGGATACACTGGCGCGACATTGACGTTACCTGGCATTGCCGGCGTCATCCTTACGGTTGGTATGGGCGTTGATTCCAACGTGCTGATTTTCGAGCGCATAAGGGAAGAACTGCGCAATGGCAAGACCCCGCCCTCGGCGGTGGAACAGGGCTTTGCCCACGCCTGGATCACGATTGTGGATACGCACGTGACCACCATCGTTTCTGCCTTTATTTTGTTTATCTTCGGCACTGGCCCGGTGAAGGGGTTCGCGGTCACGCTGACTTTCGGTCTGCTTGCAAACCTGTTCACCGCCGTGTTTGTCTCGCGTGTGATTTTCGATTACGTCCTCAACCGCAAGGAGCGGGGTGAGGCACTGAGCATTGGGTAGGTTCGGTTTCGAGAACAAAATCGGCCAGTTGCAAAGCTAACTTGAGGGCCAAAGCTAAGTGGAATTCTTTCGCAATCCAAACATAGATTTTCTCGGCAAGAAGTGGTATTTTCTCGCCTTTTCGC
Source organism: Terriglobales bacterium (assembly GCA_035280205.1). Taxonomy (GTDB): domain Bacteria; phylum Acidobacteriota; class Terriglobia; order Terriglobales; family Acidobacteriaceae; genus JAICWP01. The sequence goes on along the minus strand of DATEGI010000030.1, from coordinate 23,242 downwards.
TGGTGTTCAGCGTGGCTGGCATACTCTCCATGCTGTTCTGGCACGGCATCCCGCTGGGCGTGGACTTCCGCGGCGGCACGCTGGTGCGGGTGAAATTCACCCAGTCGCCGGACATCAATGAGATCCGCGCGCTGATGGACCGCGCCGGCCTGCACAGCGCCCGTATTCAGCGCTTTGGACCGCCTGCGAACAATGAGGTTCTCATCGGTTTGGCGGAAAAGGAAACCAGCGAAGCCGCGCTCGACCAGGGACGGGCACAGATTATCAATGCGCTGGAGACCAGGATGTCAGCCGGCAAACAGGATCTGAACAACGCCAGCGGGCAAACCATTCAATCGTATCTGCTGTCGAACGATCCCTTGCACCTGGGCACCGATGCTGCCCAGCGCTACCAGGAGATGGGGCAAGCGATTGTGCACCAGCGCGATGCCGTGCAGAGCGGAGTTCTGTACTCGATCAATGACTTGAAGGGGATTGTGCCGCCACCCGTGCAGGCCTCGCTGAGCCAGGGTTTTGCTTTGGCGGATTTCGGCGTGCGCAACGTGGACGTGGTTGGCCCCCAGGTCGGCAAACAACTGCAAAGCCAGGCCAAGCTGGCGATTCTGTACTCGTTGATCGGCATGCTGGTGTATCTCTGGTTCCGCTTTGAACTCATTTACGGCGTGGCCGCAGTGGTCGCCTGTTTCCACGACACGCTGATCACGGTGGGCGCTTTCTCGTTGATGGACAAGGAGATCAGCCTTACGGTCATAGCCGCCATCCTGACCCTGGTCGGCTACTCCATGAACGACACCATCGTGGTTTTCGACCGCGTCCGCGAAAATATCAAGCTTTTGCGGCGGGAGAAGCTGGCCGACATCGTGAATCGCAGCATCAATCAGACCTTGAGCCGCACGGTGCTCACGTCCGGACTGACGTTTCTGACGGTGCTCTCCCTGTATCTGTTTGGGGGAGAAGTGCTTAGGGGCTTCTCTTTTGCCCTGGTGATCGGCATCCTGATCGGGACCTATTCGTCCATTGCGGTGGCGGCGCCCATGCTGGTGGCTTACCAGGATTGGCGCTCACAGCGGGCGGGCAGCGGCCGCCCGATGCCGCCGGCGGCGCCCACTGTAAATCGCCGCGAAAAAGTGCGCGCAAAGGCGTAGAATTCTGCGGGTTCTGCGGCAGCCCCGAACCCGCAAAGATTTTTGGGCCAGTTGCTTCGCAGCGGGAGCAAACCTCGGCTCTGCGGTGTCTATAAGGTAAGAAGACGGAGGAGTTCCATGTTTGAGGACAGCCTTCTAGAGTCAGGAGGCAGGCTATCAACGAAGCGGGGAATGACCACGACCATCTCATTTGTGCTACAGATAGCGCTGGTCGGAATTCTCGTACTGATCCCGCTTCTCTATACCGAAGCCCTGCCCAAGCAGCAGTTGATGACGTTCCTGGTGGCGCCTCCGCCACCGCCTCCGCCCCCTCCCCCGCCGGCGGCCGTGCCGCAGCGGGTGGTGAAGGTGGTGCAAACCGACATCATCAACGGCGAATTGCGCACACCTACGAAGATTCCGAAGAAAGTGGAAATGATTAAGGAAGAAGAAGCGCCTCCGCCAGTGATGTCGGCGGCGGGCGTGGTGGGCGGTGTGCCCGGTGGCGTGCCCGGGGGACAGATGGGCGGCGTGATCGGTGGGATCATCAGCTCGACTCCGGTGGCGGTGCCCAAGGTGGCGACGCCGCAGCGGGTGCGCGTGTCGCAGGGCGTATCGCAAGGTCTGCTGATTCACCGAGTGCAGCCCATGTACCCGCCGCTGGCGCGGCAAGCCCGCATTCAGGGCACGGTGGTGCTGCAGGCGGAGATAAGCAAGGACGGCACCATCGAGAACCTGCGGCTGATGAGCGGGCATCCCATGCTAGCCCCCTCCGCCATCGAAGCAGTGAAGCAGTGGAGGTATAAGCCCTACTTCCTGAACGGGGAGCCAGTCGCGGTGGAGACCCAGATCACGGTGAACTTCACCCTAGCTGGAGGCTAATAAAGAGTTTGCCTGGGGCCGGCCCGCGGGGCTGGTCCCAGTTTGAGTCAAGCGGTTTAGCGTCCGCGTGCATTTTAGGCCCCGGGCGGGTAGACTGCAGGCCACCAACCCTGCGCGCGGCCCCTGAATCCAAAACTCGAGCGCACGCTTCGCAGAGTAGGTCCCACGCTTGATCCTTTGTAGTCGCTTGCAGAGCAGGTTTACAGCAGTTCGCGATACCGAGTCACGACATTCCTGAGGAGGAAAAGTCACTCATGTTCGTAGCACACGCAGCTAACGCAGCCCTCACCCATGCTTCCGTGTACGCGTCCTGGATTTTCCAGGAGGGCGGCACCGTAGGATGGGACCCGATTTCGCTATGGCACCAGATGGGTATCCTGGCGAAGGCGGTAGTTATCATTCTGTTCATCATGTCGGGTTGGTCCATCGGCGTGATGATTGACCGCTGGATGGCATTCAGCGCGGCACGCAAGCAGTCGCGGGCCTTTGCTCCCGCGGTAGCCGGCGCGTTGCGCGAAGGCAAGATTGATGAAGCCATCCGCGTTGCCGAGCGCAACAAAAAGAGCCACCTGGCTAAGGTAGTGACCGCGGGCCTGCAGGAATTCCGCGCTCACTCCGAGTCCGGCGATATCCCGGGCGAGCAGATTGAAGCCTCCAAGCGGGCCCTGGAGCGCGCCGAAGCCATCGTTCACGCCGAACTGAAGCGCGGCCTGGGCGGCCTGGCTACCATCGGCTCCACCGCTCCTTTCGTCGGCCTGTTCGGCACCGTGGTCGGCATTCTGAACGCCTTCAAAGGCATTTCTGAGCAGAAGGCCACAGGTCTGGGCGCGGTCGCCGGCGGTATCGCGGAAGCGCTGGTGACCACCGCTGTCGGTCTGTTCGTCGCCATCCCGGCCGTGATGATGTTCAACTATCTCACCGGGCGTGTGGAAGCATTCGACGTGGAGATGGATAACTCGTCGAGCGAACTGATTGACTATTTCCTGAAGCGCCGGGGCGTTCGCCGGTAAGCGAGCTGAGGGCGAACGGCCGGGCGCGGGTGCAAGCTGCACTGCCCGCCAGCCGTTTGCCGCGGCAAGCTGAAAGCGAATTCCGCGCGAAGGAGAGTAAGCCATGGCAATTAACAAGAGAAACGAAGGCGCCAAGGTCAACTCCAACATCAACGTGACGCCCATGGTGGACGTCATGCTGGTGCTGCTGATCATCTTCATGGTGATCACGCCCATGTTGCAGAAGGGCGTGAGCGTGGACTTGGCCAAGGTCAACAACCCGACGCAGATGCCCGATGCGGACAAGGAAGACGCCTTGCTGGTGGCCATCATGCGCGACGGCAAGATCTATTTCGGCAACGACATGATCACACCGGACGCGCTGACAGAGAAGGTCAAGGACCGTCTCGCCAACCGCGTGGACAAGCGGGTTTTTATCCGCGCCGACGCCCGCGCCAAGTACGGCACGGTGGTTGAGGTGGTGGACAACGTGCGCGCGGCAGGCGTGGATGACCTGGGCCTGCTGACCGAGCAGCGCAAGAATACCGGCGCAAACCCAGCCCCGGCGACGCCGGTCGCGCCCACGGGGCAGTAGGAGAAGCGACTATGGGAATGGCAATTGGAGGTCCAGGTGGCGGTCCTACTGCGGACATGAACGTCACGCCGTTGATTGACGTGCTGCTGGTGTTGCTGATCATTTTCATGGTCATCACACCGCTCACGCCCAAAGGGCTGGATGCGCTGGTGCCGCAGCCGCCGCCGCCCAACCAGAAGCAGCAGCCGAACCAGCCCGACCGCACCATCGTGGTGCAGGTGATTGACCGCGGTCCAGGCCAGGAGCCGGGTCTGAAGATCAACCAGGAAGATGCGAACTGGAACAATCTTCAGCAGCGTCTGACCGACGTCTATAAGACGCGCGCGGAGAAAGTGATGTTCGTGAAGGGCGACAACGGCATTCCGTTCGCCGACGTGGCCAACGTCATAGACATCGCGCACGCCGCCGGCGTGGACAAGGTCGGGCTCATCACCGCCAAGATCGAGGCGGGCAACTAGTCAGCAGGGCAATTTCTGGCCGGGGCGGCGCCTACGCCGCCCTGGGCCGCAGTTCGCGGCATGGCCGATGGGCTGGGTCATGATTCGGGAGTTCGCCCCACAACAGGCAATGGAGGCCCTTAGCATAATCAGCGAGGGGGACTAATAAACCACATGAACAGAAGGTTGCGAATTCTGACGTTCTCGGCCACCGCCCTGGCGCTGCTTTTCGCCGCCGGTTGCAACAAGCTGAAAGCGCGCGACCAGCTCAACAAGGGCGTGCAGGCCTACAAGAACGCCAAGTACGAAGAGGCGATTAACCGATTCCAGAACGCGGTGGCCATGGATCCATCGCTGCTCAATGCGCGTCTATACCTGGCCACGGCATACGCGCAGCAATATGTTCCCGGCGCGGACACGCCCGATAACAACCGCAACGCGGAGCAGGCGATTGACCAGTACAAGCAGGTGCTGGGACGGAATCCCACGCGCGAGCAGCAGATCAACAGCGTGAAGGGAATCGCCTACCTCTACTTGCAGATGAAGAAGTTCGACCAGGCCAAGGAGTACTACCGCAAGGCCTCGCAAATTGATGTCAACGATCCTGAGTCCTACTACTCCGTCGGCGTCATTGACTGGACGCAGTGCTACCAGCCGCGCATGGAAGAACGCGCCAAGCTGGGGTTGAAACCGGACGAGACGCTGAAGGACAAGAAGGTGTGCCAGCATCTGAAGGACACCAACGGCGCCAACGTGCAGGACGGCATAGACGCGCTTAACAAAGCGCTGCAGTTGCGTCCCGACTACGACGACGCCATGGCCTACATGAACCTCATGTACCGCGAAAAGGCGGACACGGAGTGCGAGACACCCGACCAGCAGATGGCTGATTTGAAGACGGCTGATGAGTGGGTGGACAAGACCATGGCTACGAAGAAGGCCAAGGCAGCCAAGGCGGCGCAGAACCCGGGCGGCATCGTGGAACAACCGGCCAGCCAGAACCAGTAGGGTTTCCCTCCCCCTCCTCAGGACAGCGCCCCTTCCGCCAAAGGCGGGAGGGGCGTTTTAGTCTTGCATAGCCGGCCTCCGGCGGCTGACGCCAGGGTCTTCGGCTCCGCTCAGGGCAGGCGCGCCCCCGCCGATGCGAGCAAGACGCCCACATCCACAGTCTGCCGGGACGGCACCGCTGCAGAGGCCAGCTGCGCTCGTGCAGTCCGGGGCCTAGTTGAAAAACCCTCGATTGCCACAGTCGGGTTGGATGGTTCGTATCAGGGCATGACTTCAGTCATGCCGGGCAGGTCTGCACTAATGACCGGCTTTAGCCGCTGTGCTTCCTCAGCGCCGGAAGGCGAGTTTTTCAAGCAATCATCGGCACAGCTGACGCCGTGCCCTGATACAAACCTGGTCTGCATTACAATCGGAAGTTTGCACCCGAGAATGGATTGACTCAGACCGCATGTTTAAGAAAATCCTGATTGCTAACCGGGGAGAAATCGCGGTGCGGGTGATGCGCGCCTGCCGCGAGCTGGGCATTCGCTCGGTGGCGGTCTACTCCGAAGTGGACCGGGCTTCTTTGCACGTCCGCCACGCCGATGAGGCTTACTTCATCGGCCCGGCGGCGGCCACTGAATCCTACCTGAACATCGAAAAGATTCTGGATGTGGCCCGGGGCAGCGGCGCTGACGCCATCCATCCCGGCTACGGCTTTCTTTCTGAGAACCCGCGCTTTGCCCGCGCCTGCCGCGAGGCGGGGGTGAAGTTCATCGGGCCGACACCCGAAGCCATGGAACTGCTGGGCTCGAAAATCCGCGCCCGGCAGGCTATGGAGAGCGCGGGAGTGCCCCTGGTACCGGGTTCGTCTCGCGGCCTGGAATTTGCCGAGGCGGAGCGGGTCGCGAAGCAAGTCGGCTATCCCATCATGCTGAAAGCGGCGGCTGGCGGTGGAGGCAAGGGCATGCGGGCGGTGCGGTCGGCAGAGGAACTGCGCTCCGCGTTTGACAGTGCCCGCAGCGAGGCGGAACGTGCCTTTGGTGACGGCGAGGTGTACATCGAAAAGCTGATTGAGAACCCGCGCCACATCGAGATGCAGGTGCTGGCCGACGAGCACGGCCACACCGTCTGGCTGGGCGAGCGCGAGTGTTCGGTGCAGCGGCGGCACCAGAAGGTGCTGGAAGAATCGCCCTCGCCGATTGTGGATGCGGAGATGCGGCGGCGCATGGGCGAGGCGGCAGTCAAGGTGGCTGAAACTGGGGGCTACACCAACGCAGGCACGGTGGAGTTCCTGGTGGATGAGGAGAGGAATTTCTATTTCCTGGAAGTGAACACGCGGCTGCAGGTGGAGCATCCGGTGACGGAGATGGTGACGGGGCTGGACCTGGTTCACTTGCAGATTCAGATTGCCGCAGGCGAGCCGCTGCCCTTCCGGCAGGAAGACGTGCAACTGCGCGGGCATGCCATGGAGTGCCGCATCTACGCCGAGGATCCGGACAACAACTTTTTCCCCAGCCCGGGGAAGATCACGCTGTTGCTGGTGCCGGCGGGCCCGGGCATCCGCCGCGACAGCGGCATGTATGAAGGCTGGAGCGTGCCCCTGGACTACGATCCGTTGCTGGCCAAGCTGATTGGCTATGGCAGCGACCGCAAGCAAACCATCATGCGCCTGCTCCGCGCCTTGCACGAATACTTCGTGGGCGGCATTAAGACCAATATTTCGCTGTTCGGCCGCATTCTGAAGAATCCCGAGTTCATGGCCGGAAAACTGGATACCGGGTTTTTGGACCGCCTGCTGTCCAATCCGGAAATTGACCCGGTAAAGAAGGAACATCCGGAGATTGCCGCCATTGCCGCCGGAGTATTTGCAGTTCTAGAACAGGCGCCGGCCACGCGGAATGGCGCATCAGGCGGAAGCACGCCGGGGCAATCGAAAACGGCTACCGGCGGCTGGAAGCAGGCGGGGAGAGTGGAGTCGCTGCAGTGATTTTGCTGAAGGCTGAAAAGCTGGTGGCTGACAGCTGGCACCTATGATTTACGACGTCAACATTGACGGCACCGACTACCGGCTGGAACTGGCGCGGGAAGGGCCTGGCTGGAAGTGTCGATTGAATGGCCGGGAAGTGGCGCTGGACGCGGTGCTGACGCGGGCCAATGTGCTGTCTGTGGTGATTGGCGGCACCGCCTACGAAGTGAAGCGCGAGCTCACGCCGGTGGACCTACACTTCTGGGTGGGAAGCGCGCGTTACGGCGCTGAGATTCGCGATCCGCGGTCGTTGCGCAGCCGTCGCCAGACGGCCGGGGGGGCGCACGGGGTGGCGAAGCTGGTGGCGCCCATGCCGGGGAAAGTGGTGCGTCTGCTGGTGGCAGAAAAAGCGGAGGTGCAGGCCGGGCAGGGCGTGCTGGTGGTGGAAGCTATGAAGATGCAGAACGAGTTGAAGTCGCCCAAAAGGGGCGTGGTGCAGCGAATTCTGGCCGCGCCAGGAGCAGCGGTGAATGCTGGGGATGTGCTGGCGATTGTGGAGTAGGAGGTTTTTGCACCACAGAGGCACAGAGACACGGAGAAAAACAGGGTGAACTGGGTTGCCAGATAACCTTCAATGCCGCCTCTGCGCAAGCTCAGGGACGTTCCCACCGGGGCTAAAGCCCGCCTGATTTTGAGTCGAGAATCGCATGGCTGAAGCCATGCGCTTCCACGATGGTCACGAAGATAGAACACGGGTGTTGGCTGGAAGCTACCTCAAAATGCACCAAGCGCGTAAAGGTCTGATTCCCTCAGGGGCTAAAGCCCGGAATTTATCCGGTTCTGAACAGCGCGGCTGAAGCCGCGCCCTTCCGAAAATCAGACACTTACTGAGGATTACGTTTTGACAACTGAGAACCAACGGGCCACTGACAACTGACAACTGGTTTCAGCTACTTTCCTGACTGGCTCAGAATCTGCTCGGCGTAGAAGTTCTCCACTTTGGCCTGATCGCGGATTTCCTCATAGAAAGCGGCTTTGAGAAGCTGCTCGCGGCGGTCGCGCAGTTGCTCGCGGATGGCCTGCTGCACCCGCGGGTCGTTCAGGTCGCGCTGGCCGGCGGGCTCCTTGGCGATGAGCTTGATAATGCGGTAACCAAAGAGCTGGCGCGTGGTCGGGTTGACCACCTGAATGATGCTGCTGTACTGGCCGGGCTTGAGCTTGGCGATGGCGTCGCGGGTGGCGGCGTCGGTGCCCTTGAGCGAGGATTCGGGGGTAAAGCCCAGGTCGCCGCCGTTGCCCGCCGTTTCCGGGTCCTCGGAATAATTCATGGCCAGGGTGGCAAAGTCTTCGCCGCTGTCCAGCCGGTTTACCAGCATTTGAATTTTCTTGCGAGCTTCGGCGTCGTTGCGCGCCTTGTCGTTCTTCAAGTTGTGCACTTGCGGGTTGGGCGCGCCGGTGACCAGGATGTGGGCCAGGTGGTACTGCGGCTCGATGAGGTTGAATTCCGCCTTGTGGGCGTTGTAGTAGCTGGTGATGTCCTGGTCGGTAATGTTGATCTTGGAGGTGATCTCGCGGTTGAGCACCTTGTCCACGGTCAGGCTGCGGCGCAGGTCGCGCTTGAAGTCGTCGAGGGTGATTTTCTTGTCCTGCAGGCGCTTGTTGAATTCCTCCTGGGTGTAGGGCGCTTTGATCTCGTTCAGGCGGCGGTTAACTTCCTCGTCGGTGGCCAGCAGGCCCAGTTTTTCCGCGCGCTGCATGAGGATTTCGTCATCAACCAGCTGGCGCAGAATGCTGAGGCGCAAGCTTTCCGCCTGCTCGCCGGCGGGCGCCTGGGGCGTGCCGGCGGTCTGGTTATCGAAATACTTCTGCACTTCGGCGCGGGAAATGTCGCGGCCGTTAACCCGGGCCATCACGTCGGGACCGGCGCTTCTCTTCTGGCAGGCGGAAAGAACGAGCAGACCGGCAGCGATCAGGACCGCGGTCACAATCGTGCGGGCAAAAGGTAAGTTGCTCTTCAAATGTCCTCCACAATCCACGGGACCGAGCCGAGCCCTTCCTGGCCCAGCCTGACGATTCGACCTGCCTGCTGCGGAACAAAACTGCTGGAATGGTCCCCTATCTCCCCGGGTGATTCGCGGCCGGCGCCGGTTTGGGCTGAGTAGCCGGAGCCGGCTGGGGCGGAGGCTGCACGCCCGCATCCTGCAGGGCGCGATCAATGGTTGAGCGCAATTCCTGCGGTGGCACCGCGCCATCCAGCTTCTGGCCGTTAATGAACAGTGTAGGCGTGGCATTCACGCCCAACTGGTCGGCTTCGTGCATGGAGGCCCGCACTGCATCCGTGTTCTGCGCTTTGACGCACGCCTGCAGCTTAGTTTGGTCCAGTTTATATTTTTGGCCCTGCTGCTGGGCCACCTGGTCGAGGTTGGTGAACTGCTGCGCCAGTGCGGTTTTCTGGTCGCCGTTAATGTCGTTGCGGTGGGCGTGCACGTAGTCGGCGAAATCCCAGTAGGCCTGGTCGTTCTGCGCGGCCAGGCAGTTGGCGTCCACCGCAGCGTGCATGGCCCAGGGGTGAATTTCGATGAGCGGGTAGTCCTTGTAAATGACCCGCACCTTGTCTTTGTACTGATCGAAGACGCCAGGGAACATGGTTTCGTGCATGCGGGCGCAGAAGGGGCACTCAAAATCGTCGTAGTTGACGATGGTGACCTTGGCGTCCTTGTTGCCACGCACGGGCCGCCCGTTGACGTCAATTTTTTTCATCAGGTCGGCGTAGGGATCCTTGGTTAGGTCCAGCTTGGTGAAGCGGACCAGAGATTTGTTGTCCTTGGAGAGCAGAAACTCGTGCGTCTGCTTACGGGCGCCGTCGGTGAAGGTGAGGACAACCTTGTCATAGTTGGGGAATTCGCTGGGTTCGCGCTTGCCCAGGCTGATCTGCACCCCGGCAGGGATGTTGTAGTAGGCGCGTACCTGGCGCTCCACGCGCCGGGTGACGTCCTGGTCCACCGATTGCGCTGTGCAGCCCAGGCACAGCAATAGCAGGGCAATGAAGCCGCGTCGCACAAAAAGCACTAAAAACCGCCTGTACACGGGAATAGGCAGATTATCTCACGAGAGGCGGGGGTTCCGCATTTAGCTTCAGATTCACCACGGAGAGACGGAGGCACGGAGGAGTAGGTTTTTGATGAAAGATTCGTGAATAAAAGCCCCCGCGAACGCTGTGGAAGGGCAGCGCCTAATTGCAGCCAAACGCAATTGACAATAGCGAGCTTTAAGCTCTCGTGGCACCGGGGCTAAAGCCCGATTCGTATCAGGCCCGTTCTCGCACGGCTGAAGCCGTGCGCTTCCACAGCGGAGTAAGCAGGTCGGTAGTCAATAAAGTTCGGGAACGTGGTACAAACAGCGCATGGCAGCTGGTGCCGCTGAGCCCGATCCCGGTGACCGCTCCCGCAATCTGTACGTTTTCGGCGCTACTTCCTTTTTCAACGATACCGCCACCGAGATGGCGTACTGGATATTGCCCGCTTTCCTGCTCACTATTGGAGCAGGGCCAGCCAAGCTGGGAGTGATTGAAGGCGTGGCGGAGAGCGTTTCCTCATTTGCCAAGCTCTTTTCCGGGCTGCTCACCGATCGGGTTAGGCCGCGCAAGCCGCTGGTGGTCGCCGGATACACAGTGGCCAACGTCTTGAAGCCGGTGCTGGCCGTGACCACTGCCTGGTGGCAGGTCCTGCTGGTACGGTTTGGCGACCGCCTGTCGAAAGGGGTACGTGGCGCGCCGCGGGACGTGATGCTGGCTGAGTCGGTGCCGCAGGAGAAAATCGGGTCCGCTTTCGGCCTGTTGCAGGCCATGGATTCTGCCGGCGCTATTGCCGGGCCTGCGGCGGCCTTGTTGCTGCTGGGTTACTTCAGCTTTCGTGGCGTGTTCTGGGCGGCGGCAGTGCCGGGTGCGCTGGCGATTCTGATAGCGAGTTTCGGCATTCGCGAGACCGGAGGCCTGCGGGACCGGGGTGCTACCGCACCTGGCGCTGAAAATGACCGTCCCTCAATGGACAGGCCCGCGGGGCAGGCGAGCGCCGCCACTCCTCCGACGGTGGCGATGTCGGCGCCGGAAAAGAAATCGGGTGGCCTGCCCGCCGGTTTTTATTACCTGCTGTTTGCGGTGGGGCTGTTCTCGCTGGGAAACTCCAGCGACATGTTCCTGGTACTGCGGGCGCACGATGCGGGCATAGCGACGCGGCACGCGCCCCTTCTGGGGCTGATGTTCAACGTTACCTACACGGCCGTGTCGTGGCCAGCGGGCCGTCTGGCCGACCTGGTTTCCAAGCGTGCAATTGCTGCCGGTGGCTACCTGGTGTTCGCCGCGGTGTATTTCGTTTTCGCCATAGCGCCTTCGGCGCATGCATTGTGGGTGGCCATGGCCTGCTATGGGCTGTTCTATGCGCTGACCAATCCGGTTTTGCGCGCCCTGGTAGCGCAAACCTCGGGCGCTGAAATGCGCGGCCGCGCCTTTGGCATCTTCTACTTCGTAACCAGCGTGGCCGCGCTGCTCTCCAGCGTCATAACCGGCGAGCTATGGAAGCACTACGGCGCGCGGTTGCCCTTTTATTTGTCGGCAGGTTTGGCGTCTATAGCGGCGGGAATGCTGCTTGCGGGCGAACTCTCGGCGGAGAAGAAGCGATTAGCACTTAGCCTTTAGCACTTAGCGACTAGCTGCTGACCTGTTGGCGCTGGGCCTTAAGTCCGGTCGAGCAGCAGAAACATTACGGAACCGTTCAGAGTGACCCCACAACAAGGTGCAGTGTCTTTGGCAATGCCCGTGGCTAGCTAAATGCTAACTGCCAAATGCTAATTGCTACCGACCGAGACTGTTTGCGTGTCCGCTACCGCTGCGCCCCGACGCTTGCGGAGAATTGCGAATAGGAGGATTTGCACCGCCAGGGCCGACGCGCTGTCCAGATAAACGTCGTGAATCGTGCCGGTGCGCGAGGGAAAGAAGGTCTGGTGCCATTCGTCCAGGCTGGCCACGGCGGCGGTCATAAAGAAGGCGATGACTGACCAGGGCAATGCCCAGGCTGCCGCACGGTAGGAGCCCAGCGTAACCCGCCAGGCGCGGAACAGCAACCAGCTCAGGATGCCGTAGCCGGTGACGTGTCCCACTTTGCGCAGCACGGCGTTGGCCGCGCTCACGCCGGAGACGTTGATCGAACCAAAGAACGAAGCCAGCAACTGGTACAAGACATGGCCAGTGTTCTGGGCGGATAACCAGGGAGTGGACTCGATGGCGATCAGGATGAGCCACAGTATGGCGGCGGTCCATTCGCGCCAGGGAAAGGTATTGGGGCCGGAGGTTTTCACGAGGGTCTATAGGATTGCAGGTTCAGGATAGCACTTAGTAATCAGCACGCGGTACCTAACAACTGAACGAAGGTGCGGAAATAGGCACTTAGCAGTTGGCACTTAGCATTTGGCCCGTGAAGAGGGTTGCGTTTGACGAGTGGCACTCCAGACAATTGTCGCGACTAAGGTGAACGAGCTAAGTGCTAAATGCCAAGTGCTGCTTTTCTTACTCAAGCCGGTAGTTGGGCGCCTCACGGGTGATGATCACGTCGTGGACGTGGCTCTCGCGCAAGCCGGCCATGCTGATGCGCACAAAACGCGCCTTCTGCTGCAATTCGGATATGCTGCCCGAACCGCAATAGCCCATACCGGAGCGCAGGCCGCCCACCAGTTGCGTGACAATCATGGATATTGAGCCGCGGTAGGGTACCCGGCCTTCAATGCCCTCGGGAACCAGCTTGGCCAGCCGGTTCTGATCGCCCTCTTCGGTGGCCATGCCGGTGGAAGCCTCGCCCCCGTCGAGTTGCTGAAAATAGCGCTCTGCCCCCGCGGAACCGGCGGCCATAGCGCCCAGCGAGCCCATGCCGCGATACTGCTTGAAGGAGCGGCCCTGGTAGAGGATGGTTTCTCCCGGGCTCTCGTCGGTGCCGGCGAAGAGCGAGCCGATCATGACCACGGCTGCGCCGGCGGCCAGCGCTTTGGTGACATCGCCGGAATACTTGATGCCGCCATCGGCGATGATCGGGATTTGGGCTTCGCGCGTAGCCCGGGAAGCTTCAGCGATGGCGGTGATCTGCGGCACCCCCGCGCCGGTGACGATGCGGGTGGTGCAGATTGAGCCCGGGCCTATGCCCACCTTAATGGCATCTGCGCCGCTGCGGGCCAGTTCGCAGGCACCGTCAAAAGTGGCCACATTGCCCGCCAGCAGGTCCACCTCCGGCATCTTGGCCTTGATTGTCTTTACCGCCTCCAGAACCAACGCCTGGTGACCGTGGGCACTGTCAATGGCCAGCACGTCCACCTTGGCCTTCACCATTTCCTGCGCCCGCTCCAGATAATCACCCGTGGCGCCAATGGCCGCGCCCACCCGCAACCGCCCATGCGAGTCCTTGGCGGCATTCGGATACTTCAATTTTTTCTGGATGTCCTTGACCGTGATCAGGCCCTTGAGGTTGTACTTATCGTCCACCACCAGCAGCTTTTCCACCCGGTGCTTGTGCAGGATTTTCTCCGCTTCTTCCAGGGTGGTGCCCACGGGCACGGTGATGAGGTTTTCCTTTGTCATCACCTTGTTGATAGGAATATCGGTGCGGGTTTCAAAGCGAAGGTCGCGGTTAGTGAGAATGCCGACCAGTTTCTTGTTCTTGGTGATGGGGACGCCGGAAATCTTGTACTGGCGCATGACTTCGAGGGCATCGGCCACCTTGTCGTCGGGCGACATGGTGATGGGGTCCACAATCATGCCGCTTTCCGAGCGCTTTACCTTGTCCACCTCGTTGGCCTGCTGCTCCGGTGTGAGGTTGCGATGGATGATGCCCATGCCGCCCTGCTGCGCCAGGGCGATGGCCATGCGCGACTCCGTCACCGTGTCCATGGCCGCGCTGATGATGGGAATGTTCAGCGTAATGTTGCGCGTGAGCCGCGTCTGCGTGTTGACCGTGGCCGGGGTAACGTCGGAACGGGCGGGCAGGAGCAACACGTCGTCGAAAGTAAGTGCCTCGGGCACCGGAAAATGAATCATGGAAGTTTTCTCGCGTGGGAGCTAAAGAACCATTCTAGATAGGCTTGGAACTTTCAGCAAATCTGGTGGTCCGGTGGAACTATTGGACGATGTTCGGTTGAGATCCCTCGCCCTTGAGCGCGGGATGAGTGAACAGCAACACACGGATGAAACCGAAATGCTGCGCTTGAGGGTACTGGAAGCGGTGGGCTAACGCTTGCTGCAATTGGATAAGTTTACTGTTGGGCAGATATTCGGTGACCATCCAGACTCGTTCACTGCCGGCGGCAGTTGCGGCAGCATAAGCATCGTCTACTGACGGGTAGGGGTTATCCAGCACCGCCTCGTCGCTGCCTGCCGGGAACACACGGGCAGGCACTCCTGCAGGGGCAAACCGCTCACGGTAATAGTTAAACGGGAACCGCTCATACGGGTATAGGAAAACTATGGTATCGCCGGTACGAGCCTGCTGAACCAGGTAGGCGGTAGCGTGCCTCCAGTCATCGGTGCTCTGAAAGTCGGAACGATGCTGCAGGTAGAGCACGCTGCTTCTTAGAGACAGCAGCAATAGAACGGCCAGGCACAGGGCCCGTATCCACTGGTGCTGAAAGCGCCGGATAACTGCGGCCGTGAGCAGCAGAAGCCCGGGAATACTGCCCAGGACGTAGCGGGTGAGAAACAAGGGCTGCCAGTGAGATAGGGTGAACAGAAGAGCAGGCGGAAGCAAGGCCCAGGAGAAGAGAAACAGGTAACGCCAGCCCTCGGACTCAATCTGGAAGTGTTCCCGGAACGCATAGGCGAGTCCGGCCAGGGCGGAAACCATAAGCAGCAGCCCAAGGAGGCCGCCATCGGGTCCGCCCACATCGCCGACATAGCCCACCAGTTCATGCAGGCCCGGTGTAGAGAGCCAAACGGAGGGGCGGGGGGGAGCAAACGCGATGCACCACCCCAGGGGCGCGAAGGCGGAGGCGACCATGGCCAGCGAAAACGCACCTCGGCGGCTCCAGTTTTGCCTAGGCAACAGCAAGGCGGGGGCTGCTTGGGCTATCACCACGAGGATGGTTAGCACATGGCAATAAAGCATAACCACGGAGGCAAGAACGTAGCCGAACCAGTCGGCGCGGCGGCCTGTTCGCAGCGCGCGGAACAAATAAAGCGCGGAAAGCACCGCCAGCAGCGCGGCCAGGGTGTAGGCGCATGTCTCCTGCGAATATCGGATCAGGAGCGCGTTACCGGCGGCCAGCGCGGCAGCCATCCATCCAGTTTTTTGATCGAACAGTTCCGTCCCCAACCGGATGAGGGCAACTATTGTGGCCACGCTGAAAATGACGGAAAGAGAACGCAGGACGGTCTCGCTGCTGCCCAGCACCAGCCAGAACCGCAACAGCAGGTGATAAGCGGCGCTGTTCGCCCCATAGGGATGCAGCACTCCCCGCAGGAAGTCATGGGCATTCATGCGCGCCAGAGACACGCGGAAGGTTTCGTCGAGCCACAGACTGGTGGCGCCCAGGCGAAAACAGCGCAGCGCGGCAGCGCTTAGCAGAACCGCTGCCAGCGCAGCAGTTCGCCGGAAAGTTGAGTGCTCCTGAGTTGTTTCAGGAGCCTGCTTGAGAGCCACACTCATTCCGGGCAGTATGGCAGGACAGCTTTTTGCCGCTCAAGGGAAATCTCTGGCCAAAGAACCTGGGAGAAGTTAGTCGCCTCGGCTTCAGCCTGGACCTTGCCTCGCATGGTAGCTTAGGCGAAGTGCAGCCCTTCAGCCGAGGCTCTGAGTTCCGCTGGTTGACGGCGGCGGTGTTGCTTACGGCCGCCATGCTGCTCGGCCGCTTTGGAATGGGCACTTATAGCCCGGCGGCCCTGGTATTGGTGGCGCTCGCGGTCTGCGCCTGCCTGTGGGCACTGTCGGTTCCAGTTGCAGGAGCGGCGGCGCCGCCGGTTGCCGCAGGGCGAGGCATGCAACTGGTGCTAGCCCTACTGCTCCTGCTCCACGCTGCGTTGGGGCTTGCCACGCTGCGCTCCACCCCGCCAGAGCGGGTAGACGTTTACCTTTTCCAGCGAGATGCCGCGGCGGCCCTGCTGCAAGGGACGGACCCCTATAGCATCACCCACCAGAACCTGTATGGGAGTGCGGCCTCATTTTTCTATGGACCGGGTGTGGTCCGGGATGGCCGGGTTGATTTTGGCTTCCAATATCCGCCACTCAGCCTGCTGGCCATTTTGCCCGGATACCTGTTGGGAGATCTGCGCTACACCTACATCGTGACCTTGCTGCTGTCGGCGGCGACGCTGGCGCGAATACGGCTCAACAAGATGACACTGGTGGCCGTCGCTCTGCTCCTGCTCAGTCCAGTAACATTTTACGTGCTGTCGCGCGGTTGGACCGAGCCGCTGGTTCTGCTGGCGTTGTGCGGGACGTGCCTGGCGGCAGCGCGCCGCAGCCGCTGGCTTCCGGTTGCGCTCGGATTTTTTTTCGCTTCCAAACAGTACAGTGTGGTGGCTGTGCCGCTGATGGCATTGTTGCTATCGCCCTTCACTTGGAGAGCCTATTTGCGGTTGCTGGCCGTAGCGCTCCTTATTGCTGTTGCAGTAACTGCACCGTTCGCGTTGTGGAACATACACAGCTTCTGGCAGGGTGTTATCAAGTGGCAGCTGGTCCAGCCCTTTCGGCCTGACGCCTTGAGCTTTTCTGTGCTGACCGCCCGTCTCGGCTTGCCGCGAATTTCGCAAGTGCTTGTTATCGTCGCTGCGGCGGCTGCGACCGTGTGGACCCTGGTCAAAGCGCCCCGGCGGCCCAACGGGTTTGCCGGCTGTTTCGCCTTGGTGATGCTGGTGTTCTTCTGCCTAAATAAGCAGGCGTTTGTGAACTATTATTTCCTGGTCATCAGCGCAATGTTGCTGGCCGCGGTCATACAGGGCGTTCCGGCGAGCCTTGCGCCAGACAAAGCAAAACCTGATGAATAGGAGTCTGCCTGCTTTTTCATCACGCGAGCGACAAGGTTAACGAACGCCACCGCAAACGCTGGCTTAGTGCGCTGTTGCTGGCGTTCGCGCTTGTACTGGGCGTGCTAAGCGTCAGCCTGGTCGCCCGCGCGTCGCTGCACAATGACTTCGTAGAGTACTGGGCGGCGGCGCGAGTGCTGCTGGCGGGCGGCAATCCCTACTCACCTGAGGCCATCCTCGCCGCGGAGAGCCCTACCGGGTTTGCCGGCAAGCGGCCCCTGCTCATGTGGAACCCGCCGTGGACGCTCCCCTTCCTCCTGCCGTTTGGCGCGCTCTCGTACAGCAAGGCGAGCGCGGCGTGGCTTCTGCTGAGTTTGGGCATCGTCTTCGCTTGCGCTGATTTTCTGTGGCGGGAGTATGGCGGCAACCCGCGGCGGCGCTGGCTGGGATGGCTGCTCGCCGCCAGCTTCTTCCCCCTGCTGACCGCGCTCGGGCTGGGCCAAATAGGGCCGCTGATTCTGCTGGGACTGACTCTGTTCCTGCGCTATCACGCCTCGCACCCGCTGGTGGCCGGTGCGGCCACAGTTCTGATCGCGGTCAAACCGCAACTGCTTTACCTGTTCTGGTTGATCGTGTTCCTGGACTGCGTGCGACGGCGAAGCTGGAGGCTGCTGGCGGGCGCGGGCGCAGCCCTGCTGCTCGCGAGTCTGCTCCCCCTGTTGCTGAACCCGCACCTCTGGCGTGATTACTTCGACCTGGCAGGCAGTGGGGAAGTGCTGCGCAACCCCAGCCCTAATTTCGGCACCTTGTTGCGAATGCAGTGGGGCAATCACGCCTGGCTGCAATATGCGCCCATGCTTTTCGGGGTAGCGTGTCTGGCGCCCTTCTGGCGAATTCGGCGCGAATCCTGGAGTTGGAGCGAGGAACTGCCCTTAATCCTGCTGGTGTCGCTGGTGACGACCGCCTACGGCTGGCTGTTTGACCAGATTGTATTGCTGCCCGCCATCATGCAGCTGGCAGCTCCCCTGGCGCGCCGCGCCAGCCGGCTGCGGCTTCAGGCGATTGCCGGGTACGTCGGGACCAGCGCGCTCATGATTCTTTTTGTTGTCCTGCGCAAGACCGGGACGTCGTACACGTGGACAGCGCCGGCTTGGCTGCTGCTCTATTTCTGGTTGCGCAAAGCAATTGATCTTCAACCGGCCACTCCGCCAACAGCGCTGCTGCACAGTGGCAGAACAGTTGCGGCCGCCGGCAGGATTGACCGAGAGCAGCAGAATGCGCGATGAAAAGCGGAGCCGATGTACACTGGCGTTTCCACATCCGCACGATAGCTCCAGATGATGAATGACCAGCTTCCGCGATTTGATCTGACCGGCAGTGTAGCGCTAGTCACTGGAGCGGCGCGCGGCCTGGGCCGCGCCATAGCATTGGCGCTGGCGCATGCCGGCGCGGACATTGCCCTGGGTCTGCGGGATGTGACCACGGGCGGCGAACTGGCGCGCGCGATTGAAGCCCTGGGCCGGCGCGCTTTGCCGTTGCAGATGGACATGAGCCGCCTTGATCAGGTGAGGCGAGCTGTTAACGATGCTGCTGCCCATTTCGGCCGGCTCGACATCCTGGTAAACAATGCAGGCGTTGCGCCCGAGAATCCGGCCGAAAGTGTGCGCGAGGAGGATTTCGACCTGACTCTGGCGGTAAACTTGAAAGGCACGTTCTTCGCCAGCCAGTCGGCAGGCCGGATCATGATTCAGCAGGGGCGGGGCTGCATTATCAACATGAGTTCGCAGGCGGGCTTTGCCGCGTTGCCGACGGAGTCGGTGTACTGCATGACGAAAGCGGCCATAGCTCACCTCACCAAGTGCCTGGCTGTGGAGTGGGGCAAGCACAACATCCGGGTGAATGCTGTGGCTCCCACCTTCATTCATACACCTGGCACCGAAGCGGCTCTGGCTGATCCCAAGTTTCGTGCCGATGTGGTCGAACGCATTTCCGCATTGCACCGCATTGGCGAACCGATGGAGGTAGCGGGAGCCGTGGTTTTCCTGGCCTCGCCCGCGGCTTCCCTGATTACCGGCCACACCCTGTTGATTGATGGGGGCTGGACCGCCCGCTAATCTCACGTAGAGCCAAGAAGCCCGTCACCTGAGATTCACGGTGGTGGCCGTGTGGATCTGCCAGCACGGGTTTCGTGAACTTGTGACCGTGCAAACAGCCGAACAGGCGCAGCTGCGCTCAGCGCGCAACCGCACCTTCAACCGCCGGCAGCTGGAGTCGCGTCCGGAAGCGCATCCGCCAAAATTTTTCTTCGAGAGAACGCCGCGACAAGTAGGCGATGCCGATGCCCAAGCCCGCCCCCGCCACAAAGCGCAGCACCATGGCCAATCCTGGCCCCGCAGTGGAGAGCAGCGGCGCCCACACCGGAGCGAGCAGCTTTTCTGCCCCCCGGAACGCGAGCACATGTACCAGGTATAGCCCATAGCTGATGAATCCGAAGAACTTCAGAATCGGGCGGTGAACAAGGAAACTCCACCCACTGGTTCCTGCCAGCAGCATGCTTGTCAGCAAGCCGGCCGAGGCCAAATTACAAGAAAAGGGTAAGAGAGTAAGGGCGGTAAAGGCGGTGCGAGAAAATAGCGAGAAGCTGATAAGGACAAGAATCAATCCTGCTGGAGCCAGTTGCCGCAAGCGCCTGCGACTGAATGAGGGGTGGCGTATCCACACCGCGAGCAGCGAACCCAATGCCAGCCCATCCAGGTTAAACCACGTATTAAAGATGGCTGAGTCTTTTGGAAAACGTCCTATTGTCCAGCAAACCACCCGCAAGGCGGGGGTGCCAAAGCAGATGACGGTAAGCACCAGGACCAGCATGGAAGTGGAGAACTTACGCACCAGCGAGGGCCAAAGCAAATAAAAGTGTTCTTCGACGGCTAAGGACCAGAGCGGCCCATATTGCAGAGGCAGGCCGAAAAGATTAACGCTGTTGGCCAGAAAGAACGCGCCTACGGCGACGAATCGCAAGGAGACTTCGCCAAGAAGCCACAACGCAGCCAGCGTGACATAAAGCGCCGGCAGTATGCGCAGGACGCGGCGCAAGTAAAACCTCGGATAATAATCAGCCTGCGTCCTGGTATCCAGCAGAATGCCGGTAATGAGAAAGCCGGAGAGGACGAAAAAGAGGTTAACTCCGGTCCAGCCCACCCGAGTTGCAAGGAACAGGGTCCGCGCCCACCCATTCAAGGGCAGCGACAGCGGCGGAGCCAGGCCGTGGTAAGAAAGCACCATCAGGATGGCGATGCCGCGTACGGAATCAAGCTCCGGCATATGGGGCCGAATGATAGGTAGGGATTGAGATTCGCCTGAATGGATCTCCAGGCAGCCTCGAATACGGCAGAACATATCACGAATACGGGCTGGACACCCTTCTCCTGCCGAACTCCGCCTTAGGCACGCGCGGGCAGCCCCGACGGTTTGTCTTTTGCCCATTTCGAGCGTATTATTTCTGCAGAACTGTTGTGTAACTACGGGTTTTGGCGAAGCACACCAGTGGGCGCAAGCCCACTTTTTGTTTTCGCTGTTTTCCAAGCAGCGGAGTACCAGTAACAGGTTTGTTTTCATGGCCTTGGATATGGAGCACGTGCGCGGCATCGTGGAGCGCGTGGCCGCCTCCCGGGGCTTGGAAGTCGTGGAAGTCGAGTTCCGCGGCGGGGGCAAGGCCCGCATGCTGCGGGTGCTCATTGACAAGCCAGGGGGCGTAACCCACGAGGATTGCGCCAATGTGAGCCATGAGGTGGGCACCATCCTGGATGTGGAGGATGCGGTGCCGGGCGGCTCTTACCTGCTGGAAGTTTCCTCGCCCGGGCTGGATCGTAAGCTGGTGCGTGCGGCGGACTACGAGCGCTTCGCCGGCAGCCTGGTGAAGGTTACGACGCGAGAGCCGGTCGAAGGCAACCGGCATTTTCAGGGCCGTCTGGAGGGTTTTCAGGGAGGCCATTTGATCCTGGATCTGGATGCAAGCCGCAAGAACAGCAAGAAAAGGCCGCAGGCGCCCGCTCCGCGCCGAATCGACATAGAATTAGGGAACGTAGAACAGGCGAACCTGGTACCAGAAATCTAGGCAAGAAAGCACGAAGGCTATGGCCAGCGAGCTGTACAACACGATTGATGCTCTGAGCCGCGAGAAGGGAATTGACCCCCGGATCGTGGTCAGTGCGGTCGAGGACGCCATCTCGATCGCTACCCGCAAGTCTCTGAAGACGCAGGAGAACCTGCGTGCCGAACTGGACAAGGACAGCGGGAACATCCGGGTGTATGCGGTTCGGACTGTGGTGGAAACGCCGGAGCAGGTCGAGGATCCCAACCTCCAGATCACGGTGGAGCAGGCGCGCAAGATTGACGAGAAAGTGGAAGTGGGCGGCGAAATCCGCGAACTGCGGACCACGCACCAGATGTCGAACCCCACCGGCCTGGGACGCATTTCGGCGCAACTGGCCAAGCAGGTGATTTTCCAGAAGGTGCGCGAGGCCGAGCGTGACACGGTTTACAACGAGTACGTAAACCGGGTGGGCGAAATTGTGAACGCCACGGTGAAGCGCGTGGAAGGACCGGACATTATTTTCGACCTGGGCAAGGCGGAATCGCGCATGCCGCGCAAGGAGCAGTCGCGGCTTGAGTCTTTTGCCGTGGGCGAGCGCGTGCGGGTGGTGATTGCGCGCCTGGAGCGTGCCGCCAAGGGGCCGCAGGTGGTGGTTTCGCGGGCAGCGCCGGAGCTGGTGCAGCACCTGTTCCAGACCGAAGTCCCGGAAATTTACGACGGCACGGTGCAGATCCGCGCCATCGCGCGCGAGGCTGGCGAGCGCACCAAGATTGCGGTTATGTCCAAGGACAAAGACGTGGACCCGGTTGGCGCGTGCGTGGGCATGAAGGGCATGCGCGTACAGTCCATCATTCGCGAGCTGCGCGGGGAAAAGATTGACATCATCGAGTACCAGGAAGACGCGGTGTCGTTTGCGGAGCGCGCGCTGCAGCCCGCCAAGGTGAGCCGCGTGACCGTGCTGGACGCCTCTGACAAACACCTGGAAGTGATTGTGGACGACAGCCAGCTCTCACTGGCCATCGGCAAGAAGGGGCAGAACGTGCGGCTGGCGGCCAAGCTTTTGGGCTGGAAGATTGACATCAAGAGCGAAGAGGAGAAGCGCCAGGAAGTGGAGCAGCAGATGTCGGCGCTGGTCAATCAGGCCGTCACTCCGCTGGACCGCGTGCCTGACCTGGGCGAAGGCGTGATTGAGAAGTTGACGGCAGCGGGGGTGACCACGGTCGAGTCGCTGGCCGATATGACGCCGGAGCAACTGGAGGCCATTCCCGGAATCGGTCCCAAGACGGTGGAAAAAATCAGCCTGGCAGTGAATAATTATTTTTCCAGCCTGGAAACGGGGGAAGCACCGGCCGCCGAAGCGCCCGAGGAGCAGCCGGCCACGGGTGTGGAGCAAGCAAACGAAATGGGACCGGATTCAGCGGGGCAATCCGGCGACCTGCAAGGCTTGTCGGATACGGCAGAGATGGCGCCGGAAAGCGTCGCCGAGTTGGCGGCAAGCGAGCAGGCAGCCGAGGCAGCGGCGATCAGCGGCGTGGAGAACGCGCCGCCAGCAGACGAGGCTGAGGTGCACACGCACTCTGAGCATCCGGAGAAGCAGGAGATCCCCCCTGAAGAAAAGGGCAGTTCGTAGAGGCAGCAGTCTCAAGTTTCAGTGTGAGTCGGAAATCCGAAACTTGAAACGGAATTGAAAGAACCGTGAGGTTGATATGAAGACTTAGCGGGGAAGACAAACGGAGGAAATAGAAGGCGGATGAAGATTCGTATTAACGACCTCGCCAGGGAACTGGAGGTCAAGAGCAAGGCAATTCTGGACGTCCTGCCGCTTGTAGGCGTCACCGAAAAGAAGACCCATTCCAGCTCAATTGAGGCGGATGAAGCGGAGAGGGTGCGGGCGCACTTCCAGGCCCAGTCCGAGACGCAGACGGGGGGCTCTGCCAGGACCTCGCGCGCGCGGGGGGAAGAACCCGACGCCATCAAGACTAAGATTGACCTGTCGCACATCTCCAAGCCGGGAGATGTGCTGAAACTGATCACGCAGAAGCAGCAGGCTGCAGCCGCACCGCCGGTGAAGCGTCCGGTCGCGCCCGCGCCTGCTGTCCCGCCCGCGGAGATCAAGCCGGCAGCCGCACCGCCGGCCGCGGTCCAGCCGCCGGCGAAGCCCGCTGCGCCACC
>DATEGI010000029.1:0-3218 GCA_035280205.1 Terriglobales bacterium | reverse complement strand
TTGACCAGCCAGCCCCAGCGTGTGCTGCCAATCTCGGCCTCGATTGATCCCTACCTGGAATCCCGGCGTCCTCGCCAAAGCAAAAGCCCCTTGCTTGCGCAAGGGGCTTTTCGAGGGGACGTGCTGGGTTGAAAACTTATTGCTGCTGCTGGGGCTGCTGCGGCTGCGCCGGGGCGGCAGGAGCGGTCTGCTGCTGCGTGCCGGTCACTGAGCTCAGCTGTTCCAGGTCGTTCTTCATCAGGCTGACTTCCACCCGCCCGCCGCTGATGCGCTTCGGCTTGGCACCTTCGGCCGTGGTTGCGGCCATCGGAGCATTGCCCATGCCCAGCAGGTAGATGCGGTACACCGGAATGTCATGGTTGAGCACCAGGTAGCGAACCACGGACTCGGCCATCTTCTGCGAGTTCTGGATGGCGCCCTGGCCGCGGCCCGAGGAGAAGCCCTGCACTTCGATGATGTAGCCGCGCTGGTTCGCCAGCGGGGTGGCCATCTCGTCCAGCGCTTCTTTGGCCCGCTTGCTCAGCACGCTCTGGCCGGGACGGAAACGGATCTCGGTCTGCGTGGAGGCCTTGTACTGGTCAATGTTGCTCACTACCTGCTCCACGGTGTTGATGTGGGTGGTAGCGGTGTTGGCCGTCTGCTGCGCCGCCTGTGCCCGGTTGCCGGCGTCAATGGCGTGCTGGTCAGCTTCGTTGGCCTTGTTGGTGGCGAGCTGGATGCCCTGCTGCGCGCGGGAATCAACGTCCTTGATGTCCTTGGCATTCTGCGCCGTCAGGTCGTCGAGTTCGTTCACCCGGTCGCGGATGGGCGAGAGCTGCCGCTGCACATACTTTTTGCGGGCGAAGGGGTTCAGTTTGCCCCAGAAGCCCTGCTTCTTATCCACCACCAGCGGCTGATGGGCGCCTGAGGTGCCCTGGGTCGCGCTGGGTGGGTTGGTGCCCGTCTGGGCGTTCTGGTCCGATTGCATTGCCGGCTGGCTGCTCTGGCTGGCCGGCGCCTGGGTCTGCGTCGAAGACGGCTGCTGAGCGGCCGGCTGCGACTGGTCCGATGTGGTCGAGCTTTGCTGTGCCAGAACCGGGACCGAAAGAGCCGCGGCCAGCACCAGCGCCATCCATACACGATTCTTCATTGGAAATCCTCCGAGTTGGGGAGCTTCGGGGCTCCGCTCCTGTGCGCCTGCACTGCTTGAATTAATCCCGTCCCGAACCTGGGTTCCTTGCGAAGCGCTTTCTCGAGCGCCCCGCCAAAACCTGGGATGAAAGTCGTCCTTGCGGACACGCTCACAGTAGTTGTAATCAACTCAAATGCCAAACTGCCGGGGCGAAGGCACTTCTAAGTACCTCAATTACAATAAATTGTAGCGCATTCTCCAGGGCGGCGGGCAACCCCGGGCCCCAAGCAGAGTAATTTTGATAGACCTGGTATAAAAACTGCCGATTGCCGCGTTGTCAGAAGAATCGGCTTTTCAGGCGTGAAAAGCCCGATAACAACCACGTCCCAGGGATAATTTCAGGCATTTCCGGGATGATGCCCGAAGAACTCGGACGTCATTGTGATGGAGTAAGATACGCAGCCGGACCCTGTGGTTTCCCTGTTACCAATTCATTGAGCCCGGATCTGCCTTCACCGATGTACCCACTGCCTAACATCAGGAGCTTTCCATGCTGCCACTCGAAGGAAAAGTTGCGGTTATAACCGGCGCGACCAGCGGCATCGGCGCACGCACAGCCGAAGTTTTCGTCGCCAACGGCGCCCGGGTCGTGATTGCCGGCCGGCGCCAGGACAGGGGAGAGAGGCTGGCGCAAAAGCTCGGCTCTGCTGCCAGCTTCATACCCACCGACGTCTCCCTCGAAGCCGATGTCAAGGCCATGATTGATCATGCTGTGAATCGCTTTGGCCGCCTCGATTGCCTGATGAACAACGCCGGGAGGGGTTCGCAATTCGCCGCCATTGCCGACGTGGACCTGGAGCAGTTCGATGCCGTGATCGCCGTGCATCTGCGAGCTGTCCTCGCCGGAATGAAATATGCGTCGCGGGTTATGGCCAGCCAGGGGACGGGCAGCATCATCAACGTCGCGAGCGTCAATGGAACGCGGGCCGGGCTGGGGGGGCACTATTATTCGGCCGCGAAGGCCGCCGCCATTCACCTGACCCGTTGCGCTGCCGTCGAGCTAGGCGAAAAGGGGATTCGCGTGAACAGCCTCTCGCCGGGGATGATTGCTACCGGAGCTTTCGCCAAGTATTCGAGCATGCCAGCCGACGAGGCGGACGACCACCCGGAATATGCCGAGGCCGCCATTAGTTCCATCCTGCCGCGATGGCAACCGCTGCAGTATGTCGGGCGTACGGATGATATCGCGCAAGCGGCATTGTTCCTGGCCAGCGATGCGTCGCGTTTCATGACCGGACACAACCTGGTGGTAGATGGCGGCATTAGCGCCGGCTGGCCGATCGCCGCGGTTCGCCCCGACCGGGAAGTGTTTTTCCGCACCTTCCAGGCAATAAAGGCGGCCCGTTCGGCGTAAGTGAGGACCTCGGGCGTTCCCCAAACCTGCAGGCCGAAGCGGGCCTGCATTTCGCGGCGCCCGCGGTTGGTCAATCTTAAGGACCGGTTTGGTTAACCCGTGCGGCGCTCAGCCTGCCGCCGCCGGCGCGGCAGCCACAGGCGTACCACGATGGTGATCAGCAGGCACACGCCCAGGCCGAAGGTGACTAATCCGCCGGTGAGGTGCAGCCAGATGGCGATCAGCCAGAAGACTGCGAGTACGACAACCGCTATCCAAAGTAGCAAGGTGAGCCCCGTAGCCGTTGGAATCCAGTTGAGACGATGTTAGCTCGGGCGCGGCATTTTGGTAATAGCCCGGAGGTGCTAGGAACAACTGCTAAGCAGCAGCGGTAACTTGCGTCTCTCCTTAATGAAAACAGATCGCTAGAGACGTAACTTGTTACGTCTCCGGGACGAAAGGAGAGGAGACGTTGCAAGGAACGTCTCTACCGACACGCGATTCGTAACCGGGCATGCCCTTCGGCGCCGATGTCCGGCATATCAAAAGCACGCCTTCAGGCGTTGGAAACGCGTAGTGGCCGAAGCCGATCCTGCTGGGGCACGAACTTAGGGAACGCGAGAGAGCGCTGCCTGACCGTGGAAGCGCCCAGCTTTAGCTGGGCGAAACGCAGGTAGAAACTGGAACGGGCTTTAGCCCCGGTGCCCCAGGGGG
>DATEGI010000028.1:0-34926 GCA_035280205.1 Terriglobales bacterium | reverse complement strand
CTGCGGGCCGGCCACGCCCACAGTGTCGGCAAGGGAGATCGTGTGGATGTCG
Organism: Terriglobales bacterium; assembly: GCA_035280205.1. Taxonomy (GTDB): domain Bacteria; phylum Acidobacteriota; class Terriglobia; order Terriglobales; family Acidobacteriaceae; genus JAICWP01. The sequence goes on along the minus strand of DATEGI010000028.1, from coordinate 34,874 downwards.
GAGGCCTCCAGCAGGCCCACCGCCTCCACGACTTCATCGATGCTCCAGTCGTCGCCGTAGGGGTTGCCGAATGCCATGGAGATGTAAACCACCACGTCCAAGCCGGCTTCGTCCGCCTTTTTCTCGATGGCTTCCAGTTCATCGAGCGCCGCCTCCAGCGTCTGGTTCTGGTTCTTTTCCAGGAACGTGGGCGAAACCGAGTAGGGAAATCCGAGGGTGCGCACGGCGTTGGTGGCGATTGCGCGGTCCGCGCCTTTGCTGTTCACCACAATGCCGATGATCTCCACATCATCCGGCGGGTCGAGTTCTTCCAGAACCTTTTCTGAGTCGGCCATCTGGGGCACGGCTTTGGGTGAGACGAACGAGACCGCGTCAATGTGCTTGAAACCGGCGCCGATCAAGGCGTTCAGGTAGGCGGCCTTGACGTCGGTCGGTATCTGGCCTTTCAGCCCTTGCCAGGCATCGCGGGGGCATTCGATGAGCTTGAGTTCACCCATTTTTCACCACGGAGACACAGAGACACGGAGGAAACCCCAAATATTTCAAAGTACTTTTCGGACGACTCCGTCTTTCAGCACGGGAACATTGAAATTGATGATTAGCCCAACTCTCTTGCCCGTCAGTTTTAAATAGGTAAGGAGGTGGGCTTCGTGAACAGGGAGAACCTTTTCGACCGACTTCAGTTCGAGGATAACGGCATTCTCAACAAGGATGTCCAAGCGGCATCCACAGTCGAGCTTTAGTCCTTTGTACTGCACCGGCAAGGCGACTTGGCGCTCAAAGCTCAAACCGCGAAGGTGAAGTTCGTGGCACAGACACTCCTCGCATGCGGATTCCAGTAAACCGGGGCCAAGCTCGCGGTGAACCTCAATCGCTGCGCCGATTATTTCCTGAGTCAAATCCTCAAGAATCAGTTTCCTCCGTGTCTCTGTACCTCCGTGGTGAATCATGTTTGTAATACCCCAACTTTAAACTCCGCCACGTCGGGATTGAGCGCCGCGGCTTCCAGGGCCTCGATCAGCGCGGCGCGCGTTTCCACGGGGTCAATAATCTTGTCAATCCACAGGCGGGCGGCGCCGTAGCGCGGGTCCTGCTGCTCGTCATAGGTCTTCTTCACCGAGTCGAACAACTCGCGCTTTTCCTCGTCACTCAGCCTCTTGCCGCCGCGCTCCAGTTGCTTGATTTTGATCTCGACCAGGGTGCCCGCGGCCGACTCGCCGCTCATCACGGCATAGCGCGCTGACGGCCAGGCAAAGACGAAGCGCGGGTCGTATGCCTTGCCGCACATGGCGTAGTGCCCGGCGCCAAAGGAGCCACCGATAATCACGGTGATTTTTGGCACCACGGAGTTGGAAACCGCATTCACCATTTTGGCACCCGCCTTGATGATGCCGCTCCATTCCGCGTCGCGGCCCACCATGAAGCCGTTCACGTCGTGCAGGAAGATGAGCGGCACCAGATTCTGGTTGCAGTCCATGATGAAGCGCGCCGCCTTCTCCGCCGACTCGGTGTAGACGACGCGGCCGAACTCCACCCGCTTGTGCCCCTGTTCGTCCACCTGCTGCTGGTGCTGCGGTTGGTTGGCCACAATGCCGACGGCGAAGCCGCCAATGCGGGCGTAGCCGCAGGTTACGGTTTTGCCATATTCCGCCTTGTATTCGTCGAAGCGGCTGGCATCCACCAGGCGGGCGATCACTTCTTTCATGTCGTAAGGGCGGGCGGGGTTGGCCTCGTAGATGCCGTAGAGTTCCTCGGCGGAGTAGCGCGGCGGCTCGGCTTTCTTGCGGTCGAAGGGAGAGCGGGTGCGGTGGCCCATTTTCTCCACCAGAGAACGGATGCGGGCTAGGCAGCCTTCGTCGTTGGTCTCGCGGTAATCCACCGTGCCGCTGATGGCGGCGTGCATTTTGGCTCCGCCCAGTTCCTCTGCGGAAACCTGCTGCCCGATGGCAGCCTGCACCAACGCCGGGCCGGCGAGAAAGAGGCCGCTGCCTTCGGTCATCAGCACGTTATCGCACATGACCGGCAGGTAGCCGCCGCCGGCCACGCACATGCCCATGATGGCGGCGATCTGGGGAATGCCCGTGGCCGACATGACAGCGTTGTTGCGGAAGACTCGGCCGAAGTCGTCGGTGTCGGGGAAAACGTCCTCCTGCAGCGGCAGGAAAACTCCGGCAGAATCCACCAGGTAGATGGTGGGAATGTGGTTGTCAATGGCGATGTTCTGCGCACGGATAACCTTCTTGGCGGTCATGGGGAAGAATGCGCCCGCTTTCACCGTGGCGTCGTTCACGATGAGCATGAACAGTCGTCCGTGAATGCGGCCCAGGCCCGTGACCACGCCGGCAGCAGGCGCGCCGCCCCATTCCTCGTACATGCCATGGGCGGCGTAGACGCCAAGCTCGAAGAGTTCCGTACCGGGGTCGAGCAGGAGGGCGATGCGCTCGCGGGCGGTGAGGCGACCCTTCTTGTGCTGCGATTCGATGGCCTTGGAGCCGCCGCCTTGGGCGATTTTTTCCTCTTCGTTCCTCAGTCGGGTGACCAGGTCAGCCATGGCTCGCATGTTCTTCTCGAAGCGCTGCGAGGTGGGGTCAACGGTGGTAAGAAGCATGTTGTCAGGCGCTTCGGAAACGGGCTTGGCACGGTCGGGCATGGCATCAGGGACAGAAACTAGTTACGGTAATACAGGGGAGGGAGGGGGAGCAAACTGGACGGCGGCACGATAGTGTCTCGGTTCCAAATTTCTTCGAGGTTATCCTCGGCTAGTCGAACTCAACTTTGGTCCATCGTGCTCCAACGGCAGAAAGAATAGCTTCGTCAATTTGCGGGGGATTCACGAGCTGAATGCTAAGTGCCGGTGCTGAGCCACCGCTCCACCTGCGTGCCGTCTTCCGAGAGCTCGAAATTTCCCACGCGCACGGCTTCGCCGAGGATGCGGTGAGTATCGGGGTCGCGAGCCACGCGGGAAATCCACTGCCGACCCACGTCGTACTGATTGGCCGTGAACCATTTCTGGGGAATAACTTCCACCAGCCCCGCCTGGGGATAAAAAACATAGATGGCGCAGGCGGCATCATCGCGGGTGCGCGCCGGGTAGGACGTGAGCAGCAGCAACTCGTCGAGGGCACGGAAGGGCTCGGGCACGTCCACCTTGTGCACGCTTTCGGGCAACGCGGAGCTGATTTCAAATTCAGCCAGAGGCTCGCTGGCGGAGTAAACGCGCTCATTGGACTGCTTGAACCAGCCGACAATGTCCACAAAAGAAAACGCTTTCAACTGATCGGGGTCAAAGCACAAAAGGCGGAGAGTGCGAGGCTCCGGGCACCAGATGCCAATAAGCTTGGACGGAAGCGGAAAGGCCCGGCAGTAAGTGTTGAGCGCCAGGCGTGGAGTATGGGGTTCTTTCGCCAGGCCCAGGGTCACCAGGTACGGAAGTTCACCCTGGTCGCCGTGGTAGCGCCACTCAAACTCCTGGCCGGAGTTGGCGGCGACCACCGGAAAAGTCATCCAGTACCAGGGTGCTGGCCCGACAGCGTTCTCGATCAGTTCGCGTTGATTTGTGGTCATGGAGAAGCAGCCGTTGGCACTTGGCATTTAGCACTTAGCCAGTAAACCTTTTCGGAGGAGCAAGGAAAGGTTAGGGGCTAAATGCTAAGTGCTAATGGCTAACTGCCGCTTTATCCGGCCGCACGTGCCCGCGGATGAACTCCACAATCTCATCCATGGAGGTGCCGGGCTGAAAGATGCCGCCCACGCCGGCTTTCTTCAATCCTTCGATGTCCTGGTCGGGGATGATGCCGCCCACCAGCACCAGTACGTCGTCCATTTTGTTGTGGCGCAGGAGTTCCATGACCCGGGGCACGATGGCGTTGTGCGCGCCGGAGAGGATGGACAGGCCGATGACGTCCACGTCTTCCTGCAAGGCGGCGTTGACCACCATCTCTGGAGTCTGGCGCAGGCCGGTATAGATGACTTCCATGCCGGCGTCGCGCAGTGCGCGGGCGATGACCTTGGCGCCCCGGTCGTGGCCATCCAGGCCGGGCTTGGCCACCAGCACGCGGATTTTGCGCTCTTCCACCATCGAACCCTTCATTAAATCATAAAGGGCGGAGTCGGTCACGAAACGCAAATAAATACCGCAGAGGACGCGGAGGACGCCGAACAGGCAATAGAAATCAAACCTCTGCGTCCTTTGCGTCCTCGGCGGTTTTCACTTTTTTGCGTCTTTCAATTCGGCGTAGCGCCACAGATACCAGCAGGCGACCGAGCAATAGGGCTGCCAGGGACGGGCGATTTTCAGGATCTGTTTGGGGTTGGGCATCTGGCGCTTGCGGTAGGCTTTCTTGATGGCGAAATTGATGCCGTAGTCGGCGGTGGGCATAACGTTGGGACGGCGCAGAGCGAAAATGAGGAACATCTGCGCCGACCACACTCCGATGCCTTTCACCCGGGTCAGATGTTCGATCACATCTTCGTCCGACATTTCTGCTAGGCGGCCAAATTCAATTTCGCCGGAGGCGGTGCGCTGGGCCAGGTCGCGCAGATAGCTCAGCTTCTGCCGCGAAAGTCCGCAGGCCCGCAACTGCTCTTCGCTAAGCCTCAGGATGGAGGCAGGTGTGAGCCCATCCTGGTCATGTGCGGAGGGGGCTTTGCCCCGTCCAGCCCGGGTCAAAGACCCGGGCCCACACACTCCATGGCATGCCATGCGCACACGCTCGAAGATTGTCGCCGCGGCTTTGCCGTGCAGTTGCTGGAAGACGATGGAGCGGGCCATGGCGTCGAAGCTGGGCTCGCGGTAGCGCATCTGGAACGGTCCGATGCGCTCAATAATGCCGGCCATGACGGGATCGGCCTGCTGCAGGTGACGGATAGCTTGTTTCATTGCTCCTTGTGCCTTTCGTAAAAGCGTTTAACCTTGGCCCGGTTGCCACAGACGGCCATGTTGCACCAGCGACGGCTGCGGTTGCGGGTCGTGTCCAGGAAGAACCAGCCGCAGCCTTGGCCTTCGCATCGGCGTAGACGTTCGACCTGGTCGGAAGTTACCAGCTCGGCGGCGGAGCGCACCAGCGGCCAAAGCACGCGCTCGAAACTGTTGTCGCTGTTCCAGCTCAGTTGAAATTCGCCCTTATTGCCGGCCAGGCGCAGGTGCTCTCCGGCTGCCCCCAGGGCGGCATTGAACCGCTTCAGGTCCTCCGGAGGAGGCTGGCGATGTTCTACTGCAGCCCCAAGCACGGCCGCAATCGCCTCGCGAACCGTAATCGCACGCAGGAAGGAGGCTTGTGCCGCCGGAGGGTGCCGGTCGGCCTCGCAGGCCAACATGTTGGCTATCCCCGGTGGAATGGCGCCGGCATTGCGCGCCCAGTGCAGCAGGTCAGCGTAGCTCTTCAGCGGATCCGTGCGGCGCATCGGGTCGTCGCGCCAGTCCACGGTATTGACGAAGCGCACGCACAGCGGGTCGGGTTGGAGTTCGGGTTCAGCCACCAGCTTTTATTATAACCTCTAAATCGAGTTTGACAGGTTAGGAGAACTCCATTACAATGCTAACTGTCAATGATTAGTTAGCCAGTTAAGGAAGGTGGGCAGCGGGGCTGTGCGACAAACCTATTCCAACGCGACCACTTTTAAGCTGCTGGCGGCGTTTTTTGCCATTTATGTAATCTGGGGTTCTACTTACCTCGCCATCCGCTTCGCCGTGGAGGGCTTGCCGCCGTTGCTGATGATGGGGGCGCGTCACCTCACAGCGGGCGCCCTACTGCTGGGCTTATTGTTCCTGCGCGGCCAAAGGATGCCAGCACGAGCCGCCTGGGGTGCGGCCATGATTGGAGGGGCATTACAGTTTTTAGGCGGACACGGGTTGCTGGCCTGGGCGGAAGTGCGGGTCAGTTCCGGCCTGGCGGCGCTGCTGGTAGCCTCGGAACCGCTGGTCATGGTGGTACTAGCGCGACTGGCTGGCCAGGAGCGGCTCTCACTCCGTACCGTGGGCGCGCTCGCTTTGGGCATGGCCGGAGTTGCGGTGCTGTTTGAGACCGGAGTGCGGCAGGGAAGCACGCTGGCAGCCGCTGCGGTGCTGGCGGCGGGATTGTTCTGGTCACTGGGAGCAATCTATGCGCGCAGGGTGAGCAGCGCCTCCGCTGTCATGTTCGCGGCTCTGCAAATGGTGGTCGGCGGGGTGTTGTTGTTGCTGGTGGGTGGAGCTGTCGGGGAGCGTGTACGCGTGGCCGAGGTCTCCCTCCGCTCTATGGCGGCACTGCTCTACCTGATCATTTTTGGCTCGCTGGTGGCATTCAGCGCCTACACCTGGCTGATGAAAGTGACCACCGCGGCCCGGGTCACTACGCACTGCTACGTCAATCCTATTGTGGCGGTGTTTCTGGGTTGGGCGCTGGCCGGCGAGCAAGTGACCACCAACATGCTGGTCGGAACTGCGATTGTGATTGCCAGCGTAGTACTGGTGACGCTGGGCAAGAACGAACAGGTTCATTTGCCGGCAGAGATGGCGGCGGATTGAAAACGCTCCCCTCCTTGCCCTATGTAGCCCGCGCGATTACAGAATTATCCATTCAGGTGATGCTCACCTCGGTGTAGGTCCCATACACCTCACGCAGGGCGTCGCAGATTTCGCCAACCGTGGCATAAGCGCGGACCGCGTCCACGATGTAGGGCATGGTGTTAGCTTGGGAAACGCCGCCATTGGGGGGCAGTTTGGGCTCCTGGGCGGCGGCCCGCTTCAACTCATCCAAGCGGCGGCGCACCTCGCCGTTGGAGCGGCGCTCGCGTAGCGCCTTCAACTTGGCTGTCTGCTGGCGGGCCACAGATTCATCAATGTAGAGAATGGGCGGCGCCGGCTCTTCGATGGTGAAATCGTTCACGCCGACAATGATCTTTTCTTTACCCTCGACTGCCCGCTGGTACTGATAGGCAGACTCGGCAATTTCCTTCTGCGGATAGCCGCGCTCAATGGCATTGACCATGCCGCCCATGGCGTCCAGCTTCGAGAAATAATCGAACGCGCCCTTCTCCATGTCGAGGGTCATGCGCTCCAGAAAATAGGAGCCGCCCAGAGGATCCACGGTTTGAGCCACGCCTGATTCGTAAGCAATGATCTGCTGCGTTCGCAGGGCGATACCGGCTGCTTGTTCTGTAGGCAGAGCCAGAGCCTCGTCGTAAGCGTCGGTGTGCAGCGACTGCGTGCCGCCCAACACCGCAGCTAGGGCCTGCAAGGCCACGCGGGCGATGTTGTTCATGGGCTGCTGCGCCGGCAGCGATACGCCCGCGGTCTGGGTGTGGAAGCGCATCAGCCAGGTGCGCTGGTTGCGGGCGTGGAAGCGCTCTTTCATCACCTGGTGCCAGATTTTGCGCGCCGCGCGGTACTTGGCTATCTCTTCGAAAAAGTCGTTATGCGCGTTGAAGAAAAAGCTGAGGCGAGGACCAAACTCGTCCACGGCCAGGCCGCGGCGCAGCGCCCACTCCACGTATTCCACGCCGTCGTAGAGCGTGAACGCCAACTCCTGCAGCGCGGTGGAGCCGGCCTCGCGAATGTGGTAGCCGCTGATGGAAATGGTGTTGAAGCGAGGCGTGAAGCGCGAGCCGAACTCGAAAGTGTCCACTACCAGGCGCATGCTGGGCGCGGGCGGGTAAATGTATTCCTTCTGCGCGATGTATTCCTTCAAAATGTCATTCTGGATGGTGCCGGAAATTTTCTTCCAGTCGGCGCCCTGCTTTTCCGCCACCACCAGGTACATGGCCCACAGCACCGAGGCCGGAGAGTTGATAGTCATGGAAACGGTGGTCTTCTCCAGGTCAATGCCGGAAAAGAGGGCTTCCATGTCCTCCAGCGAATCAATGGCCACGCCGCACTTGCCTACCTCGCCTTCGCTGAAGGGATGGTCGGAGTCGTAGCCCATCAGGGTGGGCAGGTCGAACGCCACGGACAGCCCGCTGCCGCCGTGCTCCAACAGGTATTTGTAGCGGAGGTTGGTCTCCTCCGGGGAAGCAAAGCCGGAGAACTGGCGCATGGTCCAGAGCTTGCCCCGGTAGCCGGAGGCGTGAATGCCGCGGGTGAAGGGCTCCTTGCCAGGGTAGCCGAGATATTTTTCGTAGGACCAGTCTTCCGGCAGGTCGGCGCGGGTGTAGAGGCGGCGCACAGGCACACCGGAAATGGTGGTGAAGCGGGCATGGCCGTGCTCGTCCAGGTTAATGCCGGTGGGCGCGCCGATCGGTCGTTCCGGCGCCTTTTCTAAGGCGGGGCCCAGAGTCTTCTCCGCCCACTCTTTTTCGCCGCCCGACGGGCTGCGGCCATCGAAAATATCCTGGACCGGAGACTCGGCTACGGTTTTGGCGGTTTTCTTGTCCTCGGGTGCCATCTGCGTTCCTCAATCATAGAGATGCACGGGATGGCGTACAAGGCTATAAAACCAGGACTCAGGAGTCAGGAGTCGGGAGTCAGCAAGGGACCGGAAGCCGGGAGCGGCAATCAGCGGCATCGAAGGAGGAGAAAGGTTTTTCAAACCTGGCGGCAATATTCCAGGCATGTCATCCTGAGCGTAGTCGGCTGAGTCGCTTGCGAATCAGTTGGCGTAGTCGAAGGACCTCGCGTCAGGCTTAACAAGGCGAAACGCAAGGTGCTTCGACGCGCGTTCGCGCTGCGCACGACTACTCGCTCAGCATGACATTCCTAAAGAGTTTTCCAACACTGGAACCACTGTTGCCCTGAGACCCTTTCATCGACTCCTGGCTCCCGACTCCTGACTACTTTTTCTTAACTCCCACGCCTTGGCATACTTCCACGAGACATACACGGCATGATACAGGTGCAACAGCAGGCCTTGGCGGCCATCGAGAAAGCCCAGGCGGAAGAAGTAGTTGTAGATGAACGTGGCCAGCGGACGCAGCACGATGTTTACGAGACTGAAGGTGAGCGGGCCCGCCATCTCCGCTCCCAGCGAAGAGTACCGGTTCATGTGCTCGATGTAGTCACTGAGTGTGGGGTAGGAGTGATGGATAAGGGCGCCCTGGCGGATCTTGCCGGTCCGGCTGCTGGTTTGCACGTCTTCGTGCACGGCTCTGTTTTCGAATTGAGCCGTGCCGCGCCGAAACAACCGTAGCTTTGGATCCGGCCAGAAGCCGCCATGCTTGATCCAGCGGCCGAGGAAATAATTCTTACGGCGGCAATAATAGGCCGACGGCAGATCTGAAAAGTTTTGCCGAATTTGTTCTTGTTCCGGATTGAGAAGCTTTTCCGTGAGGCACCATTCGCTATGTCCTGACAGGCCCTGCAGCGATGTTGCCACTTCGGCAAGCAGAACGGGCTCGACCTCTTCATCTGCATCCAAGCTCAGAATCCAGTCCCCGCTAGCCTTTTCGAGCGCTGAATTTTTTTGCGCTGCGAAGCCCTTCCAGGGCTCAACGAATACCTTGGCATCGTGCTGACGTGCGATTTCCACGGTGCGGTCGGTGGAGCCGGAGTCCACTACGATGATTTCGCCCTGGCCATCGCGTACCAGGGGCGCCACGCTGGCCAGTGTGCGGCCGATGTTGGCCTCCTCGTTATGAGTGATGATGACAACTGAGAGCTGCACGGAGGAAGAATACAAGTTGCCAGTACCCAGTACCTAGTACCTAGAAAAGGCAGTACTGGCTGCGGGGTTGCTGAGCATCCCGGGGCAGGCCGCTTCGACTGCAACCGACCGTGTGGGGACGGGGCTTTGCCCCGTCCTGCGCGGGGCAGAGCCCCCGCCCACACAGTTATTGCAGAACGCCTACCGCTGCGGTTGCGGCTGCGGGTTCGGTTGCGGTTGTGTTTGGGGCTCCGCGGTGTTCTGCGGCTGACCAGCCGGCGGTTGCTGCGGCGTGTTCTGCGGCTGGGGCACGCCCTGCTGCGGCATCTGCTCAAACTGCAGCTCCTGCGACGGCTGGCGCGGCACGATTCCAGGGACATGCGGCATGGTCTGCACCTTGCCCTTTTCCGCATCCGCCATTTCGATGCCGTTGTGTGTGAGAGTCAGGCCTGTGGCGAGATCCAGCTGGACCCTCGACTTCTCGTAGTTGTCCAGAGCGGCCACGGTGTTGGACTGCGCCTGGGCCAGGTCACGCTGCGCGGTCAGGACCAGCGTGGTGGTCGAAGCGCCCAGCGCGTACTTCTTTTGCTCTGCATCAAGCGACTGCCGTGCCAGTTCCTCGGCGCTCTGTGCGGCCAGCACCTGGGCGCGGTTCTGCTGTACCGTGAACTGCGCGTTGCGCACCTGGATGGCAATCTGATTCTGCAACTGCTGCAGCAGCATCTGCGACTGCCTATATTCCAGTTCAGACCGCACCTGGGTCGCCTGGGCTGACCGGTTCAGGATAGGAATATTGATGTTAAAGCCAACTCCATAGTCGGGGTTGTTGTACCCGAACATTGTGTTCAACGCATCCGAGAGGCCGGTAGCGGGGCGCACCTGGTTGGCCGGAATGCAGAACCGGCTGGTTGAGGCCGGGGTGCAAATAGCCAGCTGGTTAGTATCGCCGGCCAAGGCGGAGCCGCCATACCAACCGACAAGGTCCACGCTGGGCAGAAGCAGATTGGTGGTGGACTTGCGCGTGATCTCGCGGTTGGTCAGGTCAATGCGCGATTGCGCCAGTTCGGGACGATGGGAGACGGCGTCATTTATCAAATCCTGAATAGGAGTTACGGGCTCCGTGGCGGGCAAGGTCATGGTATCGGTGGGCACCACGTGCGCCGTGACCAGAGTAGGATCGGACAGGTTCTTGCTGATGGCGTTCTTCATCAGCAGTTCCTGCAGTTGCAGGTTGGTCTGGGCGGTGATGAGTGACTGATTGGCGGTAGCGACACCGCTTTCCGCGCGCACAATCTCAATGGGCGCCAAGGTGCCAATCTCTACCTGCTTTTTGTTATCAGCCAGGGTCTTCTGCGACAGTGCGAGCGAACTCTCCTGCACGCGTACATTTTCGTAAGCACTCACCAGGTCCCAGTAGATGTTCTCAATTTGAGATACGGTCTGGATTACCTGGTTGCGGAAGGCGACATCGGAAATCTCCCGGTTATTCTTGGCAATGTGAATGAGCCGGCGGTTGGCATTGAAACTAAAGCCCTGCAGCAGGTGCTGGGTGATGGTCGCGCGAAAGCCGTTGTTCAGCACGGGGCTAAACTCGGTGAAGGTGCTGTTGGTGGTCTGCCGCTGATTATTGAAGCCTACGTTTAAAGTGGTGCCACTGGCCAAATACTGCGAATAGTTGAAATTGGCATTAGCCGTGTTCTGTTTGAGCGCGAGGGCGCCCTGAAAGGGGCTGGCAGTCGGTGTGGTCAGGTGTTCCAGACTGAGGCCGGCGGTGAACATGGGGTCGAAGGAGCCAATGGGGGGGCCTTGGCCTTCGGTAGATTGGACCAGGCCGGAACTGCCGGTGCCCGCGCCTCCTGCGGCCGTGGTGGTGCCGCCAGTTCCCGTGCCACTGGCGCCGGTGGTGGAGGTGCCTAGGCCCCCGGCGGTGGTGGAACCAGTGCCGCCTCCGGGCGTGCCCTGCACCAGGCCGGTATTCACGCCCAGAATCTGCTGTCCGGATTTGGCGCGCAGGACGTCGGTGTCGGAGATGGGCAGGTTGTAGCGGGCAATGGCGATATCGAGATTGTTCTCCAGCGCCATGGCGATGGCGTCATCCAGGGAAAGCATGAGTTCCCCATTTTTCATGAGCGTGTCAATGCGCGGGCTGTTGGCGAAACTGGGTGGCGCTACGTGCCGGGGACTATAAGGCGCCAGCGGGTTGGGCAAATAGGAACGTCCGCTCTGATAGTTGAAATTCTGCTGCGCCGCCGTCTGCTGGGCTGCGGCCAAGGACGTCAAGACGGCGACGGCTAGCACGGCGACTATGGATTTAATTGTGACCAAACGCGTAAAGCTCATGCTTCATCTCCATCACAATGGCTAACGACCTAAATGACTGAAAAAAATCGCAAATGTCACCACGATGATACGCAAGTTCCTGCCGCACGGTTCCTCTTTAGCGGCAGGCTGTTCTGGGGATGGGCGCCTCTGGGACGTGCCCATTTTCCGGAAGCCTCATAGTATAGCGAAGGTGGCAGGCAGAACCGGCCATCTCGCGTAAAGCTTTGTAAAGATTTGTAAGCAGAGGCGCTTTGGTTGGCGTCGCGGCAAAAGCACCAAAGCACTGTGCATCGCAAATGGCACGCAATTTGAAAATCACGCTGGCGTATGACGGCTTCGATTTTTACGGCTGGCAGGTGCAGCCCGGCCTGGTAACAGTGCAGGGCCTGCTCAGCGACGCGATTGAGCGTGTGACTGGCGAGCGTATGCTGCCGCAGGGGTCGGGCCGCACTGACGCCGGCGTGCATGCCCTGGCGCAAGTGGCTTCCTGCGCCATCGGGTCGCCGATTCCGACAGCCAACCTGGTAATTGCGCTCAACGATATTCTGCCGCCGGCAGTGCGCGTATTGACCATCGAAGAAGCAAAGCCTGATTTCCACGCCCGCGCCTCCGCCAAAGCGAAGACTTACCGCTATCGCATCTGGCGCGGCGCTATTTGTCCGCCATTTCTGGCGCGCTACGTGTATCACCATCCCTATCCGCTTCAAGAAAATGCCATGGCGGAGGCAGCTTGTGTGGTGATTGGCGAGCACGACTTTACCTCCTTTGCAGCGGTTGACCCCGAGCGCGGACGCGATGAACAAGAAGTTTCTAACCTGCGCACCGTGTTTTCTTCCGCCTGGCAGCGCGAAGGCGAAGAATTGACCTACACTGTGCGCGGAAATGGCTTCCTGCACCATATGGTGCGCAACCTGGTAGGAACGTTCCTACTGGTGGGAAAGGGAACTCTGCACCCGAACGATATTGCTCGCATTCTGGAGGCCAAGAACCGCTCCCAGGCGGGGCCCACGGCTCCCGCGCACGGGCTGTATCTGGTTGGAGTGGAGTACTAAGTACAGGCTCTTTGCTATTAGCTCTTGGCTTTTAGCTATTCGAGCTCACTTGCTGCGAAGCCTAAGCCAAGAGCCAAGAGCTGAAAGCTGAAAGCTGAAAGCTGAAATGCTCACTGCTAAGAGCTAACCGCTTGGTCTAGACTGTATTTGAACTATGCCCACCGCGGCGCAGCGCGCGTCCATTGCCTCCGTCAACCCTGCCACGGGCGAGGTGCTGCGCGAATTCGACTGCGCCAGCGAAGACGAGGTGCGCTCGGCGGTGGAACGCGCTCACGCCGCGCAACCGTCATGGCAGGAACTGGGTATCGGCAGGCGCTTGCAGGTCCTGCGCCGGTTCCAAACCCTTCTGCAGGAAAAGAAAACCGATGTCGCCCGCCTGATTACCCGCGAAGCGGGGAAACCCTCTGTCGAGTCCTTGCTCACCGAAGTTCTGGTGGTGCTGGATGCGACGCAGTTCCTGATCGCAAATGCTCGAGGCCTGCTGCGCGAACAGCGCGTCGGGCACGCCAACCTGGTGATGAAGGCCAAGCGCGGCCGCGTTCGGCGCGAACCCTACGGCGTGATCGGCATCATTTCGCCCTGGAACTATCCCTTCAATATCCCGGCCACAGAAGGCTTGGCGGCGCTGGCGGCAGGCAATGCCGTGGTGGTCAAGCCCTCGGAGTTTACATCGCTCAGCGCGTTGGAGTTGCAGGCGCTTTTACGCTCGGCCGGCGTTCCAGAAAATATTTTTCAGGTAGTAGTGGGAGGGGGGGCGACCGGTGCAGCCCTGGCCAACTCCCAGATTGACAAGCTTATCTTCACCGGCAGCGTGGCCAGCGGCAAGAAGGTGGCACAGGCAGCCGCAGCCCGTCTTCTACCCGTGGTGCTGGAGCTGGGCGGCAAAGACCCCATGCTGGTGCTGGACGACGCCGATTTGGATGTCGCCTCCAGCGCCGCGGTTTGGGGCGCCTTCGTCAACGCCGGCCAGACCTGCCTTTCGGTGGAACGTTGCTACGTGCACCGCAGCCTGTATGAACCCTTTCTGGCGAAGGTGGTGGAGAAAACTAGCAAGTTGCGCGTGGGCAATGGGTTAGATCCGGAAACCGAGGTCGGGCCCATGATCCATGAACGGCAGTTACAGATCGTGGAATCCCAGGTGGACCAGGCGCTGGCGCAGGGCGCGCGGGTCCTGGCGGGCGGCACACGACTGCCGCAGCTGGGGCCTAATTTCTACGCGCCTACAGTGATAGCCAATGTGACACACGAAATGCGGCTTATGCGCGAGGAAACGTTTGGGCCGCTGCTGCCGGTGGTGCCCTTCGATTCCGATGAGGACGCGGTCCGCCTGGCCAACGATTCGGAGTTTGGCCTGGCGGCCAGCATTTGGACCCGAAACCGTTCCCGTGGGGAAACTATTGCCGCGCGCCTGCAGGCGGGCACGGTGATGGTGAACGACGTCATTTCCTGCTACGGCATCAGCGAGGCGCCGCATGGCGGCGTGAAGGCCAGTGGGCTGGGCCGCACCCATGGCCGCTTTGGCCTGGAGGAGATGGTGTGGGTTAAATACGTAGATTCCGACCTTCTGCCGCGCATGCGCAAAGTCTGGTGGTATGGCTATGGGTCCGAGTTCATCCGCCAGATGGAAGGCTTTGTGGATTTTCTGTTTTCCCGCCGCTGGGGGGCGCGGTTGGCCGGCGGCATGCGGGCACTGAAGGCATATTTCCGCCGCGGCTGGCTCTAATGAAAACCGCGGAGGACGCAAAGGACGCCGAGGATACATTTCATTCCGTTTGGGATTGTGGGGCCTGGTAACAGCCTTTTTCACCCAATTTCCCCAACCCTACCCTTTCTCCGGCCCACTGCGTCCTTTGTGGTTTTCATTTCTATTGTTCGCTAAAATGACCATCCAGCGGCCCTGCCGCGCATCTTAAGAGGGAGAGGTAGGTTCTTGGCCACACCAGGCATGCAGGCTGCGAATATGCAGTCAGTACAGCAACAACTTCCCCATCACAAAGTGAAAATCAAGAAGCCGGGCCAGCGCTCCTGCAACGAGAAGGACGCCAAGGGCAAGCTCTGCGGCGGCCATCTGAAACGCTGGTACTACCACGACGACGTGCTGGAACAGCAGTGTGGCGACGTGGAGCAGGCATTCGGCCCGCAAGCGGAGATCTACCGCTGCGAGCACTGCAAGACCCTATACCTGCCCAATCCCGAGGATCCACGAGGTACCAATGTGGCTGGGCAGGGGCAGATTTCGACGTTCGGGCTGACGATTCCGCCCAAGTGATTGACGATTGAAGATTGACGAATGACGATTGAAAATCGGGCGTGCAGGTGGGAACAGTCGAGGATGGCTGAAGTGGTTATGATCAAAAATCGCGATCGTTCTTGCCAACAACCTGTTCGTGACGGGTTTTCAATCGTCAATCTTCAATCGTAAATCGTCAATCGGTTCACCTTGCGCGCTTCCGAACTCATCTACGACTGGAACCAGGCGGCCATGACACTGCGGCCTGCAGGCCCGGTGTTACTGAATGACGAAAGCCTGCGCGACGGCCTGCAGTCGCCTTCCGCGCGCGACCCTTCGATCGCGGAAAAAATCCGCATTCTCCACCTGATGGAAGACTTGGGCATCAACATGCTCGACCTGGGGCTGCCCGGCGCGGGGCCGCGCGCCTGTGAGCACGTGGAGGCGCTGGCGCGGGAGATTGCGGGTTCGCGGCTCAAAATTAAGCCCAACTGCGCCGCCCGCACTCATCAGAACGACATTCGTCCCATCGCCGAAATTTCCCAGCGCGTGGGCCTGCCCATTGAGGCCGCGACCTTCATCGGCTCCAGCCCCATCCGCCGCTACACCGAAGGCTGGACGGACGAATTCCTTCTGAAAACCACGGAAGAAGCTGTGAAATACGCCGTGTCGCTCGGCCTGGAGGTCATGTACGTCACCGAAGACACCAGCCGTTGCGAGCCTGAAATGGTTAAGCGCCTGTACTCCACCGCCATCAGGCACGGGGCGCGAGCCATCGTGATTTGCGATACCTGCGGCCATGCCACACCCATGGGGGTGTTCGCGCTGGTGAAGTTTGTGATGGATGAAGTGGTGAAACCCTCCGGCGAGAAGATTCGCGTGGACTGGCACGGCCACTGTGACCGCGGCCTGGCGGTGGCCAACTCACTGGCCGCGCTGGTGGCGGGAGCGCATTGCGTGCACGCCTGCGGCTTAGGCATTGGCGAACGGGTGGGCAACACCCAGATGGACCAAATGCTGGTCAACCTGAAGCTTATGGGGGTGCCGCCGTGGGACCAGCAGGACTTAACCAAACTTCGCGATTACTGCCTGGCCATTTCCCAGGCCACCGGCGTGCCCATTCCCGCCAATTACCCGGTGATCGGCGAAGACGCTTTCCGCACCGCTACCGGGGTGCATGCCGCCGCCGTCATCAAGGCCTACAGGAAGAACGATACCGAACTGGCCAACGCAATTTATTCGGGCGTGCCCGCGCACTATTTCGGCATGGAGCAGGTGATTGACATCGGCCCCATGAGTGGCAAATCCAACGTGCTCTTCTGGCTTGACCGCCACGGAATCGCCGCGAACGACGACCTCGTGGACCGCATCTACAAGCGCGCCAAAGCCTCCGACCGCCTGCTCACCGAGGCGGAAATCATGGAATGCTGCCAGGCGCCGGCGGAAATCAAACCAAATCGCTAAGATTCGCGCTATTGGAGGCCGTCACTCACAAAACAAAAGGGCACGGCGCGAAGCCGTGCCCCGAACCCAAACTCAAAACTTACTGTCGGAAGGGTGCTCCAGAGGAAGGCAGGTCACGGTCGGCCGCCCCGCCTGCTAGAGGAGCGCTGGTCATTGCCGTTTCCGGATTGATGAGCCCGTTGCTGCTCGGACCCAGGCCCAGCGCGATCAAAGCGCGCGCATCCGGCACCATTTTGGTCTGCCATCCATGGTTTTCCTGGAAGCGGGCCATAGCGGCGCGGGTATTCTGGTCCCACACTCCTGTAGGTGTGGCATGCAGGTAGTTCTGCCGCGCCAAGGCTTCCTGAATTTCGCGGGTGCGCTCCGAGTCCGGCCGCTGCTGGCCGCGATATTTCCAGGCCATCCTGCGGCTGTGCCGTGAGCGGCTGTGACGCGAATGGTGGGAAGCCACCTGCTTGCTCGACTTGTGCGCGGTAGTCTGCTTGTGGCTGGTTTTATTGGTCTTTGCCGCCGCGACCGTGCTCAGCAGCAGCAGCGCTGAAAAAGCAGCGAATATTCTCCGCGATCCGTTACCCCGCAAGCGTTCACCTCAAGAAGTTGTGCTGGCAAGCCAGTTCGTGTGAAACCGGTTGCTCAACCAAGCACCCCGGCCGGGGAAGCCGATACGGGCTGGCTACCAGCATCATCCCTGATTTGATGCCGGCACGCCAGCAATCTTTCGGAACTTTCTCCGGTTACGGAAGTGTACCGCCCATGAAAATGGTTCCACCCTGGGGACCCACCCCCCGCGGATGGACGAGGAAGACTACATCCTGGCCGCTCCTGAGTCCAGAAATAATGCGGTTGAAGTCGTCCTCATTGTTAACCTTCTGCTTATTGACCTCGAGGATAACGTCACCGCGGTTAAGCCCGGTGTCGTCGGCGAACGAGCCCGGCTTCACGTCGCTGACTACCACGCCGCTGGTGCTGCTCAGCCCCAGGCGATCCGCCATATCCTTGTTCAGATCACGCACGGTAACGCCCAGTTTGCTTTCGGTGGGTTGGACCTCATTGCCACCTTCAGGTTCTTCACCCAGGCGGGCGCCGAACAGTTTCTGGCGATCGGCCACGGTAACCGGCAAGTCTATTCTCTTGCCGCCACGGATAACGCCCAGACTCACCCGAGTGCCGGGCTTGCGAGCGGCAATATCAGCTACCAGCTCGTCGCCCGTCTTAACCGGCTTATTGTCCACTGAAGTGATGGTGTCGCCTACCTGCACGCCTGCCTTGGCGGCAGGGCCATTAGGCACCACGTTGGAAATGGTTACGCCAGAATTAACGCCATATACGCGCGCGATAGCGGGAATGGCCTGGGCATTGAACTCCACGCCGATGGAGCCGCGAGTTACACGATGTTCTGGCCCAATCAACTGGTCATAAACATGGATGACGGTGTTGGAGGGCAGGGCAAAACCAACCCCGGCGTAGGCATTGGTCTCAGTCAAGATGGCGGTGTTGATGCCGATTACCTCGCCCTCCATGTTGACCAGCGGTCCCCCTGAGTTACCCGGGTTGATGGCGGCATCAGTCTGGATGAAATTCTGAAATTGGCGCGCGGGAACAATGTTGCGTCCCGTGGCCGAAACAATGCCTGCAGTCACGGTTTCCTGCAGGCCGAAGGGGCTGCCAATGGCCAGCACCCAGTCGCCCGGCACCATGCCGTCAGAGTTGCCCAGTTTGGCGGCTGGCAGGGCATGGCTCACGTCAATCTTAATCACCGCCAAATCGGTTTCCTGGTCGGTGCCGATAACCTTCGCGTCGTGGGTCACGCCCGGGGGATCGTCTTTCAACCTGACACGAATGCGATCTGCCTTCTCCACCACGTGACGGTTGGTCACGATGTAGCCCTTGGAATCAACAATTACGCCTGAACCCAGCGAGCGCTCACGGAGGTCGGGGCTGCCGAATGCATCGGGGCCTTGTCCTCCTCCGCCTTGCCCGCCGGGGCCGCCGAAGAAGCGGTCGAAGAAGTCCTGGAAGGGGTTCTGATCCTCGTCATTGTCATTGCCATTGCCACCATTGCCACCGCCGGGAGGCCCTATGCGGCGGTGGGGATTCTTGATGGTAGTTTCGGTATTGATGTTGACCACACTCGGTTCCAGCTGCTTGGCAATGGTAGCGAATGAATTCGACATCTGCCGCGGCGACGGCACCTGCAGCGGGGTGGCATCGGCGGCGGCATTCTTGTTCTCCTGCCCTCGAACGCCATAGGACACCACCGTGCCGATCAAAATTCCGACTGCCAGGGTTATGAGGATAGTTAAAGCGTAGGCTGGGCGACGCGCCGTCAGCCTTGCCCAAAACGTGCGGGCATTCATACGTTGCCTCCAGAAATGGTGCGCAAAACAAGATTATACCTGCCGCTCCTGCTGGCAGGAAAACCACTGTAGTCAAGAAAGGTGAAACTCACTAAGCGTTAGACGCAGAAAAGCGGGAATTCGTTATCGGGGGCGGCACCGACCATGCACTCTTTTTTCAGGGAGATAACGACAAAATTGTAAAGTTAGGGCCGCCGCGCCAAGCAGGGTTAATACATCTTGCCCGCCACTACTGCCAGGAACAGGCCGCTATAGGCGGCAATCGCCGCTACTATCACCAGGGCGCCAAAGGCCAGCACAGTCAACAAATCAAATACCTGCTGAACACAGCAGCGCACCAGCTTGAACAAACCCCAAAGTTCCAGGACGATCAAAAGCGGGAGCATTAAGGCGGCCAGCATGTAGGAGTGCGGCAGCCGCGGGGTAAGAATCAGGAACATCACCGCCGGCACGAAGGCCAGCGCGGCGACAATGGCCAGCACCGCGCCGCGAAAGAATAACTTCTCCCGCTCGTCCCAGGTTAATGGCGGAAACCACGTCACTTAGCTTCGAAAACCGTCTTGCCAGCCACCACCGTGCGCAGCACGCGGGTGTGGAGGATCTCCGGCGCCGGCACCTGGGTGATGTCGCGGTCCAGCACCACAAAGTCTGCCCACATGCCGGGCTGCAACATGCCCTTATCGCGCTCCGCAAACTGAGCGTAGGCGGAACCGGTGGTGTAAGCGGCAATGGCCTGGTCTATGGTCAGCCTCTCTTGCGGAAAATATTCGGCGGCGCCGGCTTCGTTCTTGCGCGTCACGGCAGCATACAAACCGCGGAACGGTGTGATGGGCTCCACCGGATAGTCAGTGCCGAAGGCCAGCCACACGCGGTTTTCCAGAAAGCTTTTCCAGGCATAGGAGTAGCGGGCGCGTTGCGGACCCAGGCGGGTCATTGCCCAGTTCATGTCGGTAAGCAAATGGTTGGGCTGCATGGAGGCAATCACACCCAGTTCGCGAAAACGGGCGAACTGCCCGGCCTCGAGCACCTGCGCGTGCTCCACGCGCCAACGATGGTCCTGAGAGCGCACTGCCTGGGGTTGGCGCTCCTGCAGATAGCGGTCTGCCTCGGCAAACGCCTGCAAGGCCATCTCCACTCCCCGGTCGCCAATGGCGTGGAGGCCCACCTGGAAGCCCGCCGCCGCGCGCTCATCCATCATGCTGTTGAGTGTGGTCTGGTCAAGCCGCGGAATGCCGGAATTTTGCGGATCATCGCTGTAGGGTGCCAGGAGCGCGGCCGTACGCGAACCCAGCGAGCCGTCCATGAAGCCCTTGAGCATGCCCGTGTGCAGCATGGGGTCGGTCTGAGGGTGATAGGCGCGGTGCTTCTCCAGGATGTCGAGGGAATCCACGAACGGCAGCCATTCTGAAAGGCGCAGCGTGAGCTTGCCCTCATTCTCCAGTTCTTCAGCCACCAGGAAGTCGTCCCAATCGGAGAAATCCTGGGCGGAGGTGATACCCGACTTAGCCGCATCCTGCAGGGCGATTTGCATGGCGCGCAGATGCTGGGCCGGCGTAGCTTTGGGCTCCTTGGAAGTGACCAACGCCATGGCGGAATCTTCGCGCAGGATGCCGGTGGGCTCGCCCGTAGCATCGTGGTCAATCTTGCCGCCCTGGGGATCGGAAGTGTTGGGCGTAATGCCCGCTGCGCGCAGCGCGGCGCTGTTGGCCACGGCAATGTGGCCGTCCACACGCCCGAAAAATGCGGGGTGCTCCCCCGTTACCGCATCCAGATCCTGACGCGTAGGCAACTTTTGCGTCGGCCACAGCGTGTGGTCCCAGCCGCGGCCGCGAATCCATTCGCCGGGAGGCGCGGTTTTCACCTGCTCTGCGATGCGTGCTTGCATTTCCTGCAGTGAGCGGGTTCCGGTGAGGTCCACATTCATCCTGCCGAAGCCTGCGGAGGCCAGATGAGTGTGGGCATCGTTGAAGCCGGGCATCACGAAGCGCCCGCCCAGGTCCTCCAGTTGTGTGCGCTTGCCCTTGAGCTTGGAGATTTTCGCATCCGAGCCCACCGCCACCACGCGTCCTTCGCTTACCGCCATGGCTTGGGCCCGCGGTTTCAGTTCCACGTAGGGCGGCGAGAACGTCTGTACCGCCCCGGTGTAGATGTTGCCATGAAGATAAATGGCATCCGGCGCGGATTGAGCGTGCGCGACAATCATGGTTGTTGCCAGAAATGAAACAAGGAGGACCGGCTTCATACCGCTACTCCGGCCAGGGAGAGCGCGGCCAGCAGAATGCGCTTAAGAGCCACTTCGCGGCCGGCGCAATCGAACCACTCCTGCACGGTGTGCGCGCCGCCCCCTGCGCCGCCGCCGCCGATGGCCACCGCCTCGCGGCCCAGCGACAGGGGAATGTTGGCGTCGGTGGAGGCGCGCTGCACTTGCGAAGGATTGCCCAGGTGCAAATCCACGGCGCGAATTGCGCGCAGGAGGCGGGCATTGGAATCCAGTTCGCCCGCCGGGCGGCTGCCAATCATTGTGGCCTCACAGGTGAGAGCGCCGCTGCGCGCCTTGCCCGCATCCGCCATTAACGCTTGGTCCAGCGCTGCGCGCAACGCCAACTCCAGGCGGTCAATCTCGGCTGATGAGGTGGAGCGCACGTCCACCCGCATGCTGGCCGATTCGGGAATGGAGTTCACCGAAGTCCCGCCGCGGATCACACCGATGTTGAACGTAGTCTTGGGCACGGCCGCTACCCGCACTTGGGTGAAGCGCTCGATGGCGCGGGCCAGCACGATGATGGGGTTGGGCGCGCCGAAATCGCTCCAGGAGTGGCCCCCGGGCCCGCGCACCACCACTTCAAAGCGGCGGCTGCCCAGCGCCTCGGCCACTACAGAATCCGCGCCCGCGCCGTCCAGCACCAGCGTGGCGAGGATCGCCTCCGACCAGTGCGGGTCGGAAAAAATGTGGCGCATGCCCCGCAGGTCGCCTTCTCCTTCTTCTCCCACGTTGCCGATGAAGACCAGCGGTCCCAAGTGGCGAATGCCTGAGGCCTGCAGCGCGGCCGCGGTGGCCAGCAGAGCGGCCACTCCGGCGCCGTTGTCGGAAATCCCGGGCCCGTACAGGCGGCTGCCTTCGCGCCGCGGGCGCAGCACCGTGCCCGCGGGAAACACCGTGTCAATGTGGGCGGTGATGGCGAGAAACCGGTTGCTGGCCTCCAGGCCGCGCCGGATGCCGAAGACGTTGCCTACTTCGTCCAGGTGAACGTCGTCGAGTTCCAGTTCGCGAAAGCGTTCTGCCAGCCAGGCAGCACGCTCGCCTTCGCCGAAGGGAGGTGCGGCAATGCCGGCGAGTTGCATTTGCCATTCCGCAATTTGCGCCTCCTGGGCGAGAAACCAGCGGAAGGCGGACTGCACCTGTGGTAAGGACGAGAGGCGTGCGACCTCCTGGATGGAGGGCGCGACTTCTGCCGTTTCGGGGCGTGAACCGGGTGCCATGCGGGCGAAATAGCCATATTACAACGGCGGGGCGCTTGGCGCGGAGAGCGATCGCTCACGCAGACCCCTAGGCCGCCCCCGGCGAGCGCCCGCACTAGCATCAACTTTATGTTTGTGGCGCGGGCGCCCTCGCCCGCGAGAGGTTGTTAGCTAATCCTGGGGGCGACCCACAACCAGCGATACTCCTCCGGCCTGTACACCAGTTTTCTTCTCACGGGATTCTGACGGATGTATTCGAGTTTCTCTTCCAGGCTTTCGTAGGATCGCAGCACGTGGTCAAAGGACTCTTCTTGCCACACCGGCCCTTGCCGGCCGGACGCTTTACTGATGCTGTGGGCTGACGCACCCTTAAGGGATTGCAAATCTGTTGCAACGGAAAGATGTCTCCTCTGCCATCACGTAGCGGAGAGAGAAGCGTGTGCACGTGCTCCGGCATTACGACTGCGGCGTGAAGCAGATATTTCTTGTCATGATCATGTAGGCAATGACGGAGCATGAGGTCACGCTCAAGCGGCCCAAGAATCGTATGAGTATAGGTGGCGAAAGTGATAAAAAGAGGCTTATCGTCGTATTGAAAGTGCGGCAGCCTTCGCCTGTAGTTGTATTTGGTCCCCATAGCGCTCGGCATAGAAACATTCTTTCGCGGGCGAGAGCGCCCGCGCCACAAAAATGAAGAACAACGGGCCTGGCGCCTCCCAAAATGGCAAATTAGGCGAAGCATTGCATGGCAAGGAGTTCGCGGTCGAGGCATAGATCGAGAATGAGGTTGCCGAAGAGCTCAGAAATACGTAGGTCGCAGGCCTTCGTTGTACCTTAACTCCGACCCCTGGCTCGCCGGCTTACTCGAATTCCTGCACGGCGGCAGCTTGGGCCTGGCCGACGCGTCCGGCTTCGATTCCGGCGCGGAAGTAGTTTTCGCCGCGAATGGATGCCCCGGCCATGCGCCGCAGCATCGCGATCTGCCCTACGTGGGTGAGCGCGTCCGCGACAGGACCCTGGAACAACTTCTCGGCAGGGAATCCGAGAGACTTGCCCGTAGCCAGCCGGGTATCGAAGGTCTCCAATGCGCGGTGGAACCGCGCGATTTCCTGCTCCCACGGCAGCGGTTTGGAGTTGTGCCACACATGCTTGCCGTCGGCCAGAGCCACGGCCCAGTCCAGCAGGTCGCCGATGTGGGCCAGGATTTCGCCGGGCGTGCGTGTGCCGGGCGCCGCCTGAAAGCGCGGGAAGCTTTCGGGCGCGCCGCGCACCGCTTTGCCGCCGCGATAAGCCAGTGTGGCCACGGTGTGGCGCAGAAGTTGAAGGGCCGGATCAGGAGTCATCAAAACACCTCCAGGGTGTCTACAGCAGCTCCGCAACGCTCTTTGCCTGTCGTCCCTGCGACTGCGCCACCGCCGGGTAGGTGACGTGACCTTGGAAGGTATTCACGCCTTCGCGGATGGCATTGTCAGCCTTGACGGCCTTGCTCACACCCATCTGCGCCAGCTTCATCACATACGGGAGGGTGGCATTGGTGAGCGCCAGCGTGGAAGTGTGGGGCACGGCGGCGGGCATGTTGGTAACGCAATAATGCACCACGCCATCCACCAGGTAGGAAGGATCACTATGGGTGGTGGGATGCGCGGTCTCGATGCAGCCACCCTGGTCAATGGCCACGTCCACTATGACCGCGCCTTTCTTCATCTGCGAAACCATCTGCTTAGTGACCAGCTTGGGCGCGGAGGCGCCAGGAATGAGCACCGCACCAATCACCAGGTCAGCGTGCTGCGTTGACTTGGCAATGCTGTAAGAGTTGGAGGCCAGAGTATAGACCCGGCCGTTGAAAATGTCGTCCAGTTCGCGCAGGCGGTTCAGGTTCAAATCAACCAGGGTGACGATGGCGCCCATTCCCAGCGCGATCTTGGCTGCGTTGGTCCCTACGATGCCTCCGCCGATGATGCACACCTGCGCGGGGGGGACGCCAGGGACGCCGCCCAGCAGCACGCCGCGCCCGCCGCGTTCTTTTTCCAGGTAAGAAGCGCCCACCTGCACCGACATGCGTCCGGCCACTTCCGACATCGGGGTCAGCAGCGGCAGTGAGCCATGCCCGTCGCGAATGGTTTCATACGCGATGCCCGTAACCGTGTGCTTGAGCAGTTCGTTGGTCAGGTCGGGAAGAGGAGCCAGATGCAGGTAAGTGAAGAGTGTCAAGTCCTTGCGCAGGTACTTGAACTCACTGGCAATGGGCTCCTTTACCTTGACCACCATGTCGGCTTTTTGCCAGACCTCGGCGGCAGAGCCGACCACCTCAGCGCCCGCCTGTTTATAGTCGTTGTCCGACATGGACGACTCTTCGCCGGCATGCGTCTCCACCAGCACTTTGTGTCCGGTGTCGGTGAGCGCCTTCACGCCGGAGGGCACAATGCCCACGCGCGATTCGTGGTCTTTTACTTCTTTAGGAACGCCAATGATCATGGTGTTGATTGACGATTGATGATTGAAGATTGACGATTGCGGTGCCACGAACTGAAAGCAATCTTCAATCGAAAATCGTCAATCGTAAATGCCCCTTACTCCGGCCGGTCAATCTGCGCCTTCTGCAGCTTGTCCGAATAGTCCACGTAGACCGACTTCCACTCGGTATAAAAATCAATGGCGCCCAGGCCGCCTTCGCGATGGCCGTTGCCCGTCTGCTTCACCCCGCCAAAGGGCAGGTGCACCTCGGCCCCGATGGTAGGCGCGTTGATGTATGTAATGCCCGCCTCCAAGTCGCGCATGGCCGCGAACGCTTTGTTGACGTCGCGCGTGTAGATAGCCGACGAGAGGCCGTATTTGATGTTGTTGGCGATCTCGATAGCATCTTCCAGGTCGTCAGCAGGCAGCAGCGAAACTACGGGGCCGAAAATTTCTTCCTGGGCGATGCGCATCTTGCGGTCCACATCGCCAAACACAGTGGGCTGCATGAACCAGCCGTGTGCCCAGGCGCCCGAATCCAGGCGGTTGCCGCCGCACAGCAGCTTGGCGCTTTCATTCTTGCCGATCTCCACGTACTCGAGGTCGGTCTTGAGCTGCCCTTCATTGATAGCCGGGCCCATGTCTACCGTCTCGTCCAGCCCGTTGCCCACCTTCAGCCCCTTGGCTCGTTCCACCAGGCGGCTGGTGAACTCGTCGTAAATGCCTTTCTGCAGGATGATGCGGCTGGTGGCGGTGCAGCGCTGGCCGGTGGTGCCGAAGGCGCCCCACAGAGCTCCCTCAATGGCCAGGTCGAGATTGGCGTCGTCGAGCACGATCATGGGATTCTTGCCGCCCAACTCCAGTGAGCAGCGGACGAAGCTCTTAGCCGCGGCCTCGCCCACGATGCGGCCCACGTCAGTGGAGCCGGTCAACGAAACGGCGCGCACTTCCGGATTGCTCAGCAGCGGCCCGCCAATACGCGAGCCGAAGCCGGTGACGATATTGACCACGCCTTTGGGCAGGCCGGCATCCGCCAGCGCGCGCACAAAATTGAAAACCGAAAGTGGCGTATCCTGCGCCGGCTTGATGACGCAGGTATTGCCCGCCACGATGGCCGGGAAAAGTTTCCAGGAGGGAATGGCCATAGGGAAGTTCCAGGGCGTGATCATCACGCACACCCCCAGGGGCTGGCGCACAGCCATCGCGAACTTGTTGGGCAGCTCCGAAGGCACGGTGGGTCCGAACATGCGGCGGCCTTCACCGGCCATGTAGTAGCCGGTGTCAATTGCCTCCTGCACGTCGCCCCGCGTCTCCTTGATGACTTTGCCCATCTCCCGGGTCATGTCGCGGGAGTACTCTTCCTTGCGCTCGATGAGGATGTCGGTAGCGCGGTAGACGATTTCCGCCCGTCGCGGGGCGGGCACCAGGCGCCACTTCCTGAAGGCGCGCTTGGCCGCGTCCACCGCCGCATCCACGTCTTCTTTGCCGGATTTTTGGAAGATGCCGACCATTTCCCGGGTATCGGCGGGATTGCGGTCCTCGAACATGTCGCCGGTGCGGGATTCCACCCATTCGCCGTCTATGAAGTTTTTATAAACCCTGGCACTGGAGCTGGTGCCGATGGATGCCGTAAGAGTGTCGGTGGCCATAACTGCCTCCCTTTTATTCACGCAAACCACTCATCGTACAAGGCGGCGCTGTGGGGTCGCAAGTGATAGGCGGCACAAGGGGAAGTGACCGGGAATCGCCCACCTCCGCGGTCGCAATCTGATAAAAGCTAAGAGCCAAAGGCCAATAGCAAAGGCCGACACCGGCCCGTCCTGCCCGGTACTGTAAGGCCCTGCGACACTAAGGTAATTAGCGATACCCGGCCTTTTGGCGGTATGGTACTCTCGCTGGAAATCCCTAACTTTCATTAGGCTTAGCCGAATTAGTGGCCCGCGACCGCAATTCGAACATCCACATTGCGTGGAAGACGGTCACCTACCGCAGCGTGGCGGTGGGGGTTGCCGTCATCCTGCTGCTGGTCGGTGCCATCGTCAACCTGATTTTCCCGCAAGCCACCCACGCCGGCCTGGAGGTAGTTAACAACGTACTAGAGAAGGTGGCGGGCAATGCCGGCGAGGGCGACGACGCGGGCGGACCGGTAGCTCAGCAGGCCCATTTCACCAATTACGACGGCACAGTCCGGGTGAAGAAGGCCAACAGCAACACCTGGGTTTCCGCCGATTACAGCCTGCCTCTGGAGAAGGGTGACGTGGTGCAAACCGGCTCCGAAGGCATGGCCCGCATCGTGTTCAACGACGGCACCAGTTACACCATCAAGCAGGACTCGCTGATCGTCATCGAGGAGAACTCGGCCACGGCGCAGCAAACCCAGGTGGCGGTAAACGTGACTACCGGCACCGTGGACCTGGCTACCGCAACCTACAGTCAGGGTTCCACTTCGCGGGTTATGGTGGCGGGGGCTACCGCCTCGCTGGCTCCGGAATCGGCGGCCATGGTGCATAACGACCCGCGCGCCGACCAACACGAAATCCTGGTGAAGAAAGGATCCGGCGAGGTCAGCCGCGATGGCCAGGTGGTGCAGTTGACCGATTACGAGAAGGTCAGTTTCCGCTCCGAATCCAAGAATCTGACCAAAACAAAGGAAATTGGGCCGCCCACTCTGATCGCTCCCGCCAACATGATGCCGCTTTTCAGTTCCGGCAACAGCAAGACGGTGGAGTTCAACTGGACACCCATGAGCAACGCCGCCACCTACCGGTTGCGCATCTCCAAGAACCCATACTTCTCCTCCACGGTTTATGACCAGCGGGTGAGCGGGACAGACGTGCAGATACAAGGTTTGAGCAACGGCGCTTACTACTGGGCGGTGCAGTCGGTGGACGCACAGGGCAAGGAATCCATCGAGAGCGAAAAGAATCGCTTCACCATCATCCCCAAGGGGAGCGAGGCCATGAGCATGCGCCTGGAATTAGATCCTTTCATCCAGCATGGGCACGTGATCGAAGTGCGGGGAAAAACCGAAAATGACGCCCGGGTCATGGTGAATGGCAGGGAAGTGCCGCTGATTGCGGGAGATGGCAGCTTCCATTACTTTACCCCGCCGCTGCCCAACGGGGAGAGTGTGATTACTATCACTGCACAAAATGCCCGGGGAGGAGTAAATACACAGCAGAAGACGGTGGTGATTCAGTAGGTTCGCCGGGGGTGCCGGGACTTTCGTGCCCCGACACTACACAGCAACTTCACATAAAATTCAGAGTAGCGCATGCTGAGGCGAGTCATGCGCGCCGGGCGACCCGGCAACATCGCCATCTTCCTGTTGCTCCTCGCCAGCGCGAGGGCCCAGGGCTTGAAGAGAGCAACGTATGTCATCATCCAACGGCTTCCACAAGAACGGCTCGTGGTTCAGCAATATCCGCTCCCTGGCCAGCATGTTTTCCAGCGATCTGGCCATTGACCTGGGAACCGCGAACACCCTGGTGTATGCGCGCGGCAAGGGCATCGTGGTCAACGAACCTTCCATCGTCGCTATCAACAAGAACAGCGGCGAGGTCGAGGCCGTGGGCAAAGAGGCCAAGGAGATGCTGGGCCGTACCCCGGGCAACATCGTGGCCATTAAGCCCATGAAGGACGGCGTAATTGCCGACTTCAAGGTCACGGAGAAAATGCTCAACTACTTCATCCAGAAGGCGCACAACCGCAAGATGCTGGTGCATCCCCGCATCGTGATCGGCGTGCCTTCGGAGATTACGCAGGTGGAAAAGCGGGCGGTGATGGACTCCGCTTACCGCGCCAAGGCCAGCGAGGTTCACCTGGTGGAGCAGGCGATGGTGGCAGCCATCGGCGCCGGTCTGCCCATTACCGAACCCAGCGGCAACATGATTGTGGACATCGGCGGCGGCACCACCGACATCGCCGTCATTTCCCTGAGCGGCATCGTCTACTCGCGTTCCGTGCGCATGGCCGGCAACCAGATGGACGAAGCCATCATGAATTACCTGAAGCGCAAGTACAACCTGCTGGTGGGCGAGCGCACCGCTGAGCAGATCAAGATCGAAATCGGGTCCGCCTATCCACTGGAGAAGCCACTGACCATGGAGATCAAGGGCCGCAACCTGATCGAAGGCGTGCCCAAGAGCATTACCATTGACGACAGCGAAGTACGCGAAGCGCTGAGCGAGTGCATTTCCACCATCATGAACGCGATTCGCGTGGCCCTGGAACGCACCCCACCCGAGCTCTCCGCCGACATCAGCGACCGCGGCATTGTGCTCACGGGCGGCGGCGCGCTACTCAAAAACCTGGACAAACGCATTCGCGAAGAAACCGGGCTGCCCGTCTCCATCGCCGACGATCCGCTGTGCAGCGTGGTGCTGGGCACAGGCAAAATGCTGAGCGACTTCAAACTGTTGCGCAAGATTTCGATCGAGTAGCTTCATGGCCGCGGATTGCCGCGGATGTGTACGGATTCAGAAGTTGCAGACCTACCCAGCAGTTCCCAGTAACTGGGTTTTGGGTACTGACAACTGGCCACTGGCCACTGACGACTGGCAACTGCTGTGGAAAACCTCCTCACCCGTCACCGCAACGTCACCATCCTGGTGGTCGTGCTGTTTGCCGAAGTGGTTGGCTTGGCGGTGCAAGTCAAACGCACGGCCGACACCGATTCCAGCCGCCTGATCCGGGTCTGGACCGTTACAACCATCAGTCCATTTGAAAAAGCCTTCGTCGCTGTGCAGGAAAGCATCAGCGATACCTGGCACAACTATTTTTATCTGCGTGGCTTGCGCTCCCAAAACCGCAAGCTGCAGGAGGAAATCGAGCAACTGCGCCTGCAGCAGGTCCGGCTGGCGGAGGACGCCGGGCAGGCTCGCCGCCTGCAGCGCCTGCTGGGTTTCAAAGAACAATTCATTGCCCACACGCTGGCGGCGCAGGTTATCGGCTCCAGCGGCAGCGACATGTCGCGCGTCGTCTACATTGACAAGGGCGCCGGCGACGGCGTTCTGCAGGATATGCCCGTCATCACCGCAGACGGAGTGGTGGGCAAAATCCTGCGCGTATTTCCCACCTCCTACCAAGTTCTGCTCATCAACGATCCTTCCAGCGGCGTCGGCGCCATCCTGGAGAACTCGCGCCTGCAGGGCGTGATCAAGGGGACGGCTAACGGGGAACTCGTGCTGGAGAAGATGATGAGCGACGAGCGCGTGGAGGCTGGCGACCAGTTGCTCACCAGCGGCGGCGACCAGATTTTCCCCAAAGGTCTTCCTATCGGCACCGTGAAAAAGGTCTCTCCCGGGAAGGACGTTTTTCTTAACGTGCAGGTGAAGCCGGCCGCCGAGCTCAGCAGGTTGGAAGAGGTACTGGTCATTACCCAGGTGGTGCAGCGGCAGGCGACGGCACAGGAAGCGCAAACTTCGGTCCGTGCAGTGGATATTCTGGCGTCGCGACTGCCTTCGGTGCCTGATAATCCCCGGCTGCCCTCTACGGGTGTGCCGCTTCCCGTGGGCGTAAATCCGCCGGCCGCCAAGACTGCGGGGACAAAGCCCTCGCCAGGGGCCAAGCCGGGCGCGCCGGGAACGGCCGCGCTGGCCGGAAGCACTGCCAAGCCGCATGCGAAATCTGGGCCAGCCGCCGAAGCCCAAGTCACGGGTGGAGCGGTCAAAGTTTTGGCGCCGAAGCCTAAAGCCACCAATTCAACGGCCCATACCCCGGCAAGCGCGAGCGGGGGTTTTGCTGGCGTTCCAGCAGCCTCAGCCGTGAAGAAGCCGCGGCCGGCCAAGCCGGCAGCTGCACCTGCCGTGCCGGGTGCGGCTATCCCAGCCACTCAGAAGGCACCGGTGGCTAAGCCTGAGGTCGGCAGTGGCGCCACGGACAGCGCTACGCCCGCTCCCAAGGCACAAAAACCTCCCACTGGCGTGGCGCAGAACCCGCCAACGGCTACTCCGCCCGCGGAGCCGCAACCGTGAACGTTTCCTACACTTCCCGGGAACAGATCGAGGTTTACCGCTTCAGCCTGCCGACGGCCATTCTCATCCCCTTGCTGGCCCTTTTTCTACAGGCCTTTTTGCCTCTGCGGCTGCACTTCTTCGAGATTTTCGATTTACCCCTGTTGGTCACCATTTTCATGGCCGTCTCGCGGCGCAATCCTGCCACCGGCCTGCTTACCGGCAGCGTCATTGGCTTGCTGCAGGACAGCCTGACGCACCAACCCATCGGCATTTACGGCATCGCCAAGACGGTGGTGGGCTACGGCGCATCCTCGCTGGGGGTAAAGCTGGACGTAGAAAACTCCGGCTCGCGCTTTCTGCTGGTCTTTGGCTTTTACCTGGTGCACCAGGTGATCTACCTGGTGGTGGCGCGGGGCATGGTCGGCCAGGATCTCGCCTGGCGTTGGGGACACATGGCCTTTGCCGCATTCTGCAACGCCGCTTTGGCGGTACCGCTGTTTATGGTCCTAGACCACTTCAAGCAGCGGGGATGAGGGGAGCTGAATTTTGGCGAATCAGCTATCAGCTGTCAGTTACCAGCTCTCAGCCAAAGCCAAGTAGCGAGAGTTGATGGCTGAGAGCTGAAAGCTGGGAACTGACAACTGGCAACTGAGAACTGACAACTGATGTTAAACCGCGACGACAGAGTACCGCAGCTTCGGCTCACGTTCATTCAGTACGTGATCCTGGGGGTATTTCTCACCCTCGCTTTCGGCCTCTGGCGTCTGCAGGTGATGAGCAGCCAGTACTACGGCGAACTGGCACAGCGCAACCGCATCCGCACCGTTCCCATCCTCGCTCCCCGGGGCAAAATTTTTGACCGTGAAGGCCGCATCATCGTGGACAACTACCCGTCCTTCACCGCTCTTCTGCTGCGCGACCAGTCGCGGGACATTGACGCTGACGTGGACAAGATCGCCGCCGGCCTGCATATGTCGCCCGACGAAGTGCGCGAGCGCATTCGCAAGTTTCGCCATATGCCGCAGTACCAGCCCATCTATCTGAAGGACGACATCACACCCGATGAGCTGGCATTTATTGAGGCGCATCGCACCGAACTGCCCGAGCTGGAAACCATCATGGCGCATCGCCGCCTCTACCCCCGCCGCGGCTTCATGGCCAACCTGATCGGCTACGTGGGTGAGGTTAGCGAGGATATGCTCAACCAGTCCCAGTGGGAGCTGTACAGCGCGGGCGACGTGGTGGGCAAGTCCGGAGTGGAGCAGTACTACAACGACTTGCTCATGGGGAAAAACGGGTCGCGGCGGGTAATCGTCAACAGCCTGGGCAAGGAAGTGAAGCCGCTGGACGAAGTGGCCGCCGTGCCCGGCCAGCCCCTGAAGCTGACGATTGATATTGACCTGCAGATCGCGGCCGAGGAGGCGCTAGGCGACCGCAATGGCGCGGTTGTGGCCATGGACCCGCGCACCGGCGAGGTGCTGGCCATGGTCAGCCGGCCCACTTTCGATCCCAATGACTTTGCGGTGCGCATTTCTCGCGAAAACTGGATCAAGCTGGTCAGCGACGAAAACCATCCCCTGCTCAACAAGGCCATCCAGGCGCAGTTGGCTCCGGGCTCAGTGTTTAAGATCATCATGGCGACGGCTGGTTTGCAGGAAGGCATTGCCCAGGACATGAAAGTCAACTGCCAGGGCGGCGCGGTCTTCTATGGACGCTATTTCAAGTGCTGGGTAACGGCTGAGCACCGCGTGCACGGAGAGGTAAATATCAGCAAGGCCATTTACCAGTCGTGCGATGTTTTCTTTTATACCCTGGCCCAGAAGCTGGGCATTGAGCGTATCGCCAAGTGGGCCACCGCTTTTGGTCTGGGTCAGAAGACCGGCATTGACCTGCCCCAGGAAGCCTCCGGCGTTATGCCTTCCGAGGAGTGGAAGATCAAGAACTTCCACCAGAAGTGGTTTCCTGGCGAGACGGTTTCGGTGGGTATTGGCCAGGGCGCGGTAGCGGTAACACCCATTCAGTTGGCCCGCGCCATTGGCGCCATTGCCAGCGATGGCGTGTTGCGCCGGCCGCACATTGCCTTCCCCGAGCAGTTGCCGCCCTACTACCGCCAGATCATGGATTACAACCAGGAAAACCGCGCGCCCATTGATGAAAAGAACTGGGAGATCATCACCGATGCCATGGCCAATGTGCCCACCCCCATGGGCACCGCGGGCAGCGCTCACCTGGAAGGAATTGATTTCGCCGGCAAGACGGGCAGCGCCCAGACCATGAGCAACGCCCTGGCCGAGCGCATGGGCCATGCTCATTCCATGAAGGACAATGCCTGGTTTGTGGGCGTTACGCCGCGCCGCAATCCCAACCTGGTGGTGGCGGTGTTGTTTGAAGGGGGCGAGCACGGGCAGTTTGCCGGCCGCATTGCCGCCCAGGTGGTCAAGGCTTACGTGGAGAAGCAGCGGCACCTTCCCGTTAAGGTGGCGGGCATGGCTCCGTCCGGCCCAGTAGAAGTCGCCGCCGTGTGGAACGATCCCCACGGTAACGACGCGGATGACATTCAGGGTGGGCGGTTTTACGTGGATGTACCGCGTGCCGCTCTGAAACCGGAAAGGCTTCAAGTTTCGAGTTTCAAGTATCAGCGCAGGACGGGGAACTGACAACTGACCACTGACAACTGACAACTGGTTTTTATGGCACGCAACGTCTCATACCGCGATTTCGATTGGCTGCTGTTCGCCTTCGTGCTCCTCATCTGTGGCTTGGGAGTGCTGGAGATTTACAGCGCCACCTACAACACCAAGTTCGCGGGCGTGCACATCAAGCAGATGTACTGGATCGCGACCGGCATCTTTGCCATGTTCTTGATCAGCGTGGTTGACTACCAGTTGCTGCTGGAAAACGTGCACTGGATGTACCTGGTTTCCATTGGTTCGCTGTTGAGCGTGCTCGCTTTTGGGCAGAGATACCTGGGGGCCAAACGCTGGATCAAGTTCCCCGGCGGGCAGCATTTCCAGCCTTCGGAGTGGGTCAAGCTCATCCTCATCCTGGCGGTGGCTAAGTATTTTGCCGACGCGCGGCGGAGCGAACTGTCTTTCTTTGACATGATTAAGGCGGGACTGCTGGTGGGCGTGCCTATGCTCATGGTGCTAGCTCAGCCTGACTTGGGCACCGCGCTTACTTATATACCCATTGCCCTGATGGGGATATACCTGGGCGGGCTGCAGGCCAAACATGCCGGAATTATAGTGTTGGTCGCGGCTATGGCGATGCCGGCGGCATGGCACGTCCTGAAACCCTACCAGCGCGACCGCTTGACCAGCTTCATGCAGCCAGAGGCTGACCGTCAGGGGTCAGGCTACCAGGTGATTCAGTCGAAAATCGCGGTAGGAGCCGGGGGCGTCTGGGGCCGGGGGTTCGCCAAGGGCACCCAGACTCACGGCATGTTCCTGCCCGTCCCCCAGACTGACTTTATTTTCGCCGCTTTTGCTGAGGAACATGGTTTTGTGGGCGCGATAGGGGTACTGCTGTTATACTTCATGGTGTTGATGCGCTTGATCCAGAACGCGCAAACAGCGCCCGACCGCGCCGGCACGTTCGTGATCATGGGTGTGGTGGCGGTGGTAACCTTCCATATCCTCATCAACATAGGGATGGTGGTCGGCTTTATGCCGGTCACTGGTATACCCTTGCCGCTGATGAGCTACGGCGGATCGTCGGTACTGTTTACGTTTCTGGCGCTGGGTATCGTGATGAATATTCGCATGCGCCGGTTCGTAAATTAGAGTGCATTGGCAGCAGGGCTTTTAAGGGCTACGCCGTGGGGCGTGGCAGGTTTTTCAAAAGATTTGCCAAATTACGAGCGCCCTCGCGTTAAAAGGGCACTTTGCCGGTCGCAACAGAGGCCGGACAGGATTGCAGCGGAAAGCATCGGGCGGGTAACGGCCCCCTCCCTTTCGCAGTTACTGGCCTTGCGGCCAGTCGGAGAGAGCGGTCACAAACCCGGTGTAAGCGAGTGCTATAGGTGC
>DATEGI010000027.1:0-2545 GCA_035280205.1 Terriglobales bacterium | reverse complement strand
GCGGTGACCATGCGCAACCTGATGTACCACTTCACCGCCCGCATCGCTGTCCACATCTATGCCCTTTCCGGGTCGCTGAGGCCCACCGGGCAGAACCCGTTCCCCATCTTCGACGATGGCCGTTCTTTCGTGCTGCATATTGACGCCGCGGACATGGCTCTCACCACGCAAGCCATGAGCAACATCCTGAACGACCACGTGTTTGCCGCACGCGATGCGCCCCTGAAAGCTATTTCGATTACCACTAGCGGCAACACCCTGAAGATCCGCGGCAAGCTGCACTCCAAGGGAGACATCCCCTTCGAGGAGGAGGGCGCTCTCAGCCTGACGCCCCAGGGCGAAATCCGTATTCACTCCAACAAAGTGAGAGCGGCCCATGTTCCCCTGAAAGGGCTGATGGACCTTCTGGGCGTAAACATTTCCGACCTGATCAGTACCAGCAAAGTCCACGGAGTGCGCGCGGATAAGGACGATTTACTGATCAACCCCGGTGAAATCTTGCCTCTGCC
The DNA here is from genome assembly GCA_035280205.1 of Terriglobales bacterium. GTDB lineage: Bacteria > Acidobacteriota > Terriglobia > Terriglobales > Acidobacteriaceae > JAICWP01. Next base: position 2,036 of record DATEGI010000027.1, on the reverse strand, counting down.
CACAATCGAGGGACGGCTTACCTCCATCGAATTGCGGGGCAACACCATCGCCGAACATTTCGGCGGTCGGGTGCCGACGCTGCGTCCAGGAAATTACATGACCTACCGCGGCGGACGCCTGCGCTTCGGCAAGTTGACCATGGACGACACCGACCTGGTGCTGGTTGATATGGACCCGCAGGATCCGTTTGATTTCTACCTTTCCCACTACAAGGAGCAACTGGTGGCCGGCTACACCAAAACCACGCCCGCCTTTGGCCTGCGCGTCTACATGCGCGACTATAACAAGCTTGCTAGAAGAAGGTAGTTGCTGGCTGGCCGTTAGTAGTGAGTAGTTGGTACTGGCCGCCAGCGGAATGCCCGGACCAACAAACACCAGCTACCAGCTACCAACTACTGCTATTCCGGATTGTAGGCACCCACGCCGCACACATCATCGCCTGCCTTGGTGAAATACGTGATCTTCGGCTCCATCTTGTGGGTCACAGGGTTGATCCAGTGGTAGCGCACCGCTCCTTCGCCTTTTTTCGACGCAACCGCCCATCCCTGCTCGCCCACCGATTTCCCTTCGGCGTCCTTTAACATGCCTGATGGATAGCCCACGTATTGGGGAAAACCACCGTTGGCGATGATCGTGCGATCGGGACCAATACACACCACGTAGAGATCACGGTCACCAAACGGCGCTTTCTTAGCATTAAAATCGGCAAGGGCCTGTTTGCGCCCTACCTCCTTGTAGTGAGCAACGGCCTTCTGCAGCATCGCTTTTGCCTGCTCAGGGGTTCCGCGATCCGCGGCGAACAGGGTTCCAGCGCTCGCCGCTGAGAAGAGCACAAGCAACAACAGGGTGAGTTTTCTCATGTCTTTCCTCCACCAGGCGAGGGCATTTGGCTGCTCGTCCTCGCGGTGTCGGACCTTATATCACGAAGATCCACCGGGAGGAATGTCGTTGTGGGTCAGGGTCGTTTACCTCCGGCCAACTACTAGCCACCAGCCACCGTCTTCCCGGAGTAACCCGCCCCGAATCACCATCGCCACCTGCGCGGCAGCCACGCGGCTCGTATAATCAAGACGTGGCCAGAGGTTGGGAAAGCAAGGCAGTAGAGGCTCAGGTGGAAGCGGCTAGCGAGGAACCGGCAGAGGCCAAACCCCGCCTGAGCGCGGAACAACTCGAAAACCGGCGCAGAAAAGCCACCCTGTCGCTCGCCCGCGCACAAGTCCTGCAGCAACTGGAAGCCAGCAGCAATGCCCGGCATCGCAGCATGCTGGAGAGTGCGCTGGCCGACCTGGACGCCGAACTTGCCCAGCTGGGTTGATTCAGGCGGATTGCGGCTGAGCCGAGGTGTTTCTGCACGCCAGCCCAGGCTCTTCTCTGACGTATAATGAGCCCAATGAAAGCCTACGTGTACGTTTCCCTGAAGAAGAGTGTGCTCGATCCCCAGGGCAAGACTATCCAGAGCGCGCTCAACAAGATGGGCTACAAGGGGCTGGAGGACGTGCGCCAGGGCAAGTATTTCGAAATCACCCTCGACGGCGGCCTCAGCCGGGAGCAGGCGGAAGCGGAAGTGGCGCGCATCGCGCGCGAAGTTTTGACGAATCCTGTCATTGAAGAGTTCCGTTTTACCCTCGAATAGCAGGCGTCTCCCCCGGCAAGGAGTTCGAATATGTGCGGCATAGTGGGGTACGTGGGGAAAAAGCGGGTCGTCCCTGTCATTCTGGACGGTCTGAAGCGGCTGGAGTATCGCGGCTACGATTCGGCGGGCATCGCGGTGGCGGGCAACGGCGAAGGCCTGCAGATCCGCCGCGCCGAGGGCAAGCTGCGCAACCTGGAAGAGTCCATTCGCCTGAAGCCGCTGGATGGCACCTACGGCATCGGCCACACCCGCTGGGCCACGCACGGCCGCCCCACCGAGGAGAACGCCCATCCCCACCGCGACTGCTCGGGCAAGGTGGTGGTGGTGCACAACGGCATCATCGAGAACTACCTCACACTGAAAAAGAAGCTGGCGGAAGAAGGCCACCGCTTCTCTACCGAA
>DATEGI010000026.1:0-10853 GCA_035280205.1 Terriglobales bacterium | reverse complement strand
CGCGCTGAGCTCCGGCCGCGCGTTGCTCACCAGGATGTCGAGCTTTCCAAACTCCCGCTCAATCCGGCCGAAGAGCTGACGGATCTCGTCTGGCCGAGTCACGTCCGCCTGGACAACGAACCCGTCCCCGCCGCATGCCCGAACTTTCGCCAGAGTCTCGTTCGCCGCGTCTAACTGAGTGTAATAGTGAATGGCGGTCTTGACGCCGTGTTCCGCCAGTTTTAGTGCGATCCCGCGCCCGATGCCTCGCGAACTGCCGGTGATAAGCGCGTTCTTCCCCTTAAGCGACATACACACCTCCACAATGAGGGCGCATCTTAGCCTCCCCCACAGAGGTGTCAATGGAAAAATAAAAAAGGCCGGCAGAGACGCCGGCCCCGGTTTTAGAAGAGCTTAGTTTGCGGTCACCGGCTGCGGCGCCGCCTTTGGCGTGCTCAGGTAGCCGCTGATCTTGTTCTTCTCCACCGTCCACACCACGATCTCATAGAGATAGTGCTGGCGTCCGGTGTAGAACTGGATAGGCTCATCCACGTTGCGGTTCTTTTTCTCGATCACCCGGTCATCGGAGCGGACATTCATGGTGAAACGGCCATGCTTGGCGTCCGCCTTCTTAAGCTGCATGCTCACGGTCGAGACCGGGGTGAACTCCTTGTTCTTGGTAAGGGTGAACTCAAAGTAGTTGCGGTCACCTGAGTGTTTGAGGGTTTCCAGGTCGCCGCGGGTGCGCGCAATCAGCCCGCTCTGCACGCCCAAGTCGCCAATGGCACGCTCCAGCTTGGCCTTGGTGGCTTCCAGGTCGCTGCGGGTGGAGGCAACATCGGTCTTCACACCGCCCACTTCCGTCTTCACCCCGGCCACTTCCCCGCTCACAGCGCTGATCTGCTGCTTCTGCTGCTCAGCCAGGCGCTCCTCGGCCGCCCGCTGCTGGCGCTGCAGGTCGGCGGTGCGCCGGGCCAGTTCCTTCTTGGTGATGCCGAGCTGGGAGGCCAGCGTGTCCGTATCCGCCTGGGCATCACCCAGCTTCCGGTTCAGCTCGTGAACGTCCCCGTGCAATGATTCCGAGGAGCGTTCTACGCGTTCCAGCCGCCCGCGCAGGTCCACGATGAAATAAATTGATCCGGCCACGTAAAGGACAGCAAAAACCCACACTACCCACTTCCAGATGGTGTTCTGGCGCTGTGCCCTCTGTACTTCCGGAGAGACGTATTGCGCCTGGGCAGGCGGTTGCTGGTAGTACTGCTGCGGCGGTTGATAGGGAGCCTGCTGCTGATACTGCTGCTCCTGGTGCTGCTGCTGCTCGTATTGCTGCTGTTGCTGTTCCTGCTCCTGCTGTTGTTGTCGCTGCCGCTCCTCGTCCGGAATTTCCGGAGAAGGAGCTGGAGTGATAGACATGCGTGCCTCTTCTGCCCTGATTTTGGGGATAGGAGCATTGTTCAGCAGAAAAGATGCTGTGTCAAACCAAAGGCTCCAGCTACGCCACCTTTTGGCCCATGAATTGCCCTTAAGTAACTGTAGATTATTGCTGCGCAGCAGGCTGGCACTCGCAACGAGCTCTGTTTAGGGCTCTTGGATGGTAGAGCCACATTCCGAGGTGAGTTGGCGCCTCGGAACTGTATATCCGAAATTTGGTAGTCAGGTGCTCAGCATTGGTGCGGAAAGTAAAGGGGACCTAGGAGCCCATGAAGCGCTACTGGCAATTCGTCTTAGTCGGGGCCATCTGCCTTTTGGTGGCACTATTATGGGCCCAGCCGCAGCACCGCCAGACGCCTGCTCCGCAGGCGCTGACCGTAGCTCTGTCCGGAAATCCGGTCCAGGAAAGCAACAGCACCACACCTGTCTCCAAATCCGCGGCTTCTGCGAAGAATTCTAGGAGCACGGGGAGTGCTGACGATCCGCCTCTGCCCGGCTCCAGCAGCTCGCTTCCTCTGCTGGCGGTGATCGGTTTTGGCGTGCTGGCCGGCGGGATTACTTCCGCCATGCGGACGAGATAGCTGCTCTGGCCAGCTACCCGCTACCAACTACCTTCTTTGATTGCGGTACCCTGGATTCGCGCATCTTAATTGTTAATCTGGCCGTCGGAGCAGGTTACTAAGATGGGAAGAGTTCCGGACTGGCTGAACCGCTATTGGCCTTCATTTCTGATGGTGGCGGGAGTGGCGCTGCTGATCTATGTAGCTTCCCAATATGCCACCATGTACGCGGCCCAGCGCCGCCTGGCTCAGCAATGGCAGCAGCAAAACCTGCCGCTGCCCGCGCAGCCCGCAGGTCTGGTCACCACCCTCACGCGCCTGAGTGTTCCCGCGATCAAGCTGGACGCGGTTGTGGTCGAGGGCGTAAACCGCCGCGACCTCCTGATGGGCCCCGGCCATCTTCCCGATACTCCCGAGCCCGGCCAGCCCGGAAACTCGGTCATATCGGCGCACCGCGACACCTTCTTCCGCCACATTCATGAGCTCAAGCAGGGCGACTACATCCTGGTGCAGCGCGCCGGGAAGCAATTCCGCTACCAGGTGACGGGCCAGAAAATTCTCCAGCCCGACGACGTCTGGGTGACAAAGCCTACGCCCGACACCGAACTGACTCTGCTGACCTGCTATCCCACTTATTACATCGGCCCAGCGCCAGAGCGCCTCGCAGTGTTCTCGCGGCTGGTGGGCGCAAGCCGAAGCGAGCAGTCCGCCGCCCAAGCCAAGCCGGTGGCGGAAGAGGCGCAGTAGAGTTTCAAGTTTCAGGTTTCCAGTTTCGAGTGACCCGCTCGCAAAACCTGAAACTCGAACCTTGAAACTTTGCAGCCAGGTTCCAGGCTGCAGCGCCCTGCGTTCTACAATGTTTACGTGAAAACCTGGGATGTCACGATCATCGGCGGCGGCATCATTGGCCTGTCGCTGGCGCTGGGCTTGCGCAAGCACGGTGCTGCCGTACTGCTTGTAGAACGAAACGAGCCGGGCCGCGAAGCTTCGCACGCAGCCGCCGGCATGCTCGCCCAATGCGACCCTCACACCCCGGAGAAGCTCCGTTCCCTGGCCATGGCCAGTTTCCAGCTTTATCCCGAGTTCGTGCACGAACTCGAGGACGAATCGGGCCAGCACGTGGACCTGCGCCGCGAAGGTTCCATCGTCCTCGACGGCGGCGGGGAGTCGCTCTGCCGTGATTCTCAGGCGCTTACGCCGTTGCAACTGGCCAAGCTCGAGCCCTGTCTGGCAGGGGCGGCAGAGCGGGCCGAATTCTGGCCGGAAGCCAGTGTGGACCCGCGCGCGCTGACTGCGGCCGCGCTCAAGGCGGCCAAGCATCGGGCAATCGAGATCGCCTCCGGCGCGCCCGTGGTGGAAGTACAGGTTTCCGAGGGAAGGGCGAGCGGCGTGAAAACCCCAAAAACGCATTTTCCCTCAGCCGTGGTTGTCAATTGCGCCGGCGCCTGGGCGGGACAGATCGCGGGCGCACCATCCTTCCCCACGCGTCCGGTAAAAGGGCAAATGCTGTCCGTCATTGCGCCCAGCCACAACTTTCTGCGCCACGTGGTGCGCGGGCCGGGCGCTTACCTGGTACCGCGCACCGACGGCCGCATCCTGATTGGCGCCACGCTGGAGGAAGCTGGATTCGACAAGCGTACTGACGCCAATACCATCCAGCGCCTGCATCATGCCGCAGCCAGCCTGGCGCCCGACCTGGGCCAGGCGCGTATGCTGGAGGCCTGGGCCGGCCTGCGCCCGGGCACACCCGACAAGCTGCCTATTCTCGGCGCCACTTCCCTGCCTGGCTATTTTGTTGCCACCGGCCATTTTCGCGACGGAATTCTGCTGACGCCGGTTACGGCTCTGGTGATGACGCAGGTAGTGCGCGGGGCGAAGCCGGAGTTCGACCTCTCCGCGTTTTCACCAGCGCGCTTCCGCTAGAATCTACCGCCGAGACGCCGAGATCGCAGAGAAAGATCTTTCACTAAGGATTTCTCGGCGTCCTCTACGTCTCGGCGGTTGAAGTTCTTGTCACAGCCGCCCGCACGGCCTTCGGGTATACTTTCTGGTCGTCGCAACGCCACACAACTCTGAACAGGGAGAGGCTTATGTCCACTGCCGCCGTTGATTATGCCCGTCAGAACCAGCAGCGCTTTCTCAGCGAACTCAAGGACCTGCTCCGCATTCCCAGCGTGAGCACACTGCCCGACCACAAAGACGATGTGCGCAAGGCCGCCGAGTTCGTAGCCACAGAGATGAAGCGCATCGGCCTGGAGCACGTGGAGGTCATCAAGACCGAAGGTCACCCCTTGGTTTACGGCGACTGGCTGCATGCCTCGGGCAAGCCCACCGCGCTCTGCTACGGCCACTACGACGTGCAACCTCCAGATCCCCTGGACGAGTGGAAGTCGCCGCCTTTTGACCCCACCGAGCGCAACCAGAACCTCTACGCCCGCGGCGCCGTGGACGACAAAGGCCAGATGTACATGCACCTGAAGGCGCTGGAAGCGCTGATGAAGACAGGCAATGGCAAGCTGCCGCTGAATGTGCGCCTGCTCATCGAAGGCGAGGAGGAGGTTGGCGGCGAATCCATTGCTGCCTTCGTGCGCGACCATCCCGACCGCCTGAAGTCCGACTTTGCCCTGGTGTCGGACACGGAAATGTTTGCCCCGGAAATGCCCAGCCTGTGCGTCGGCCTGCGCGGCATGTGTTACACCGAACTGGAAGCCAGCGGTCCCATGACCGATCTGCACTCCGGCGTCTATGGCGGCGCTGCCCCCAATCCTTTCGAGGCGCTGGCCCGCATCATCGGCAAGCTAAAGGACGAAAGCGGCAAGGTGCTGATCCCGCACTTCTACGATCACGTTCAGAAGCCCACCAACGACGAACTGAAGGCATGGGAGCGCCTGCCGTTTAACGAAGAGCACTACCGCAAAACGGAGGTCGGCTCCAAGGTGCTGACCGGCGAGTCTGGTTATTCGGTGCTCTACCGCACCTGGGCGAGGCCCACGCTCGAAGTACACGGCATGCCCGGAGGCTTCACCGGTTACGGCGCGAAAACCGTGATCCCGGCCCGCGCCAGCGCCAAGGTTTCCATGCGCCTGGTACCCGATCAGCGGCCGGATGAAATCTGGAAAATCTACAACGATTTCGTCCAGTCCATCGTTCCCAAGGGCATCGAGGTAAAAATCAAGCAGTGGAGCATTGCCGACCCCATCGTGGTCAGCACCGACAACAAATACATCAAGGCTTCGGCACAGGCCATGCATGACGTATTTAAGAAGGACACGGTTTACATTCGCTCCGGTGGCTCTATTCCCATCGTGGCCGACTTCGAGAAGGCGCTGAAGATTCCCAGCGTGATGATGGGCTTCGGCCTGCCCGACGACAACTTGCACGCTCCCAACGAAAAGTTCCACATCCCCAATTTTTACCGGGGCATTGAGAGCATCATCCGCTTCTTCCAGATCGTGGGCGGCGCGGCCTAGGGCGACAAAAACGTCTGTCATCCCGAACGGAACCGGCCGGTTCGCTTGCGAATCGGCCGGTGTAGTCGAGGGACCCCTATAAAGCTGGTACTATTTCCACCATTCCAGGGAGTTCCTTCATTTTCTCGAGGCGCCGCCTAAGAGCACTGGCCGGCATTTGCGGCACATTCCGGCCATTTTTGTCCCTGATACGCGGCGTCAATATCAGGTAGCGGCCAGCCTCTGATGTACGCGAAAGTAACCTTGCCCCCACAGCCATGCTTTCTATATTCTGCTCAGTCCACGTCATCATTGGAGACCTCGCTACGCATGCGTACGCCCGCGCTTGTCCTAATCCTGCTCGTATCGTTCATGTCGCTTACGAACGCACAGCCGGAAATGCAAACGCAGCCGCAACCTGACCTCATGCCGCTGCCGCAGAGTGTGCGGTTGAGCGCCGGGCAGCTGGTCATCACCCAATCTTTTTCCGTGGGCTTTACCGGCGAGAAAGATGCGCGTCTACAGGCCGCGGCCGCCCGTTTTTTGCGCCGCCTGTCGCGGCAAACCGCCATGCCCCTAAACACATCTCCTAGTGATGGCGCCAGCGCCACCCTGGTGATTGCGGCCGAGCATGCCAGCAAGGATTATCCCGAGTTGGGAGAGGACGAGTCCTACAATCTGCAGGTGACGCCCACTGGCTCCCGCATCACTGCGCCCACCGCCCTCGGCGCCATGCACGCCCTTCAGACCTTCTTGCAACTGGTGCAGCCCACGTCCGCGGGTTTCGCCGTGCCCGCCCTGGTCATCCATGACCAGCCGCGTTTTCCCTGGCGCGGCCTGATGCTTGACGTGGCCCGTCGCTTCGAACCGATGAGCGCCGTCAAACGCGCCGTGGATGGCATGGAAGCGGTGAAGCTTAACGTGCTTCACCTTCACCTTTCCGACGACCAGGGTTTTCGCGTGGAAAGCAAAGCCTTTCCCAAGCTGCAGGAGAAAGGCTCTGACGGGCTCTACTACACCCAGGATGACATTCGCGACCTCATCGCCTACGCCGCTGACCGCGGCATCCGCGTGATCCCGGAATTCGATATGCCGGGGCACAGCATCTCCTGGTTTGTCGGCTACCCCGAGCTGTCCAGCGGCTCCGGCCCGTATGAAATCGAGCGCACCTGGGGAATCCACAACCCCGCTATGGACCCCACGCGCGACAGCACCTACAAATTTCTCGACAAGTTCGTGGACGAAATGGCCGGCCTCTTTCCTGACCGCTACTTCCATATTGGCGGGGACGAAGTGAACGGGAAGCAGTGGGATGCCAACCCCAAGGTCCAGGAGTTCATGCACGGCCACGGCATCAAGAACAACGCCGACTTACAGGCTTACTTCAACTCTCACCTGGAAAAGATTGTCAGCAAACATCACAAGACCATGATTGGGTGGGATGAAATTCTCCGGCCTGACATGCCCACTACCATCTTGATCCAGTCCTGGCGCGGCCAGGCATCGCTGGCCCAGGCCGCCAGGCAGGGTTATCGCGGGCTGCTTTCCAGCGGCTACTACCTCGACCTGATGTGGCCGGCTGTCATGCATTACGACGTGGATCCGCTGTCGGGTGATGCCGCCCGGCTCAGTCCGGAAGAGCAGCAGCGCATTCTGGGCGGCGAAGCCTGCCTGTGGTCAGAATATGTTTCGCCGGAAAATTTTGATTCCCGGCTGTGGCCTCGCGCCGCTGTGGTTGCCGAGCGCCTGTGGTCGCCGGCAAGTGCGCGCGATGTGAATTCCATGTATCAGCGGCTTGCGGTCATGAGCATATGGCTGGAGTGGATGGGGAACACTCACGTCTCCAGCTATTACCTCATGCTCCATCGTCTGGCTGGCCAGGACGACATCGCGCCGCTCAAGGTCCTGGCTGACGTAGTCGAACCAGTGAAGGATTACACGCGCGAGGATCTGGCGGCCACGCCGGCCACCAGCCTGAGTCCCCTGAACCGCCTGGTGGATGCGGTGCCGCCGGAAAGTGAAACCGGGCGCCAATTCGCCGGCCTGGTGCAGCAGGTGTTGGCGGGCAAGGCCTCGCCCGCCGTCTACACCCGTTTGCGCGCCCAGCTCAGCCAGTGGGCCGGCAATGACGCCCGCCTCGAGCCTCTGCTGCAAAAATCATTTCTGTTGAAGGAAGTGGTTCCGGTTTCGCACGATCTTTCCCAGTGCGCGGAAACCGGCCTGCAGGCCCTTGACTATCTCAGCCGCAGCCAGAGGCCACCTTCGGGATGGGCGGCGCAGCAGATGGGCATGCTGCAGCAGGCGCAAAAACCAGGGCATGCGCAGTTGCTGCTCATGGTGGCGCCGCCGGTAGAATCGCTGGTGCGCGCCAGCGCCGGCATGTCTGCCACCGCCAGCAGAAGGCGGCCGTGGGCGGTGGGCGGGAAACGATAAAGGCGGCGAGGAAGCGGAATGGGCGGATTCGTTGTAGATATCTTTGTTTTTTACCTGATCCGCACTCTGCACCGCGCCTGGACAAAGCGTGGAACCTCCACGTGGGAGCTCAAGCAGGCCAAGGTAGTAAGTATCTCTACCTCACCCCCGGCCTACGGATGTCCCGTTGCCGAGGTCGTCTACAGCTACACGCTCGTCGACCGTACCTTCCGGGGTTCAGACGACATTCCTTTCGTCTGGCGTGGTTCAGCCGATGAATATGTTCGAAAACACCTGCCGGAGAGCGTTCTGGATGTGCGTGTCAATCCCGAGGAGCCGGAGATTTCGATCGTGAATAAATGAACGCAAAGAGCGGGCTCGTCCCTTTAAGGGGCGCGCATCCTCAGGAACACCTCTATTTGTTTGTTCGCGCCCGAACAACGCTGTTCGGAACCGGACAGTCGCCACCTGAGTTAATTTTCTCTCCGACTCAATTTGTTCATATTTTGCAATAGCTTACCGCGCTTAGAGCCGATGGTATCCAGAATGCTTTCCCTGGGAGCGAAGTGCGAGGCGAGCCTATGCAGGTTGAATACAGTTCGGTTACTTCCGGCAACAAACCGCGAATCCTGCTGGCCGACGATCAAGGCATGGTCCTCGAAGCCCTGCGCCTGCTGCTGAAGCAGGAAGGCTACGAGGCGGATGCCGTTACTCGCCCCGCCGAGGTGGTTTCCGCGCTGCAAGCTCGCGACTATGACCTGGTGCTCATGGACCTGAACTACACGCAGGACACGACTTCCGGCCGCGAAGGACTGGACCTTCTCACCCGCATCCGCAACCTGGAAAAAGATGTGCCCCTGGTGGTGATGACCGCATGGGGCAACATGGAACTGGCAATTGAAGCCATGCGCCGCGGCGCCCGCGATTTCATCCAGAAGCCCTGGGACAACCAGCACGTACTCGAAGCATTGCGCACCCAAATAAGCGACCACAACCGAGCGTTGCGTCAGGCGGGTGACTGGAAACGCGAGATGACCGACGCCCAGGAGGTGCAACAGCATTTTCTGGCGCAGCCGGTACCGGATCTCCCCGGCTACAAGATTTGCGCCAGCTCGCGCCCAGCCAGAACTCTAGGCGGCGATTACTTCGAGGTGAGCAAGACGAGCGAAGATCAGGCCGCTATCAGCATTGCCGACATCGCCGGCAAGGGTGTGGGCGCGGCCCTGATGATGTCGAGCCTGCAGGCGATGCTGCGCTCGCTGCGCGGCCAGCCTCCTGAAGAAGTGTGCAACGAACTGAACCGCATCCTTTGCCAGATTGCTCCCTCGGGAAAATTTATTTCCTTCTTCTATTGCCTGCTGGCGGAAGATCGGCGCCTGGTGTACTGCAATGCCGGGCACAACCCGCCCATCCTGGTGCGGGAGGATGGTACGGTGTTGCGCCCGCAGAGCGACGACGCGGTGCTGGGGTACTTCCAGGATTGGCGTTACCGCGAGCAGAACATCGAGCTGCGTCCGGGAGACCGCCTGGTTCTGTTCACCGATGGCATGGTGGAAGCATTCGACGACGAGGGCCAGGAATTCGGCGATGAACAGCTGGTGCGGCTCGCCGCCACAAACCGCCAGCTGGACGCCGATAGCCTGCATCGCCTGCTGACTTCCGCCGTGCTGGAGCACTGCGACGGCCGTCCCCAAGACGACGCCACGCTGGTGGTAGTGTCGGTGGAGTAGCTCTTTTGTGACGCGGGCATCCCCGCCTGCAAGCGCCTTCGAGGCGTGGCGACTCACAGCAGAATTGTAAAGAGTGAGAAAGCCTGTTCAGGCCAACCAATGCGGGCTACACTTGCTTTTCTGCGATGAACAGGAAACCGCCGTTAAGAGCGCCTATTTTGAAGGCTGCGCTAATCGTGGTGTTGCTTCCACTGATCCTCCTCGCCCTGCTGCTGTTCGTGTTGCACCGTGCCATTCTGTACGTGCTCGTGTGGCTGGTCTGGTTGCCGAAGGGTAAGGACATACTATTTGTTTATTCCAACAGCCCGATCTGGCAGGAATACATGACCGAACAGGTACTCCCTCTGGTGGAAGACCGAGCCGTCGTGCTGAACTGGTCTGAGCGGAGCAGATGGCGGAAATGGCGGTTGACACAGCAGGTCTTTTACAGCTTCGGTGGTCACCGGGAGTTCAACCCCTTAGTCGTTCTGTTTCGTCCGTTCCGGCGTGCAAGATTATTCAGGTTCTGGTCAGCTTTCAAAGATTGGAAACATGGACATACCGAAAGGCTCGAAGTCTTGAAAAATGACCTGCAGATAAGCCTGTGAATTGCGACTTCAGGCGATAACTGATGTGAAATCGCCATCACATTCATTACCTATTTGGCCTTTGCCCCAGAAATGGTGCGAATGCCCGTGATACAGGAGTTTCTGAGACCGATTCGCAGAAGCCGACCCATCAGGAATTGAGATCGTCCCGCAGTTGCTGGCATCAACGACGACACGCTGCTTTTTCCCTGTTAATCGCGGGAGAAGATTGATTTGTATTTGTCCCAGTAGGCGTACCCTAAATAAGCGGTCAGCACAAAGACAACTGTACCAACCCATAAGAATGAGGGCAACAAGCGGGCGTTGACTATAACAATTCCTACGACATCGGGCGCAAGAAATAATGTTGCTAACGCCGGTAAGATGCCAAACAGGAGCATGAACCCTGCAACGATCTCAGTAACCTTCACCATCTGGAAAATGCCTGAAGCCCAAAATACTTGCGTGAAGGCGACCATCTGCGGCGGTACGCCTTTGGTTGAGTTGCCCATCAGCAGCCCGCTAATGCCGCTTGCCAGCATGATCAGGCCTAGCAATATTCGGATAGCAATCACTAGATAACGGTTGCGAAAATTCATAACCCCTCACACCATCGACGCTCCACAATTCTTCGCCCGAGAATTGGGAAGCAAGTCTCCTCCCAATCCATACCACTGGACCATTGTGGAATCATAGCACTGGGAATGAGAAGGCCTCGTACGATAC
>DATEGI010000025.1:0-4525 GCA_035280205.1 Terriglobales bacterium | reverse complement strand
TCCGCCACGCGCGTGCGCGTGATGTAAACGCCGTCGCGCGGCACCAGTTCGTCGTAGCGGCTCAGGTTGATGGTGGGGACGGTGTATTTGGCGCCAAAGCCGCGGCCGCGGCCAGGAGTTGACACAATGCTGAACGAGCGGCCCAGGAGGTGGCGGGCGTCGCTGACGTCGCCTTCAGCGGCGATGAGCTCGCGCACGCGGCTGCTGGAAACGGAGTGGCCGCGAATGCACATCTCGGGATAAACCTTCACTTCAAATCCGAGCTCACGGCCAAACTCAGCCAGTTGCTGCACATCGCCCTTGGCTTTGCGTCCGAAACGGAAGTTGAAGCCTTCATGCACCTCGCGCGCGTGCAGAGCGCGGTGGAGAATGTCTTCCGCAAACTGGCGTGGGGTGAGAAGGGAAAGGTCGCGGGTGAAAGGCAGAAGCAATACCGCATCCAGGCCGGTGGCCGCCAGCAGGCCCAGCTTGATGGGCAGAGGCGTGATAAGGGGCGGGGCGGCATCGGGATGGAGGATGCGAACGGGATGAGGATCGAAAGTCACGGCCAGGGAGGTCGCATGCAATGCGCGGGCGCGAGCCACGACTTCGCGCAGAACGTGCTGATGGGCGCGGTGGACCCCGTCGAAATTGCCGACGGTAAGCACAGTGCGGCCCAGGTCGGGAGGAAGCTCTTCGAGAGGGCGAAAAGTCTGCAAGCAGTTCTCAGTTCCCGGTTCTCAGTTCTCAGTCAAATCCGCAGCCCGTGCCCTGTAAATTGTCGGCGAGGCGCCGGCGCTACATTTCAAATTTCAAATTCCAGCTTCAGGCCGTCGTGCGCCAGGCGCACGTGCGACGGCAGAGAAGCGTTGGTCTGCTCATGCGGCAGGTCGTGGCAGATGTGCGTGAAAAATGCCCGGCGCGGCTGCAGCCGCTCCACGATGCTCACCGAATTCTCCACCGTGGAGTGAGTGGGGTGCGGCTTATGTCGCAGCGCGTCCAAAAACAGGATGTCGAGGTTCTGCAGCTGCCTATATGAGTCCTCGGGGATGGTGCTGAAATCGGTGAGATAGGCGGCGGAGCCAAACCGGTAACCATAAATTTCGGTATCGCCGTGCAGGACCTTCACCGGCTCAAAGCGCACGCCAAACAACTCCAGGGGGCCATTCACCGTGTGCATTTCCACTTGCGCCATGGTGCCGTACTTGTACTCGTCGTCGAAGATGTAACGGAACATGCCGCGCACCACGCGGGCCACGGTCTCACTCGCGTAAAGCGGGATGCGCTGATGGCGGTGAAAACTGAGAGGTCGGAGGTCATCGAGTCCGAGAATGTGGTCGGCGTGGGCATGAGTGTAGAGCACTGCGTCCAACCGGCGCACGCCCTCGCGCAGCGCCTGCTCGCGGAAGTCGGGCGTAGTATCAATCAGAATTACATGTTCCCCGTACTCGATCAGCACCGAGGGGCGAGTACGGCGGTCGTGGGGATCGGGCGACGTGCACACGGCGCAGGTACAGCCGATGGTAGGCACGCCCATGGAGGTGCCGCTGCCCATCACGGTGAGAACAGCCTTCATTGCTGCTTGGGTCCGGGCTGGCCCGGGGCCTGGGCGCCGCGCGCCAGCGCGTTGGTCACCTCGATATAGGCCATGTGCAGTTCGTAGAGTACGTTCTGCAGGAAGGCCTCTTCCGCCGAGGTGAGATTGCCCTTAGTTTTGTCCTTGAGGATGTCAATGGTGTCAATCGCCTGCCGCGCCCCAATCAGGTCAATTTGCGGGCGCCCGCCCTGCTCCTGCACCAGCCCCAGTTGCAGCAGGGCGGTCATGTACAGAGACGCGAGGAAGCGCTCGAACGTCATCTGCAAGTCCTGGGCCTGGGCAGAACCCAGTTCGCGCTTGAGGCGGGCGTCCAGATCGCGGGTGGACTTGGAGTAAGCATCCGCCTGGGTTTTCTGTTCGGCGGCGCTGGGAGGAGGAGGCGTCTGCGCAGCGGGGTCTGCAGGCTTGGGCTGTTCCGCTGCAGATTTGGGCTGCTCCGCCGCAGGCGTCGGTTCGGCCGCGCGCTTCTCGGCAGGCATTTCTTCTGCGGAATCAGGGCGTAATTCACCTTCCGGGGTAAAAAGGCGGCGGTCGGTTACGGTAAACTCAGGCTTCTTTTCGGCCATATAGGTCAAGCATTTCGTGACAAATCAGAAAGTAAAAGGTAAAGCCTCAACCCGGGCTCTTGATGCGTCAACTTCCACGGTTGCCCCCGGCGTGCGGGCCTGCTTGCGCAGGTAGCCGAGGGCGACGGCAATTTCGCCTTCTTGAGCTGGAAGCATAGCCGTACTGGTGATTTCGCCAACATCTTTGCCGCCGGATTGCACTTTGGAACCGGGCGCGGGTAGCGGCCCTTCCACCATGCGAAAGCCGGCAAAGCCGCGATGCAGGCTGCCGCGGGCGCGAATACGCTCAACAATCTCCTGTCCAATGTAGCAGCCCTTGGTGAAGCTGAGGGCACGCATCTGGCCCGTTTCCTGGGGCAGGTCGCGCTCGCGAATGTCCTGTCCGTAGCGGGGAATGCCGGCGGCGATACGAGCCAGCTCCAGAGCCTCGGCACCACTAGGAGTAGCGCCAGCTTTGACCAGCGCGTCCCACAAAGCCGGCGCCTTATCAGCGGCTACCCACAATTCATAGTTGTACGAGAGCGGATGGTCGCCGCGAACCAGGGTTGCCGGGGTGGTTCCGAACTTCACTTCCGAGATTTGCAATGGCTGCAGAGCCGGAAGGTCCACGCCCGCAGCACGCAACGTTTGCTCCGCTTTGGGACCTTGAAGGCCGATGGTGGCCCAATCTTCCGCGGGCTTGAACTCCACCTTGTCCATGATGATGAAGCGCTTCAGGTGGTTATATAGCTTATCGGCCTGGGTGGCGTCGGTTTCGAGCACAAAATCGTCGCCGCGATTGTAGATATAGAGATCGTCCAGGATGTGGCCTTGGGGATTAAGCACAAATGCGTAAACGCCATGCCCAGCTTCCAGGTCGCGGACGTTGTTGCTGACCATGCCGTTCAGCCAACGCAGGCGGTCGCGGCCAGAGACGGTGAAATAGCGCCGCCAGCCCAGGTCGAAGACGCCGCAACCGGAGCGCAGGGCAGCGAACTCCGTCCGCGCGTCGGAGAACACGAGGGCCGTTTCGGCGCCCGCGTATTCGCCCCGCCGCAGGCCGACCAGCTTCTCGGTTGGGATGGTGGAAGACAT
Source organism: Terriglobales bacterium (assembly GCA_035280205.1). Taxonomy (GTDB): domain Bacteria; phylum Acidobacteriota; class Terriglobia; order Terriglobales; family Acidobacteriaceae; genus JAICWP01. Next base: position 1,309 of record DATEGI010000025.1, on the reverse strand, counting down.
CGGCACTCTTAATTATACGAAAGGACGGGGCGGGCTTGACCCCATCCAGCTATATCAGCCATTTGAGTCGCACTCGCAGCCCCTCGCTGATGTCTCTACCATTCGCCAGGTGCATCAAGACTTTGCCTCAGCAGACCATCACAGCAATAGAGCAGTTCGAGGAGATGTGGAAGCGGGTAGCACCTTCGATTCAGTGATACTGCTATCGACGTTGATTCCAAAACAGGAATCATCACCTTCAATTGTGATTGCGGGCACATTTCATGAGCATAAATCCGACCGACAATAATTGCGTGCTGTTGCGTCAAGCAGGAGTATGTCTGATTTCAATAATCTCGAATATTGGATGATGCCGCTGATCGTCAAGAATAAACTAACCGTGGAAACACTAGCTAGAAAAGTTAAAGTTTCACGGTCTGCGATCTACGCGTATTTCACGGACAGGAATCGGCCCACCAGCCAAACCATGCTGCGGATTTGCCATGTTCTGGGTGTTCCCTTTGAGGAAGGTCTTAGTCAATACTCTCCTCGAAAGAGAGGACGTCCGTTCCGCACTCGCGGTTAGCGTCAACCGAGGAAGAGCAAATATGCCGCGCCACATAGCAGTCGAGCCACACGGACGTTTTGCGCAGGCTCTTGCCGATAGGCTGAAAGAAATTGGGATGGATCTGCGCGAACTATCAGAAAAGGTAGAAAATTCGTATGAGCACTGTCGAAAGATGCGCGCTGGGGATAGTTTGCCTTCCAACCAGATGCTCAGGGCCGTGTGTTTGGCGACCGGTCTTGACCTACACGAGATGAAGAAACTGGTGACGGCTGACAAGATTAAGACCGAATACGGGGACATTCCAGAAGAACTCGCAGGTAAAGACCCCTCTATGGCAAAACTCGAGCGCCTCTGGAAACACTTGGGGGCAGCCGACCGAAGAGTGTTGGAAGCGAGCGCTTAGTTCGCGAGCACAGGACGGGTTAGCTGGGTGCTCATTGTGCGCTGAAAACTAATAGAACCTACTAAGAACGCGACCTACTTGAGTTGTCCGTAACATCCCTATCTGCCCCAGAGGCAGCGGCCCAGAGTCGTCCGGGCAGGACAGGATCACCTTGCTCCTGACTCCTGACTACTGCACTGGGGCACGAATGGCTTCGCCGGGCGCAATGCCATCCACCATTTTGCCGGCGCTAACCACCGGCACCCCGCCGACCAGGACGTACTCGACCCCTTCCGAGTAGGCCACTTTCTCGTAGGTGGCTTTGTCAATCACCCGCTGGGGATCGAAGAGGATGAGGTCGGCGTCGGCACCCACCTTCA
>DATEGI010000024.1:0-14617 GCA_035280205.1 Terriglobales bacterium | reverse complement strand
ACCGGCACGATTGTGGACGCAACCATTATTCATGCGCCCTGCTCGACCAAGAACCAGAGCGGGGAGCGCGACCCGGAGATGCATCAGACGCGCAAGGGCAAGCAATACTACTTCGGTCTGAAGGCGCACATCGGGGTGGATTCGAAAGCGGGCATTGTGCATTCGGTGTGTACGTCGGCGGCTTCGGTGGCCGACAAGCACATGTTGCCCGACCTGCTGCACGGCGAGGAGCGCAAGGTGTGGGGCGACGGGGCGTATCAAGGTCAGAGAGAAGTGATCCGGCAGGCGGCTCCCCATGCTCAAGACATGACCAGCCGAAGAGTGAAATACAAAAACTTTGTGGATGAATTACAAAGGGCCAAGAACCGAGTGAAGGCCAGAGTAAGGGCGAAAGTGGAACATCCGTTCCGCATTCTGAAGTGCATCTTCGGCTTTGAGACGGTCCGATATCGGGGACTCAGGAAGAACCATCATCGGCTCTGCACCAGCTTCGCGCTGGTGAATCTGTACTTGCACCGCAAGCGGCTCGCGGTGGCGCAGGTGTAGTGTCTTTGAAATCCCCATGAATGGCGGGTTTCGGCAAGCTTGGAAGTGGAAAGCCTGGGACCTGTGCAGGTTTGGAATCCCCTGCCCATCCAGCCGACCCATTGTTCAGAGGTTCCTTAAGGGAGGAATAACGATGTCGTAGGATTACATTCAGTTCTTTGAAGCTCTGCCCTGTCCGCCTAATTCCTTGAAACTACGCTCTTCTTTGCACTCATAACCCAAAGGTCGGTGGTTCAAATCCACCCCCCGCAACCATCATCTTCACGAGCGTTTGCCTATTGTTTGGATTCCAGCTGACCTGCGAATTTCAGCTCGGCGGCCGCCTGCTGCGCATCACCTAACGCCCGGTACGATTCGCCCAGCAAATGGTGGGCTACGTAGTTGTTGGGATCCATCTGCAGAGCGTGCTTCAGCGTGCGTACCGCCAGCTGCGGCTCGCCTTTATTCAGGAGCACCTTGCCCATCAGAATGTAGGGCCCGCTGGCGGTCGCATCCAGCCATATGGAACGCTGCAGCAGGCGTTCCGCATCGTCCCACTTGAGCAGGCGGGTGTAGGCATCGGCCAGCTTGTAGTAAGTGGGCGCGTGGGCGGGGTCAAGCGCTAGTTCCTGCTGAAACTGCTCGACGGACTCCGGAATGCGCGACTTGTAGAGATACAGCTCGCCCAGGAAGTAGTGGGCCAGGGGCAGCTTGGGGTCAATGGCGATCGCTCTCTTGGCATACTGTTCCGCAATTGGGTCAAACTCCTCGCGCAACAACATGCGTGCGGCAAACAGGTACGCCGGAGCCGAGTCCGGCGGTACCCCATACATGCCGGCGAATGCCTTGCGCGCCTGGTCATACTGCCGCAGCTGGATATAGCAGATGCCCAGCACATAGCTGGCATCCACATTGGCCGAGGGATACCACGAATTCACTTTTTCCAAGAGAGGAACGGCCTGCGCTGGCTTGCCGGAGAAGTAGTAGGAGAGGCCCAGCAACTGGGTGGCCTCGCTGTCACTAGGATCTTCCTGGAGCGCCGGCTGCAGGTATTGAGCCGCGCTCATGAAGTCGCTGTGCTTGTAGTAGGCCAGGCCGAACTCGCGATTCAGGCCCTTCATCTTCGGGTCACGCGCCTGCAGTTGCCGCAGCTGCGCAACGCCCTCGTCGAACTTGTCGTGGTCAATCAGTGAGCGGGCTTGAGCGAACGCCGCGGCGGGATCCGCAGCAGCAACCGGCGCGGGAGCAGCCTGGCCTGCGGGTGCTGGCGGCGCAGGAGTCCTTGAGTTGGCGGGTTGGCCCAACAGAGGAACGAGCAGCAGAAATCCTAAGAACATGGTGCAATCCGATGGTGAAAACATACTACCTCACCTCGCCGCTTCCGGGTGCGAGCGCCGGGCTGATTGTTACATCATGTTTGCGGCGCAGACGACCCTCCGACAAGGCTCAGCGCAGACGGTTGCCCGGATATGGGCGCTGTTCACGCCGTATGAAAGCCGATAAAATGTCGCCGAAGTTCCGCTGTGCTTCTGCCGCAGCCGCGTCATCTCTTTTCGGGTTCAGCACTGTGAATCGTTATCTCGGAATCCTCACTCTCGTAGCGGTTTCTGTCGCAGCTACAGGAGTTCACGTCCCCCGGCCCGCTCAAGCTCAGAGGGGAGACCGCGCGATTGCACCCCCATCTGCCGAGCAGCCGACCTGGAGCCACAATGTAGCCTCTATCCTCTACGCTACCTGCGTGCAATGCCACCAGCCGGGCGGGTCAGGTCCGATGTCGCTGGTCACGTATGACGAGGCAAGGCGATATGCGCGCCAAATCGCGTTTGTCACCCGCAAGCGCATTATGCCTCCCTGGCTGCCCGACCCCAGCGCGGTGGCCTTCGCCGACCAACTCCGCCTTAGTGACCAGGAAATCGCACTTCTGTCGCGCTGGGCGGAGCAGGACGCGCCGGCGGGCGATCTGGCGCAGGCGCCTTCCCCAAGCAAGCTGGCTGGCGGCTGGCAGGGCGGCAAGCCTGACCTCATCCTGCAGGCGCCGCCTGGATACGTGGTACCCGCCCAGGGCATGGACGTTTACCACAACTTTATCTTTGAAGTCCCGGTCACGAGCACTCACTACGTGAGAGCGGTCGAGATTCATCCTGGCAATCCCAAGGTCACGCATCATGCCAACCTTCTGATTGACCGTACCCAAGCGGCGCGCCGCATGGAGGCGCGCCATCCTGGCCCCGGGCCGGGTTTTGACGGCATGGACGTGGAGATGGAGAGTGACGCCTTCGAACCCGAGGGCCACTTCATCTACTGGAAACCGGGCATTCCGATATGGGCTGAGCCCGATGACATGACCTGGCGACTCTCCCCAGGTACTGACCTGGTACTCAACATCCATCTCCGGCCCTCCGGCACGCCCGTCCACATCCAGCCCACCATCGGGCTCTACTTCTCCGACAAAAAACCCGCGCTCAAGCCCATGCTGCTGCAGTTGGACCGGGATGACGAACTCACCATTCCCGCCGGGGCTAGCGACTTCCAGGTGGAAGATGATTTCAAGCTGCCGCTGGCGCTGCGCGTGTATGCCGTCTATCCCCACGCTCACTATCTGGGCAAGCGGTTGGCCGCTTACGCCACCCTGCCCGACGGCGCGCGCAAATGGTTGCTGCTGATTCCCCGCTGGGATCCGGCCTGGCAGGGCATTTACCGTTATCGCCAGCCTGTGTTCCTGCCTGCCGGCAGCCTGATTTCCATGCGCTACACCTACGACAATTCGGAGCAGAACCCGCGCAATCCGCACCATCCACCGCGGCGCATCACCGCCGGGAATATGGCGATGGATGAGATGGCGCATCTTTCCCTGCAGGTGGTGACCAGCGATGCTCCCGGAGGAGGGGACGGGCGCATCGTGCTGCAGGAGGCGCTGATGCAGCACAAGCTGGAGCACGATCCCAACGATTACGCCGCCAACTACAATCTCGGAGCGCTGCTGCTCTCACATGGCAAGCCGGCCGAGGCAGTTCCTCATTTTGAACAGGCTGTCGCCCAGCGCCCTGACAGCGCGACTGCGCTCAACAGTCTGGGTGCGGCCCTGATGCAACTGGGACGCAAGCAGGATGCAGTGCAGCGCCTGCAGCAGGCGGTCGCAGCCGATCCTGACTATCTTGACGCGCGCTACAACCTTGCCTCCGCCCTGGCCTTCAACGGGGAATTCGCCGAATCCGCGTGGCAATTCAAGCAGGTCCTGCAAAGGCGACCTAACGACGCCGACGCCGAGGCCCGTCTGGGCTCCGTGCTCGCCGCGCAGAAGGACTACGGCGCGGCGGAAAGCCACCTGCGCCGCGCTCTCAGCCTTGATCCCGACAACCAGGTAGCAAAAGACAATATGCGCCTGCTGCAGCAGATCCGAAGCCGGAAGAATGGCGAGGTCCACTGAGTCTGGACCGTTGGCTCCTACGGCTCGCACTTTGGCGGCTGCGCGTTCAGGCGCTCCAGAAATTTCCGAGCTTTCTCCAGGTCGGGATTGAACTGCAAGACTCGGCTGAGGTAATCCCGTGCTGCGGCCACTTGGCCCAGATCGCACGACACCAGTGCCAAATCTATGCCGATCGCGCTATGAGCGGGCGCACGCTGGAAGGCCTGCTGCCAGAGCTTCAGCGCAGCGTTAGGATCACCACTCTGCGCTTCTATGACTCCTAGGTTTACGGTGGCGTCCAACTGGCAGGGATCGGCCCGCAGCGCCTGCTCGTAAAGCTGCTTTGCCTGGGTGGCATTTCCCGCCTTTTGCTCCATGTAGGCCAGCGCCATGGCTACGGCGGCATCGCTGCTATTCTGGCGCAAAGCCTGAGTAAGCAACTCGTGCGCTTTGGGCGCGAATTGCTCGTTGCCACGACGGACCAGCGCATCCCAGGCCAACGCTAGATCGCGTGTGTCCGGTGGCCCGGCACTCGCAGGAAATGGAACCAGCTGCGACGCGGCTGCCTTCGCGGGCGAATCCAGATCAGTGAGCATCGGCTGCGGCTCCGGACGGCGAAAGATGCGGTGGTCGGTTGCCTGGGTGTGGGCCACGTCGCGGCTGGCCACCGCCGGCATGTGGCAGCCGATGCAGTTGGAGCTGCCGTGCTCATGCTTCTGCCCGAACGGCGCCCCGTGGCAGGCCATGCACTTGCCGCGGTAATAAGCGACCTTATTTTCCGGCGCCGGCCAGGAGTGCGGGTCGTGGCAGCTCATGCACGACATGGCGTCGCCCGACTTCTGCTTGCACACGCTCTGCGCCAGCGCCTCCACCTGGCTGAGGGCGCCTAATCCCGGCAGGTTGACCACCTCGAAATAGCGAATGTAGTCAGAGAGGCGGTCACCAGGATGAAAGTTGTAGGGGTGCTTGCCAGCGCGCTCGACCGCCACGATGCCCTCCAGGTGGCATTGCATGCAGATTTCGTCACGCCGCTCCGGCGCCAGCTTGGCTGGGTTGATGATGGCGGCTTTGCCTCGGCTGAGGACGTGCTCCTCTCCCACCCCATGGCAGCGCTGGCAACTGATGCCGCCGTGGGCGAAAGGCGGGATGGGATAGCGGTTTTCCGTGCCCGGCAGCGGGGTCTGCATGCCGCTGGTGTGGCAATTGAGACAAGCAGGCAATGCCGGCAGCATGGGCATCTGGCTCGCGCTCTGATAAGCCGGGGTCATGTCCCACAAGCGTTTCTGCGCGTACCAGTTCACGGGCGATTCAAACAGGAAGCCATCGTCCGAAAACAGGTAGGTGCGCCCGCGCCGGCCGGAGCCAATGTAATAGAGCAGTTCGCGCCTGCCGCGCAGCGGCGGCCGCTCGCGGTCGAAGCTCAGCCACACCCGGCCGTCCTGTTTGTAAATGCGGTAGTGAATCCCTGTCCTGGGGTGATTGAAATCGCCGGCGATCAGGCCGTCGGCTGCCGGTCCGCTGGCCCGGGCCATGGCCGTCTTCACGTAGCTGCCATAAATGTCCGCGTGGCAGGAGGCGCATGCTTGGCTGCCGCCAACGGGCGCGGCGGCCGCCTGCGCGTCAGGCGCTGCTTGCACTTGAGCCTGTGAAAGCACAGCGCCGCTGAGCAGAACCAGCAGAGCCGTGGTCAGCGGGAACGTCATGGAGTCGCGGAAGGAGAAAGAACAAGGGGGAGTCATTGCGACTCCCCCATTATGAGCCTGCTGGCGGCATTTCAGAACATCAGCTTCAGCCCGAACTGCAACTCGCGCATAGTCGAGCCGAACTGGATGTCCTTGATTTTGCCGTTGGTGCCACTGCCGTCAATCTTGGTGCCCCCAGTGGCTTGGCCGTCCTGCGAACTAAAGTCGAGAACTGGATGGTTGAATATGTTAAAGGCATCCATGCGGAACTGCGCGTTGAAGCGTTCTGATATTTTGAAGTTCTTGGCTATGGACATGTCGTCGGTGAACGCACGCGGCCCCCAGAACGTATTCCGGCCCACATTGCCCGTAGTACCACAGTTGGCCAGCGAAAATGGCCCGGAAGTAGGCCGCGACAGGCCGCAGGCATCGGTCCCGACCGTCAAAGCCGAAGTCGGGTAGGTCAGCGGCGCAACTGGGGTGAAGTAGGTCACGGTATGGGAAATGGGATCTAATGAACCCGCACCCACATGGAATGATCCCTTGATATTGGGCAAACACGGCCCAGTGTCGTTAATCAAACCGCAATCGCCCGCTGTTGCCGTCCAAGGTAGGCCGCTGCTCCAGTTCAGGGTGTCGGTCAGCTGCCAGCCCCCGATGATCAGATCCACCGCCCGTCCCGCCCCACCGGCAAACTTCTTGCCCCGACCGAAAGGCAGCTCATACACGATGTTGTTGACCCACACGTGCTTGCGGTTGAAATCGTCTGGGCCGTAGCTGATGTGGCGATCGGGAATCGACCCATATACGAAGCCGCCATCCACACCGAAATTGTTGGCATGCGAGTAGGTGTACGTGGACATGAATTGCAACCCCTGCGAGAAGCGCTTGTCCATGCGCACCTGCAGCGCGTTGTAATTAGCGCTGGCGTCGTTGCCAAAATAGGCGCCCATGATCGAACCCACGCAGCACTTGATAGGCAGACCCGTGCTGGGATCGAGAAAGTTGGGGTACACAAAATGGTTGTAGAACGGCCGGCGCTGGTCCGGTGACGTGGTCGGACTGAAAGCTGCCGAGCAAGTCACTCCCGGGGTCGAACACGGTGTTCCGTTCGGGACGGCGACACCTGCTGCGTTCTTGCCGGTCACAATCGCCGTGCCTGGCCCCAATGGGGCCGGGTTGACGTCGTACGATGGCCCATCGCCGGCAAATACGTGCGTGCCCTTGTTGCCCACATACCCTACTTCCAGTGTCATGGTGTTGGTCAACTGCCGCTGCACAGTGGCGTTCCAGGCGTCTAGGGTAGGCAAGCGCTGGAAAGTAGGCCGCATTCTCGGCTGCACGTTGTTGGCTGGTCCTCCCAGCGGCAGCACACCGTTCGAGGGAATCGGCGGGGCCGAGAAAAGGGGAGGACCTTGCGTCAGGGTAAAGGCCGTAAAGTAGTTGTTGTTCACCGTGGACGGCAAACCGTTCTGCGCACCATTATTGTTGGGGTTGACCTGCTGGTTGACTAGGACCGGAAGGTTCTGGGTCACGGCATGGCCGAAGTTGGAGCCGAACACGCCAATATCGAAGCTGCGGCCGTAGCCCATGCGCACCACTGTCTTCGGCGTCACTTGGTAGGCAACGCCCAGGCGTGGCGCGAATGCCTTCCAGCTATTGTCGATGTTGCCGTTGGTCCCGTACGGCCCTTCGCCGGCCACGCGGATGATGCCCTCGGTGGGATTGGCAAATCCGCCTTGGTCCTTGCCATTCACCGTCTCCGGGAAGTAAATCTCCCAGCGCAGGCCATAATTCAAAGTGAATTTCGGAGTTACACGCCAAGAGTCCTGGCCATAGTAGAAGAATCGCTTCTGCCGCTCCGCCGCATTCAGACTGCTGCTGACAAAGCGATCCATGTGGTTCACGTCGCCAAGCAGGAAGTTGGCAAAGCCGGCGCCGCCGACTCCGGCATTGGACGTGGCGCCGCTCTGGAGATCAGACGTACCTGTTCCCTTGGTGAAGTGCAGCTGCCCCGTGCGGTTAGCATCGCTGGGCACGCGCAGGTTCATGGCATAACGCATGTCGGCGCCGAACTTAATCTGGTGGTTACCCTTGATCTTGGTCCAATTGTTCACGAACTGGAACTGTTGCTCGCTTTCCAGGAGCGGGCAGTTGCAGCGGCCTACGTTCAAGCCGTCGCCCATCGCGTAAGTGCCTTGGTCAGAGCCCGCGTTGATCGCCGGATTCAAACCGTCGAACATGGGTAGGCCTGAGGTGAACAGCGACTGCGCTCCGCCCAGGTTCATGTTGGGAATGTTCAGATTCGTGGCAGCCGCAACTCCTTCATCCGGCTTGTGGGTGTTGGGATTGTACTTGAAATAGCCGAAGCGGAAATCGGTCAGTAGCGTGCTGCTGATGGTCTTGGTGAATCCGGAAGACAGGCTGTAGTCGTGGTTGATGGAGCTTCCTGAAAGTCCGCCCAGACCGGTACCGACACCGCCCAGCGCCTCGCCCAGGGCGGGTGTGCCAGAGAGCGAGTAGTAGGCCAGGCTGAAACGCCCAAAAACCTGTAGCGTCTGGCTGACGTCAAAATCAATGCGGGTATCGAACTGGTTCTGCTTAAAGGGGCCGGACCCGGAGAACACAAAATTGTTGGTCACCGATCCAGCTGTGGGCGCGGGGAACATGGAGAGAATGTTCTGGGCGACGGGCGAAACCATGCTCAGAGGAATCCAGTTGGGCTCGGTAGCACAGCCGGCTGGACCGCAGAACGGGGCTCGACCAACCGGATTGCCTTTTGAGTCAATTGTGACCCCAGGGGTGTTCGGGTTGTAGATCAACGTCGAAGGATCGCCCGCCTTGCCGGTGCCGATAAACGGCACATACTGATCGAGCTTGCAGAAGCCACTGCCATCCCCAGGCGCCACACAGGTGTTTTTCACCTGCGCCGTGGGCACGGTCAGCAACGAGGTTGCACCCGTGGTCTGGCGCGTGCCCTGATAGTCGCCGAAGAAGAAAAGCTTGTTCTTGATGATGGGTCCGCCAAAGGTACCGCCAAACTGGTTCCACTTGGTGGGCGGAATGAAGCGCAACGTGTTGGGGTTACGCGCGTACTGCGTAAAGGGATCGCGCGCCTGCTCGGCGTCGGTGCGGCGGAACCAGAAGCCTTCGCCGTGGAAGTCATTGGTGCCCGACTTGGTCTGGACCGTCATCACGCCCGCCACCGCTTTGCCGAACTCGGCATCGTAGTTCTGCAGGTCAATCTTGGTTTCCGTAATCGCGTCAATGTTGGGGTTGACCACAATGATTCCCAGGATGGGGTCCTGGTTATCGGTGCCATCCAGTTCGTAGGCGGTGCCGCTGAAGTGCTGCCCGTTGACGAAAATCTGCTGGCTGCCCTGCGGGTTCTCGGTGGCCGCGTGGTTCCAGCCGCTTAGCAGCTGGGTGCCGGGAGAGATGAGTAACAGCGACTGGAAGTTGCGATTCAAAATCGGCAACTGCTCCACGTACCGCGAATTGAAGGTGGTGGCCACGTCGGAGCGGTCGGTCTTCAGTTGCGGCGCCTCGCCCGTCACCTCCACCGCCTCGGTCACCTGGCCGAGCTGCAGCGGCATGTCCACCTTGGAACCCTGGTCGGCGTTCACCACGACGGGTCCCTGCGTCGCCGTCTTGAATCCTTGCGCCTCCACCTTCACCGTATAGGAGTCGGGAATCAGGTGGGTCATCGTGTAGTTGCCGGTGGCATTGGTGGTAGTCGTATCCGACGTGCCTTTGGCAATGTCGGTGACCGTCACCTTGGCATCGGGCACTGCCGCCCCGCTGGGGTCGGTAACCGTACCGAAAATGCTCCCATAAACGGCCTGGCTCTGTGCGGTATTGGGCAGGAAGGAAACAACACAAAACAACGCAGCAAACAGCAGGGCACAACGCCTCATCGCGGGCCTCCCCAAAGTGTTGCAACTGCGCTAGCGTCGCCCCGGGCGGATGACACCCGGGAAGGAACTTCGACGTTCAGGGGCCGAAGAGGACCAGCTTACAGTCCACCACAACCTGAAATCTGGGACCGAAACCGAACACTGGGGCTGCTCTCGGCTCTGCGGTAGGGGAGCGGGCGCGAGAGAACCCTGATCACACCGGCACGTGACACCTATCACACGTGTTTGTGCAACCCATCACACGCTAATCAACTTACCTGCTGGTGTCAATACTCGCGGACAGAAAAGTCGCGAACGTAGCTGCCCAACCCTTTACAATTTAGGAACTTGCAGCTGCGGATCCAGCTGCTTCGCCTTCTGGAACTCCTGCCGCGCCTGCAATGGCTCGCCCTTTCTGGCGAGCGCCTGCCCCAGCTGCAGATGCGCGGGTGCGTAATTGGCAGAAAGCTGGATGGCGCGCTCGAACTGGCCGATGGCGCCCTCCAGGTCGCCGGCATTGAGCAGGCGCGTGCCCGAATTAGTAGCGAAAACCGCCCCCTGCAAGCTGGTCTGCTGCTTCATGATCTCCTGCGTGGCGCGGGCTTCAGCGGCGGCTCCGGCCGTATCCCCGGCTTCGCGCAACACCGAAGCCAGCACGCTGTGTGCTCCCAGAAAGTCGGACTGCAGGCGGATGGCCTGGCGTAGCGCCTCTGCCGCTTCCGGCAGTTTCTTCTCCTGGCGAAGCACCGCACCCAAGGTGTAGTAAGCCTCGGCGTAATCCGGCTTGGCGCGAACTGCGCCGCGCAACTGCTGTTCCGCGTCAGCGAATTTGCCTTCCTGCCAGTAGGTAACCCCCAGCGTGTAGTAAGTGTCAGGCAGGCTGGGATCGAGCTTCAGCGCGGTCTCCCACTCGGCGATCGCCTGGGGGAGGCGATCGCTAAGCTTGTAGGCCAGCCCGAGGTCGTAGTGCAGTTGGGCGTCCCCGGGCGCGAGTTCCAAGGCTTGCTGAAATTGCGCCACTGCCCCTGCGAAATCGGCCTTCTGCAAATAGGCGGCGCCAAGGTTCTTGCGATAGCTGCTGTCCTGCGGGCGCAGGTGCATAGCGGTACGGAATTCGGGCATGGCGGAATCGGCGTCGCCGCGCTGCAGCAGGGCGATGCCCAGGTTGTTGTGGGCGTCCGCGTCTTCCGGGGCCAGCTTTACCGCACGTTGAAACGCCGCCAACGCCTGGTCGAACTCTCCCGCTTTCTGCGCCAGCAAACCGAGCTGCGTCTGCGCCGGCGCCCAATCTGGCCGCACCTGCACGCACTTCTGCACCGCCCGCAGTGCACCCGCGGTATCGCCCTTTGCTTCCAGAACCTGCCCTAAATAGGAATATGCGGGCGCGTCCTGGGGATTCAGACGCACGGCTTCGTGCAGGCTTTCCGCGGCTTTGTCCCACTCCGCCAGCTTCCACTGCGCCACCCCAAGGTGGAGCAGCGCGCGCTCGTAGCTGGGTTGCAGCTCCAGCGCCTTGCGGAATTCGGAGATGGCTTTGTCGTACTGCGACTCCTGTGCCAGCAGCACGCCCAGGGAGTCGTGCAGGTCTGCGCGCTGCGGCGAGAGGCGCGAAGCCTGGCTCATCTCGTCCAGCGCCATGCCCGCCTCGCCCTGGGCGCTGAGCGCCTCCGCCAATTGCAGGCGCCCCTCCGCATCCTCCGGCGCCAATTGCACTGCACGGCGCAACTCGGCCATGCCGCCTTCTACCTCGCCGCGGCTGAGCAACGCCCTGCCGAGCAGGCTGTGAGCCTGCGCCAGCGATGGCTTCAAGCTTACGGCTTTGCGGCATTCCTCCACGGCACGATCCAGTTCACCCTGCTGCAGCAGCACCTGGCCCAGAGAAGCATGTAGCTCCGCAGTTCGCGGGCTCAGACGGATAGCTTGTTCGAAGGCGCGGCGCGCTCCGGCCATGTCGCCCTTCTCGGCGCTAGCGACGCCGCGATCGTAGGCGGCGCGGACACGGTCAGCTGCGCTGTTGGTTTGTGCCCCGGCCGCTCCCATCATCAGCCCGAAAACACATACCGCGGCTATCAATCGAATGTGCCAACGCATTGGGATCAAAGCAGGAACCAAGCCGCGAACTCCAGGTAGGTTTGGCAGGAAAAAACGATATCAGAAAGGCAGCCCGCCTGTAAGCTCGTGTCGAGCAAACTCCGCGCCGGTCGCGGCCTTGGCTAGCCCGAACTTGACCGGCTGCACAATCCGCCGCCATAGTAGGCGGAACGATGTCGCCGGCCCTGTACTCGCGCCTCCGCTGCCTTGCGTTGTTGGTCGTGAGCGGGTCCGTGGTCTGCATGCCTTCCGCTCGTGCCGAAAATGCAAAAGCCAAGGCCGTGCCGCAACCGACCCGTATTGCCTGGTTCACTGACGTCGCCGAAAAAACGGGCTTGACCATGCAGAACGTCTTCGGCGGCCGGGAAACCAAGCAGTACATCATTGAGACCACCGGCACCGGGGTCGCCATTTTCGACTACGACAATGACGGCTGGCCCGACATCTTCCTGGTCAACGGCACCACCCTCGATGGCTCCCCTCCCGGCAAAGGTCCCACCAACCACCTCTATCGCAACAACCACGACGGCACGTTTACCGACGTGACCGTGCAGGCCGGCTTGGCGGGCGCTCCCGGCTGGGGACAGGGCGTGTGCGTGGGCGACTACGACAATGACGGCTGGGACGATCTCTACGTCACCTACTACGGCAAGAACCGGCTCTACCACAACAATCATGGCACCTTTACTGAAGTTAGCGAGAAAGCGGGCGTGGCGGGCACCGGCAAGGCGTGGGGCTCGGGCTGCGCCTTCGTGGATTACGACCGCGACGGCAAGCTTGACCTGATGGTGGCTAACTACGTGGATTTCGATCTCGCCAACGCGCCCAAGCCTGGCGAGCGCCCTACCTGCCTGTGGAAGGGTGTGCCGGTCATGTGCGGTCCCCGCGGCCTGCAAGGAGCCAAGAATATCCTCTACCACAATCGTGGCGATGGCACCTTTGAGGACGTCAGCGCCAAGTCGCACATCGATCATGCTGCCGGTTACTACTCGCTCAGCGTTACCACTCTCGATTTCGACAATGACGGCTGGCCCGACATCTATGTCGCCTGCGACAGCACGCCCAGCATTTTGTACCACAACAACCACGACGGCACCTTTACCGACGAGGCGGTCGTGGCTGGCGCCGCATTCAATGAAGACGGGCGCGCCCAGGCGGGCATGGGCTCCTCCGCCGCCGACTACGATGGCGACGGCAACCTCGACATCTTCAAAACCAATTTCTCCGACGACACCTCCACCCTCTATCACAACAATGGCGACGGCACGTTTTCCGACGCTACTTTCCCTGCCGGCCTTGGTCTGCACACCCAGTACCTTGGTTGGGGCGCCATGTTTTTCGATTTTGATAACGACACCTGGCCCGACCTGCTGCTGGTAAATGGCCACGTCTATCCTGAGGTGGACAAGTACAAGCTGGGCAGCAACTACGAAGAGCCACGGATTCTGTACCACAACAACGGCAACGGCACCTTCACCGATATTTCCGAGAGCGCTGGACCCGGCATCACCGCGCGCTGGTCCGGACGCGGTCTGGCTCTCGGCGATTTGTGGAACAACGGCCAGTTGGCCGCCGTGATCAGCAATATGAACGCTCGTCCCAGCCTGCTGGTCAACCAGGTGCACAACGGCAATCACTGGGTGGAAATCAAGACGGTGGGTACGACTTCCAACCGCGACGGCATTGGCGCTCGCATTACGCTGAAAGTGGGCAAGCGAACACTGGTGGATGAGGTGCGCAGCGGCTCCAGCTACGATTCCAACAGCGACATGCGTGTGCACTTCGGCCTGGGCGCAACGACCAGGATTGCTGACCTGCAGATTCGCTGGCCGAGCGGTCTGGAGGAGCGCTTCGCCAATCTGGCCGTGGATTCCGTCCGCACTCTGCGCGAGGGCAGTGGAGTTAAACTGCCTGCTCCAGCACCACGTTCGGCACACTGAATTCGGTTTGAGCTGTCATCCTGACCGAGTGCGAGGGAGCGAATGCGAGGAAGCACGAGTGGAAGGACCTTGCGTTTTGTGTGGGCGGGCTTCGCCCCGTCCAGGGCGGGTAGCAAACCCGCCTGTCACTTCTTCCCAAACTTCATTGCCCTCACAATCCCCTTCCCTTCCTGGACATAAATCACCTGGTCGGCGGGCACATCCTTCAGCGTATCCACCTGCCCGCTGGGCCAGCGGATTTCCAGCAAATCCACCTTCTCCGACTTTCCCAATCCGAAGTGCACGCGCAGGTCGCTTTGCGACAAATACCCGCCGCCGCTGCGCACTTCGTCTATCTGCTGATGGGGAGCGGATTCGTCCAGGGGCTGGGTCACGCAGCGCAGCCGCGCTCCAATGCCGCTGCGGTTTGACTTCACCCCGATGGTGCGCACCTTGATCCAGTGTGCTTTCCCCGGGGAATCGCAGCGCAGCAATTGGGGAAACGAGTTAACCGTGTTCACCACCATATCCACATCACCGTCGTTATCGAAATCACCAAAGGCGCAGCCACGCGCCGGCGCTGGAGTAGTAATGCCGGGGCCCGCAACCAGCGAAACGTCCTCGAACTTTCCGTCGCGCAGGTTGCGATACACCAGCTTGCGCTGGGCGTAGCCCTCCTCTGTCGTCAGTTGCTCCACTTCCGGATACACGTGGCCGTTGCAGATAAGAATGTCCGGCCAGCCGTCGTTGTCCATATCGAACCAACCGCAGCCCCAGCCCAGGAAGCGAGTGTTCAGGCCCAATCCGCCCTGGTAAGTCATGTCTTCGAAGTTGGCATTGCCCAGGTTGTGATAGAGCGAGTGCGTGTCGCCAGCGAAGTTGGTCTTAACAATATCCAGGTTGCCGTCCAGATCGTAGTCGCCGGCGGAAACGCCCATGCCCGCCTGCGGTTTGCCGTCAGGGCTGAAAGCGCAGCCGGCCAGAATGTCGATGTCCTCGAACTTGCCGTTCTTCTTGTTCTGATAAAGCAAGCTGGGGCTGGAATCGTCGGCCACGTAGATGTCGGGCCAGCCATCGTTGTCGAAGTCGGCGGTCAGA
>DATEGI010000023.1:0-10875 GCA_035280205.1 Terriglobales bacterium | reverse complement strand
CGACCCGGTGTTCATGCTGGACGAAATTGATAAGGTAGGGCGCGATTTCCGGGGCGATCCGGGGGCGGCGCTGCTGGAGGCTTTGGACCCGGAGCAGAACGCGACTTTCCGCGACAACTACCTGGATGTGCCCTTCGACCTGTCGAAGGTGCTGTTCATCACCACCGCCAACATACTCGATCCGGTGGCGGAACCACTGCGCGACCGCATGGAGATCATCGAGCTGCAGGGCTACACCGAGGAAGAGAAGCTGCACATCGCTTTTCAGTACCTCATCCCGCGGCAGATTGATGAAAACGGCATCACCAAGGACAACATCGAGTTCAGCAACGATTCCATCAGCTTCATCGTGCGGCACTACACGCGTGAGGCTGGGGTTCGCAACCTGGAACGCAACATCGGCACCATCTGCCGCAAGCAGGCGCGGCGGCTGGCTGAGGGCAAAACGGAAAAGCTGCAGGTGACGCGCGAGGTAATTGAGGAATTCCTGGGCGGCATCAAGATCCGCGTGGATACCGAAATCGCGGAACGCACTAAGCGCAGCGGCGTGGCCGTTGGGCTGGCGTGGACACCTTCCGGTGGCGACATTCTGTTCGTAGAAGCCACCAAGATGAAGGGCAAGGGCGACTTCAAGATCACGGGCCAGATTCAGGACGTGATGCGCGAATCCATGCAGGCCGGGCTGAGCTGGGTTCGTTCCAATGCCCGCGAACTGGGGATTGGCGAGGACTTCTTCAGCAATCACGACCTGCACATCCACGTGCCGGCGGGGGCCATTCCCAAGGATGGACCATCGGCGGGTGTGACCATCGTGACCGCGCTGGTTTCGCTGCTCACCGATCGGCGGGTGCGGCCCTACACCGCCATGACCGGCGAGATCACGCTCAGCGGCAATGTGCTGCCGGTGGGCGGAATCAAGGAGAAAACGCTGGCGGCCAAGCGGGCGGGCGTGCGCGACATCATTCTGCCGGCGGAAAATAAGACGAACGTGATTGAGGATTTGACCGCGGAGCAACTGGAGAACCTCAGCATCCACTACGTGAAGACGATAGACGAAGTGTTGAGCCTGGCGCTGCCTTCTACGCCGCACGAAGAGCGCCAGGACGAAGCCGAGCGCGAGAAGGTGCTGGTAAATTCGCCGGCGTAAAAGCATGGTCAGTGGCCAGTGGTTAGTGGCCAGTTAAAGTCATTTGCCAGTTCCGCGACAGCGGGGCTGGCAATTTTTTTTCAACACAGAGGGCGCAGAGCCGTGGCGCAGAGAACGCGGAGAGATTGCGGAGCCCGCTTTAGCTTTGCATTATTGCCTCCACTATGCGTTTTTGGGTGGCGCAGCGCTTCAGCGCTGCATTATCGCCACCGTATTGCTATTACTCTGTCATCCTGAGGGAGTGCGAGCCGAGCACAGCGAGGGAGTGCGACCGAAGGACCCCTGCACTTTCAGCGTGGCCAACTAACAGTATCAGGTCAGCAAGGACAAGCGCAGCGGCATCGTCAACCACCCCAATCGCGCAGACGACCCGCAATACATCGTCCATACATCGTCCGCCTTATCAGGCAGGCCATCACCGTCAGCCTGGAAACCATGAAAATTGTCAAATCGCTTCCTGACCTCGGCCTTCCTGCAGAAGCCCAAGCCGCCACAGCCACCTAGATTTTGAAGGCCCCAAGCGGTCGCAATCTCTGGTCAAGCCCCCGTTCGATACCATTTTCCGGCATGCTCTTGATTCCTAACCAGAAATATCGCCGCCGCGGCTGTCTCAAAAAATGCTGCCAGATTGCTAATCTGGAAATAGGGCGTGGTGTGCCCTCAGGGGGCGCACGCTCCTAAACTGGCAACGTACATTATTGGTTCTAAAGATTTTGTGAGTAAGTTCTTTAACATGAAGATTTTGCCGCCACCCCTCGCTCGTAAGTTGTTGCTGGCAAAGATTCGCGACTACGAGAGGGGGTGGGGGGTACCTTGGTCTCACCACCCCCCGCTGATCACTCTGCGCTGCAGCGGCAAGTTAAACTAGCCGGCTGGGGCAGCTCCAGGAGACGAAGGCCGAGTGCCAACGGCCGAGAACCAACCATGCGCGTACAAATCCTTTTCTTCGGACAACTGAAGGAAGTAGCCGGGCGGGAGCGGGACACGCTCGAGTTGCCGGAGGGAGCGCGTGTTGCCGACCTTTTGCGGCGGTATGCAGAGGTCAAGCCTGCGTTGCAGCCGTACTACGACGCCGTGGCGGTGGCGCTCAACCAGGAGTACAGCGAGGCCGGGGCAACGCTGCATGACGGAGATGAAGTGGCGCTGATTCCGCCGGTGAGCGGAGGCAACCTGAGCGGGGGTGAGACGCCGCCACGACAGCCGGCGCTACGCCGGCGCTACGCCCGTATCGTTCGGGGAAGAATTGATGCGCAGGCGGTCGTTGAGGACATCAAGCAGCCGGAGGATGGGGCGGTGGCGATCTTCGAGGGCATCGTGCGCAACCACAGCCGCAATCGGCGCACCCTCTACCTGGACTACGAAGCCTACGAGCCCATGGCACTTAAAAAACTCGAAGAACTGGCCGAGCAGGCGCTAGGGCAGCTTGCGGTGCGGGAAGTGGCCATTGTCCATCGCCTGGGGAGGCTGGAGATTGGCGAAACCAGTGTGCTGATTGTGGTGGCTTCGGCGCACCGGGGGGCTGCCTTCGACGCCTGCCGCTGGCTGATTGATACCCTCAAAAAAACCGTTCCCATCTGGAAAAAGGAACACTTCGAGGACGGCGCCGTATGGGCCGACGGCGAGCCCTTTCCGGAGAAGATTCACCGGGCGGGCGATATTTCCTCGACGGTGCGGAACAAACCTGCATCCAAATGAGACGATCCCCTTGCATTTTGGTCTAGGCACGCGCGGCGCTGTCGGTCGTCGGCTCTCGGCTTTCGCCCGGGCGGGTAGAGTTGCACTACCCGGTGGCCTGCTGACGCTAGCCTTCCTCGTCCTGCTGATGCCCTGGAGCGTTGCCCAGCAGAAAGCCAATCCTCTCACCCAGATGCCGGAAGCGCAAAAGGCCCGGCAGAGCTCCACTGATCAAGACCAGTCCTCCCCCACCTTCCGGGTCAACGTCAAGCTGGTAAATGTATTCGCCACGGTGGTGGACCAGAACGGGGCCCCGGTGGGCGGCCTCACAAAACAGGATTTCACTGTGCTAGAGGACGATAAGCCGCAGAAAATTGCGGTCTTCAATCGCGAATCGGGCCTGCCGCTCTCGATTGTGCTGGAGGTGGATACCAGCCTGAGCACGCACAAGGACCTGCAGCTGGAGCTGCAGTCGGCGCGGCGCTTCACGCACACCATTTTGCGGCCGGTGGACGCCCTGGCGCTTTTTCAATTCAGCGAGATCGTGGACGAACTGACGCCTTTCACCGCGGACTTGAGACGTATTGATAACGCGATTGACCACGTGCACCCAGGCGCCGCCACGGCCATGTACGACGCGCTCTACCTGGGGGCGCGCGCCCTGGGCCGGCGGCAAGGCCGCAAGGTGATGGTGGTCATTACCGATGGGGGCGACACTGTAAGCACTACGGATTACTCCCAGGCGCTGCGGGCGGCGCAGGAGGCCGAGGCGATCGTTTACAGCATTATCGTGGTGCCGATTGAGGCGGATGCCGGGCGCGACATCGGCGGTGAGCACGCGCTGATTCAGATTTCACATGACACCGGCGGCAAGTATTTTTACGCTGAAGGAATCAATCAGCTGGACGAGGCCTTCCGCAAAATCAGCGACGAGCTGCGCACGCAGTACCTGCTGGCCTACTATCCTTCGGAGCGGGTGTCTGATTCCGATTTTCGGCGCATCAGGATCCTGGTGAAGACGCCGGCGGACAAGGATTGGACGGTGCGGGCGCGCACTGGGTATTACACCAGCAAGGCGGAGTAGATGGGTACTCTCAAGCTACATGCGGCGCAGGTTGGAACGCAGGCGCTTGGAGAGTTTCTCGATGTCCTTCAATCTTTGGTCCAGGTCCTTGGGCCGAATGCCCCGGGATAGCTCACCGACCTGATCGGGGAGACCACGGGCGAGGGAGGCAAGCTGGTCGGCATCATGTTGCACCTGGGCGAAGCTCGGCTTCGTCGGCTGGTTCATCGGCGGGGGTATGTTCAATTCACCCTGCTGTTCAGCCTGTTCGGATTGGCGCAACCCAGGCGGTATGGGCTTCTGCGGGATTGCACCGGAAGTCACCACCAGCAGCAGGAGACAAAGAAGAAGCTTAGTCACAAGCACCTCCGGAAGAGGCGGCTGGAGGGATTTTACACTGCTTTTTCGAGCATCGGGAGCGGACAACAATCCACTGCACCGTGCCGTGTAGAATGATGCTCATGTCATTTCGCGTACCTGGAGTTCCGCATCCCTCAAAGAAAGGCAAGGCTCCGCCGCCGGAGGAAACCTTTGAGGAAGCCGCTTACCTGAAGAGCCTGGGGGAAAAGCAGAAGCCGGTGACCATCAAGCTGCTGGACGGGGAAGTGGTCAAGGGCTGGATTGAGTACTACGACAAGAACATGGTGCGGGTCACGCGGGATGGCGCGCCCAACCTGTTCATCTTCAAGCACCAGATCATGTACATCGCGGAAGACGCGGCGCGGCGAAAACCGTAATGCCGGAAGCTTTGCAATTCGTGCCCGCCATGGCGGAAATTGCCCGCGAGGCGGGCGCGCTGCTGATGGGCTATTTCCACCGCCGGGTCAAGGTGGAGTACAAGGGCGACGTGGACCTGGTAACGGAGGCAGACCGTGCCTCCGAGGTCCTGATCACAAAGCGCATTCGCGAGCGCTGGCCCGGGCACAACATCATGGGGGAAGAGGGCACGCGTACGGAGCAGGGCAGCGAATTCCGCTGGTACGTGGACCCGCTCGACGGCACCACCAATTTTGCCCATGGGTTTCCTGTGTTCTGCGTCTCGCTCGGGCTGGAATACAAGGATGAGCGCGTCGCGGCGGTCATCTTTGATCCTACGCGCGAGGAGATGTTCACCGCCGAGAAGGGCGGCGGGGCTTTTCTGAACGGAAAGCCGATTTACGTCTCCGGCGTGGGAAACCTCGCCGAATGCCTGGTGGCTACGGGCTTTCCCAGCCACAAGCGGCACAAGAATCCAAACATCTTCTTCTACCACCAGATCACGCTGAAAACGCACGGGGTGCGGCGGGCGGGTTCGGCGGCGCTGGACCTTTGCGACGTGGCCTCAGGGCGCTTTGACGGCTTCTGGGAATTCAATCTCAATCCTTGGGACACCGCGGCGGGTGTGCTCATCGTGGAGGAGGCCGGCGGGCGGGTGACCCGCTTTGACGGCCAGCCTTTCCGCATTGACAGCCGCGAGACGCTAGCCTCCAATGGCCGGGTACACGAGGCGCTGCTGCGGGAATTCCAGGCTATTTTCCGCGGGGAAGGGCTGGAGGAATTGCCCTCGGTGGCAGAATACGGGCGAACGCATAAGGCGTAGAATGTAGCTGTTTCTTGCCTCGCCTTCGGGAGGTGAGCCCATGCGGCGAATCCTGTCCCTGGCAGTTCTGACCGTTCTAGTTCCCGTAATCAATGCCCAGGAGAAGCCGGCGCCGGTGCGCATCTGCGTAGGCGCGCTGGAAAACACATCGCGAAACATCGTTAACCCGGCTTGGGAGCGCGACCAACTGGTGAGGGCGCTGGAGCGCACCAACAAGAGCAAAGAGGTAAAGAAGGGGAAGGCGCCGAAAATTGAGACAGTGGCGCTGGAGTCGTCGGGCGAAGCGGACACCACGGTGCGGGAAAAGAACTGCGATTTTGTGTTGTATACGAATCTTACCGAGGTGTTTCAGGCAGGCCGGCCATCGGTAAACGTGCCGCCACCAGGTGCAATCCAGGTGGGGACGGGGATGGGCGATCCGCGGGCGTATCCGGACGACTATCACAGCGCAACCGTGAATTACCGGCTGATGCGGCCAGGGAATCTCAAGCCCTGGACTGAGGGTATGGTTAACGGGGACGCTCAGGTGACGGAAGACATGCTGGTTTCACAGTTAATGGATCAGATTGCCAACCGCGTAGTGGGTGAGATCCGCAAGCCGCACGCGAGCGCGCCGGAATAGTGTTCTGGTAGCGAATTGTTTCGTATCGTCTAGCGTACCGATGGGCCACAAGGGCTAAAGCCCGATATTCTTTGCTCGGGCCTCCGCGGGGCTGAAGCCCCACGCTTCCACACTCAACCCCGCCAGTCTCATTTAGGCCTCGGTAGCTTCCGAACAAGCAGGATACCCGCTCGCCGGAGATTCCTCCAGATGAGGTGAAACGGGCAAAGGGGCTAAAATAGCGGTTGGCAGGCGAAGGCATCCAATCTGATGTGGGGAAGTGAAATCAATCGCGTTAGGACATAACTCGTGATTCCATCGTTGCTGGAACGAAAAATCGAAAAGCGGCCGGACAAGGTGCGGCTGAAGGGGCGCATCCTTTTCCTGACCGAAGACCCGGAACTGATCAAGAAGCAGTTGGCGGGCTGGGACCTGCCCTGGGACACCAAGAATCCGGCCAACAATCCCAAGCTGCGCGACGACATTTCCACCGACGAGATCACGCCCGCGCACTACTGCTTCTACTTCGACGAAACGCTGGGCGAGATTCCCTACCTGGGGCTGAAGTGCGGAGACGTTCTGCCCATCGGGCGCGGAGACGTAAAGAAGGGCGGCTTTGTCGCGGCGGTGAGTGGCAAGCGGCGGGGCAAGGGTTCGAGCCGGGAGCAGTCGCCTTATGCCGAGCTGTGCGCGGGAATCCGGCTGGTGATCGCGGAGAACATCGAGCGCATTTACAAGCAGAACTGCCAGAACCTGGGGGTGCTGACCTCGACCAACTTCGGTCTTATTGACAAAGTTCGAGCCGGCGAGGAAATTCCGCTGGCCGAGTTCACCCAGGGCGAGGACGAGATCACGCGGCAGATTATCGAATACGGCGGGCTGTTCCCGTTCAACGTGGCCCGGCTCCAGGGCAAGGTTTTTCTGCCGCCCATCGAGACCAAGAAGCGGCCGATGACGGTGGCGGAAAAGATCTTTGCCCGGCACATGATCCACGACAAAGACCAGGTGGGGGTGCCAGCGGTGAAGCCGGGTGATGCCGGCTTTGCGCGCACCGACCTGCGTTTCAGCCACGAGTATGTTACCCCCATGGCCTCGATTTTCTTTGAGCAGCTCGTGGGCAAGGATGCGCCGGTCAATGATGCTGCGAGCATCATCTTCTTCCGCGACCATCTGACATTTCTGGACGAGGTGATTTCAGAAGAGAAACGAAAGATGGGTCTGCTGGATCTGGCCACCCAGCTCAAATTCAAGCAGCAGGATTTCGCCAGGTCGCGGGGCATAAAGCTGCACGGCGAGCTGCGGGACCGCAAGGGCTCGGAGGGCATCTGCCACTCCATCGTGCTGGAAAGTTATGCCCTGCCGGGGCAGCTGAATGTGGGCTCGGATTCGCACACGCCGCACGTAGGCGCGATCGGTTGCGTGGCCTTCGGCATCGGCACCACCGACGTGTTCAATGCCTGGATCACCAAGGATGTGCGGGTGCGGGTGCCGGAAAGCGTGAAAGTCGTGATCCGGGGCCAGCGGCGGCCCAACGTCACGGCCAAGGATTTCATCCTGAAAATTCTGTCGCTGGAGTACGTGCGCAGCGGCAAGGCGCTGGCCAAGGTGATGGAGTACTCGGGCGAGGCCATCGAGGAACTGAGCGTGGATGAGCGTGCCACCATGACCAACATGGCGGCGGAAATCGGCGGCTTCACCGGCATCGTGGCGCCCGACAAGAAGGTGGTGGAGTTCCTGGTTGAACGCCGTGGCATGGAGCGCAAGCGGGCGCAGGAGCTGATTGCGGGCCTGAACAGCGATGGCGCAGCCGAGTACGCCCATGTGATTGAGCTGAATGCCGCCGATATCACACCCATGGTGGCCACGCCCGGCGACCCCGGCAATGGCAAGTACATCCGCGATCTGAACACGCCTGTGCCGGTGGAGATCGCGTATGGCGGGACCTGCACGGCGGGAAAAAACGAAGACATGGACATGTACGCTCGGGTGCTGGCGGACTCCCTGCGCCAGGGCAAGCGGGTGGCGGCCAGTTGCAAGTTCTATATTCAGTTTGGCTCGCAGGAAACGCGCGAGTACTGCGTGCGCAAGGGGTATCTGGAGGTATTCAAGCAGGCAGGCGCAATCGTGATCGAACCCAGCTGCGGAGCATGCATCAACGCCGGGCCGGGAGTTTCAACCCGCCCCGACCAGGTGGTGATCAGCGCCCAGAACCGCAACTTCCCTGGCCGCAGCGGGCCGGGGCAGATGTATCTGGCCAGCCCGCTGACAGTGGCCGCGAGCGCGGTGGCGGGTTACATCTGCGAGTACGAGCCGGCGGAGCAGAGGGAGTTGGTGACGGCGTAAAAACCAGTTGCCAGTGGTCAGCCAGCCTGGCTGACTGGCTCGCTAGCTGACTAGCTTGAAATGCAGCGGTCCGGATGTTGACAATGGCAGGTAAGCTGGGAAAACTTGCCATTGGCTGAAAAGGCGCTGTAGGTGGGCCAAATGGGTGAGATTCTTTCCGGCCGGTTGGGCTGGGCAGATAAGGTCTGCCGAACGCTGAAACGGCAGCAAAAGCTATACACCCGGTATGGCATTCTTGCTAGAATTGGGGCAGTTAGCCGCACCGCGAACTGCTCCGAGGAGAATCAAAGCTCATGGCTTATGTAATTGCGGAACCTTGCATAGGGACGAAGGACACAGCGTGCGTGGATGCCTGCCCGGTGGACTGCATCCATCCCAAGAAGGATGAACCGGCGCACGCCGAAGAAGAGATGCTTTACATTGATCCGGTGGAATGCATTGACTGCGGCGCCTGTGTTCCAGTGTGCCCGGTGTCGGCCATCTTCGCGCTGGATGATCTGCCGGAAAAGTGGAAGAGCTTTACCGAGCGCAATGCCGCTTATTACGGCCGTACGCCGGCGTAAGTCCCGATTGCAAGCGAGAGTTCAGGGCGCACATCCCGGAGGGGGTGTGCGCCTTTGTGTTGAAAGGCAGCAATTGGCAATTAGCCTTTAGCCTGTAAACGGCACAGCAATATTCTTCGCTGGTAGCTTGGTTTTCCTTCTTAGATTTCCTTTGGATGTGACAGGAAGGGCTCTGGTGGCAAACGGCAATCAATGGGCATGGCACGTATGCGAGCATCGCAGCCGTCTTCATCGCAGCTATTTACATCGGGAACTGTCGTGCTCGCTGGAGGCGCTCCTGAGAGTAGCCATCTCCCCCGCTGGTCATCCACAGACCGCAACCGTTAGAATGAAAGTTTAGCTTGGTGCCGGGAAACAGCACAGAGGCGCGGCAGGCGGGTCGGGTCGCGGCCGGTGGCGGTCCATGCCGCTGAAGGAGTCAGAGGCGATTGTGCTGCGCACCTATCCCTTGCGCGAGGCGGACCTGCTGGTCACGCTGTTCACGCGGGCGGAAGGCAAAGTGCGCGGCGTGGCCAAGGCGGCGAAAAAATCCAAGAAGCGCTTTGGCGGGGCGCTGGAGCCGCTGACTTATGTGCGCGCCTACTGGGATGACCGCGAGCGCCAGGAACTGGCCCGGCTGGACTCGTGCGAGGTGCTGGAGTCGCCGCTGGCCCGGCAGGTGACGTATCCGCGGGCGGTGGCGCTGGGACATTTGGCGGAGGTTTTGGACGAGCTGCTGCCGGACCGGGAAGCCAACGACGCAGTCTTCCGGCTGACTCTGGCGGTGCTGGATCAACTAGTGGGTGACCGCATCTGGATGCCGCTCACCTATTTCGAGCTGTGGATGACGCGGCTGGTAGGCTTCCTGCCAGAGCTTTCCGAGTGTATGGCCTGCGGCGCGGCGCTGAACGGAAGCCGGGCCTTTTACCACGCGCTGGCGGACGGGCTGATGTGCGCCGAGGATAAGCGGCTGGCTTCGTCGGAGATGTCGCGGGAGTCACGAGTCCTGGCGGGCGAGATGTTTCGGGCTCCGATAGAAAATTTTGCTGCCCTGGAGTGGCCCAAGGCGCGAGCCGCCGATTTACGCAAGTTCCTGGTGCAGATACTGGAACGGCACCTGGAAAAGAAGCTGGTGACGGCGGGGATGCTGGAGAGAATCGGCTCTTAGCTGGCGGCTTTTAGCTATGAGCTGGTTTGTGGCGGTTCCTGCTTCACGGTGAAACCGCGATGTACAGGCCAAGAGCTAAAAGCTAAGAGCCAAAAGCCGAATGCCATCAACCCCCAATCCGCCTACATTTCAGGAGCTCATCCTGCGCCTGCAGAATTTCTGGGCGGAGCGCGGATGCGTGCTGCAGCAGCCCTACGACATGGAAGTGGGGGCGGGCACGATGGCGCCCGAAACCTTCCTGCGGGTGCTGGGACCGCAGTCATACAAGGTGGCCTACGTGCAGCCTTCGCGGCGGCCGGCGGACGGGCGCTACGGCGAGAACCCCAACCGGCTCTACAAACACACACAACTGCAGGTAATCCTCAAACCGCCGCCGGCGAAGGTGCAGGAGTTGTACCTGGAGTCGCTGGCGGACATCGGCATTGACCTGCGTCAGCACGACATCAAGTTCGAGGAAGACAACTGGGAGTCGCCCACGCTGGGCGCGTGGGGAATCGGCTGGCAGGTGATGCTGGACGGGCTGGAGATCACGCAGTTTACCTATTTTCAGCAGTGCGGGGGAGTGGACCTGGAGCCGATTTCGGCGGAGCTGACCTACGGCCTGGAGCGCATTGCGGCGTTTTTGCAGGACGTGAACAGCATTTATGAGATTGTCTGGGCGCGCGATCCGGAGAGCGGCAAGGCGGTCACCTACGGCGACGTGCGGCTGGCGGATGAGCTGCAATTTTCGGTGTACAACTTCGAAGCCGCCGACGTGG
>DATEGI010000022.1:0-10634 GCA_035280205.1 Terriglobales bacterium | reverse complement strand
ATTCAATTTTTCGACTACATCTGGCCGGCGATGATGCAGCTGCGGAACGAGCTGCCGCTGATCCGCTGGCGATCCGCGAATGCCTTTTCCGCGCCGACCGTGATCCGCGTGGCCATTGGCGGCTATCTGACCGGAGGCGCGATTTACCACTCGCAGTGCGGCGAGAGTATCTTTACGCACACTCCCGGCCTGCGCGTGGTGTTTCCTTCCAATGCCCTGGATGCCAACGGCCTACTACGGACCGCCATCCGTTGCGACGACCCTGTAATGTTTCTGGAACACAAGCGGCTCTACCGCGAGACGTTTGGGCGCTCACCCTATCCTGGGCCGGAATACATGGTGCCATTTGGAAAGGCCAAAGTGGTACAGGAAGGAAGCGACCTGACGGTGGTGACCTACGGAGCCGTGGTGCCACGTACCCTGCAGGCAGCGCAACGCCTGCAGCGGGAGCAGGGAATCAGCGTGGAGCTGATTGATCTGCGCACACTCAATCCCTATGACTGGGAGGCGATTGCCACCTCCGTGCGCAAAACCAGCCGCGTCCTGGTCGCTTACGAGGACACGCTGAGCTGGGGCTACGGCGCGGAGATTGCCGCCCGCATCGCCGACGAGTTGTTCGAAGACCTGGATGCGCCCGTGCGCCGTATCGCGGCTGAGGACGTTTTTGTGGCTTATCAGCCGCTACTGGAAGATGAGATTCTGCCGCAGTCCGAGGACATCGAGCGGGCCATGCTAGAGCTGGCCGAGTTCTAAATCCACCACAGAGACACAGAGGCACAGAGAAAAGTAACTGGGGTGCAACTGTGCTTAGGATTGCCCCAGCATTCGGGACAGCGACGCTGCTTGCAGAATCTGGATTATGCGAGGACGAGAGACGTAACAAGTTACGTCTCTACCAATGTGCGATGGGATTCAAAATGCTCAGGTATTCGAGGCAGAGGCCGTTCTTCGGCTTCCGCCGCGGCCCCGGCTAATAACTGCGTCCAAGGCGATGGGACCGGCGCCAAAGAAGATCAGCGCCAGGCTGAGGGCGGCTAACGTCATGGGCAATTGATAGTTGCCTTCGCCGACCAGCCCATGCTTCCAATGCACCTTGGCGATGGCCACGATCATGTCAATCAACTGGGCAAAGGCGACAGGGCGAGTCAGCAGGCCGATGATAATCAGAATGCCGCCAAAAAATTCCGCGCCCGCGGAAAGGTAGGCCGACCACCAGGGGAGGCCAATGCTGCCGAAGAATTTTTCCACATTGTGAATGCCGGTTACCTTGGGATAGCCGTGCACGATCATGACGGCGCCCAGCGCGATGCGCATGGCCACCAGGCCGAGGGGTTGCAGCTTATCCAGGAATCTCATTAGCTCTCCCTTTAAGAGCTTCACCGCAGAGTACGCAGAGCACGCCGAGAGAAAGAAGATGAATGATTTTGACTTCTACAGAACAGACCCTTTAGATATACCGTTTCGAATCAAAAGCCTCTGTGTCCTTTGCGTCCTTGGCGGTTTTCATTTCTTTAAATCTTTCAGGATTTCGCGGGCGGCGTTGGCGCCGGAGGCCCCGGTCAGCCCATCCCCTGGATGGGTGCCGGAGCCGCACAGGTAAAGACCCCGGATGGGTGTGCGATAGCGCGCCCAATCCAGCAGCGGGCGCATGGTGAAGATCTGATCGAGCGCCAGCTCACCGTGGAAAATGTGACCGCCGGTCAGCCCATAGGTTTCTTCCAGATCTTGTGGGGTAATGATCTGCCCGGTCTCTACCAGTCCCGGCAGATCGGGGGCGTACTTGGCGAGCGTGTCTACTACCGAATTGCCTAACGCATCCCGCTGGGTGTTCCAATCAGTGCCGCGCAGCTTATAAGGCGCGAACTGCATGTAGATGGACATCACGTGCTTGCCCCCGGGTGCTAGTGAAGGATCGGCCAGCGAGGGGATGGTCGCCTCCAGGTAAGGCGCCTTGGAGAAGCTGCCGTACTTGCCCTCGTCGAAAGCCCGCTCCAGGTAGTCAATCTCCGGGCCGATGTGGATGCGACCGGTCAGCGCCGTCCCGTTGGTGCCGGCCTTCTCCAGCGCCGTGAAGTGGGGCAGGCCGTTGAGCGCCAGGTTCACCTTGGCCACTGTGCCCGGTGTGCGGTAGTGCTGCAGCTTGACCACGAAGTCGGGAGCGAGGTGCACCGGGTCAACCAGCTTGAGCAGCGTGCGCTTAGGATCGGCATTGGAGATGATGGTGGTGGCGGCAATCTCTTCGCCGTTGGCCAACCCGACCCCGTTGGCCACGCCATTCTTCACGCGAACCTGCCTTACGTCGGCGTTGGTGCGGATCTCGGCGCCGGCAGCAGCCGCCGCGGCTGCCATCGCCTTGGTGACCGCTCCCATGCCGCCAATCGGATGCGAACTGGAGCCGGCAGGAGAAGAATCAGCTGCAGCGCGCATCAGCAGCACGCTGCTGCTGCCCGCCGACCACGGGCCCAGGAATGTGCCGAAGATGCCGCGCGCAGCTATTACGGCGCGCAGCAGTTCGGTATCGAAGAATTCGGCCACCAGATCGGCCACCGCCATGGGGCCCCAGCGCAACAGCCGGTACATGTCTTTCTTGCCCAGGTCGCGCACGCCTTTGCCGGTCTTGACCATCTCCCAAAGGTCAGCGGCGGCGGGATGGTCAATGTCGGGCGGAGCCATGGCCAGCACGCGCTGAAAAACCCCGGCAATCTTGCCCAGAGAGCGCTGGAACTCGCTGTAGTTCTGGGCATCTTTGGCGGAGAAATTGGCAATGGACTGCGCCGACTTGGCAGCGTCGCCGTAAAGGAACAGCGCTCGGCCATCGGGCGAAGGAGCGAACACCCGCAGCTCGGGGTTCAGCATTTTGAGCCCGTGCTTCTCCAGTTCCATGTCGCGAACAATTTGCGGGCGCAGCGGGCCGGCGGAGTGAGCCAGGGTGGAGCACTTGAAGCCAGGATGAAATTCTTCGGTCACCGCAGAACCGCCAACCTGCTCGCGGCGCTCCAGCACCAGCGGTTTGAACCCTGCACGAGCCAGGTAGAAGGCGGTGACCAGGCCGTTGTGACCCGCACCCAGAATGACGATGTCGTGGGCCATGGCTAGCGCGCCCCGTGTCCTGAGTCTTTGAGAATTTCCAGCGCTGCCAGCCGACCCGGTGCCCCCATGATGCCGCCGCCAGGATGCGTGGCGGAGCCGCACATATAAAGATTTTTGATGGGCGTGCGGTACTGTGCCCAGCCGGGCACGGGCCGCAGGAAGAACAACTGCTCGAGCGAAAGCTCACCCTGGAAGATGTTGCCCTGGGTGAGCCCGAACTCGCGTTCCAGATCGAGCGGTGTGAGCACTTGCTTACCCACGATGATCTTCTTCAGATTCGGCGCGAATTCGGCCACGGTATCAATCACGTTGTTGCCGAACTCTTCGCGCTTCTCGTCCCAGTTCCCTTCCTTGATGTTGTAGGGCGCATATTGCACAAAGCAGGAAAGCACGTGCTTGCCCGGGGGCGCTACCGAAGGGTCGGTCAGGCTGGGGATCACCATATCAATGTAGGGACGGCGCGAGTACTTACCATACTTGGCGTCGTCATAAGCCCGCTCCATATAGTCCACAGCGGGCGAGATGGAAATAGCCCCACGCAGATGCGCACCCTCGCCGGGCATGCAGGTGAAGTTGGGCAGGGCATCGAGCGCCAGGTTTACTTTGCCCGAAGATCCGCGATACTTGTACCGACGCACCTCCTCCAGAAATTCGCCGGGCAGTTCATTGGGCTCGATCATCTTCAGGAAGGTCAGATTGGGGTCTACGCTGGAGGAAACAATGTCGGCGTAAACTTCGTCGCCGTTCTGCAGAACCACCCCCGCTGCCCGGCCATTTTTCACCAGAATCTTGGAGATCGCGGCGCGGGTGCGAATCTCGGCGCCAAATTCTTTGGCCGCTTCGCCGATGGCATTGGAAATC
The DNA here is from genome assembly GCA_035280205.1 of Terriglobales bacterium. Lineage (GTDB taxonomy): Bacteria > Acidobacteriota > Terriglobia > Terriglobales > Acidobacteriaceae > JAICWP01. The sequence goes on along the minus strand of DATEGI010000022.1, from coordinate 6,683 downwards.
GCGCCAGTGCCGCCGCGGGCAAAGCCCCAGGCGCGAAATGCGCCGTCAATCTCGCCCATGTAGTGATGGAGCAGCACGTAGGCCGTACCCGGCGAGCGCACCCCCAGGAAGGTGCCGATGATGCCCGAAGCCGACATGGTGGCCTTGAGCACGTCGGTCTCGAACCACTGGTCGAGGAAGTCGGCAGCGCTCATGGTCATCAGCTGCACCTGGTTGTATTTGTCCTCGCTGGCGAGGTGCTGGAAGCGGCGCCCGATGAACAGCAGCTTCATCAGTTCTTTGGGATTCAGCGTGGAGGGGTCTGGCGGAACCATGCTGAGGATGGGCTTCACGAAGCGGCACATCTGCTGCATGGCCTTGCCGAATTCCTCGTAGGCTTCAGCGTCCACGGCGGAGTGGCGGGCGATTTCGCGGCGCGTTTTGGCGTGGTCGTTCACGCGCCACAGGTGATCGCCGTTGGGCATGGGCGTGAAGGTGCCGTCCAGGGGCAGGATTTCCAGGCCGTGGCGGGGCAGGTCGAGGTCGCGGATGATCTCCGGGCGCAGCAGCGAGACCACGTAGGAGCAGACAGAGAACTTGAAGCCGGGGACGATTTCTTCGGTGACTGCAGCGCCGCCCAGCACGTAGCGTCGCTCCAGAACCAGCACCTTTTTGCCGGCGCGAGCCAGGTAGGCAGCGTTAACCAGCCCGTTGTGGCCACCGCCAATGACGATGACGTCGTATTTATTATTTCCAGCAGGCATAGGAATTTCGCGGAATGAAGCCACATTGTAAGCGAGGCGTGGGGATTTGTCTTGCCGACGGGCCGGGTGGGGACGGAGTTCCGCTCCGTCCAGAACGGGTGCAGCCCGCCTCGATGGACGTCCATAACGGGCATTCTTGCCGCCGCCCCGCACGGCTGGCTATAATCCGGCTTCATACCACGCATTGCAGGAGCCAGCTTGCCGGTCGGAACCGCATTTCACGAGCGTACTTTTCCCCTCTGCTACAGCCTGAGCTACCGCGAGTGGTCGGGTTACTACACGGTCAGCGTGTACGAAACCCATCACGAGCACGAGTACAACGCCATCCGCAACGCGGCCGCGCTGATTGATATCACACCGCTGTTCAAATATATGGTTACCGGCAAGGATGCCACTCGCCTGGTGAACCGCGTGATCGCGCGCGACATCAACAAAGTGGGCGTGGGCCAGGTCATCTACTGCTGCTGGTGCGACGAAGACGGCAAAGTTATTGACGACGGCACCATCACCCGCCTGGAGGAGAACAAATACCGCTGGACGGCCGCCGACCCCAGCCTGCGCTGGTTTCGCCAAAATGCGCTGGGTATGGAGGTGCAGATTGAGGACATCTCGGAGAAAACGGCGGCGCTGGCGGTGCAGGGACCGACTTCGGGCAAGCTGCTGAAAGCGGTGAGCGATGCCGACATAACCAACCTGAAGTATTTTCGCGTCACGCACGGCAAGATCGAAGGCGTGCCTGTGGATATTTCGCGCACCGGCTACACCGGCGACCTGGGCTATGAGATCTGGGTGCAGTGGAACGACGCCGTCAAGGTCTGGGACGCGCTCATGAAAAATGGCAGGCAGTTTGACGTGCATCCCACGGGCATGCTGGCGCTGGATGTGGCCCGCATTGAGGCCGGACTGATCCTGATCGAAGTAGATTACATCAGCAGCAAGAAGGCGCTGATTGCGGAGCAGAAATATACGCCTTCTGAGATCGGTCTGGGACGCCTGGTTCATCTGGAAAAAGAAAACTTCATCGGCCGTTCGGCGCTAGTAGAGGAGCAGAAGCGCGGCGCGCCTCGGCAGTTGGTGGGCTTGGAACTCGAGTGGTCGGAGGTTGAGCGCTTCTTCGACAAGCTGGGGATGGCGCCGCAGACACCCAGCACCGCATCGCGCGTGCACGTGCCCGTGTACAAGGGCGGGAAGCAGGTGGGAAAGGCTACTTCCACTACCTGGTCACCGCTGCTCAAGAAGATGATTGCGCTGGCCAGTGTCGAGCGCGAACACTCTCAGCTCGGGAGCAAGCTGAAAATGGAGTTCACGGTTGAGTCGGTGCGCCACACCGTAACCGCCACGGTGGTTAAACTGCCGTTCTTCAACCCGCCGCGCAAGACCGCGGTGCCGGTGTAAGAAACCAGCATTCAGCAATCAGCATTCAGCCGCTGAACTCCTCGGCGACCTCTGTGTCCTCTGAGGCTAAAGGGCGGCTTTCCGGCTGGCACGCTTCCAATAGAGATAGCCGGGTATGCCGATGAGCACGATGGCCAGGCCGGCAAGCGCCTCCTTGGGCCGTTCGATGAGCGTGTTCGCCGCCCACAAGCCCGCGATCACCAGGTACAGCACGGGCAGCCAAGGGTAACCGGTGCAGCGGTAGGGGCGCGGCATCTCCGGCCGCTTGCGCCGCAGCACGAACAGCGCTCCCACTCCCGCCAGGTAGGAAACAATCATCATGAACATCACGTAGGTGTAGAGCTGGTCGTAGCGGCCGGTGAAGACGAGGATGGCCCCCCATACTCCCTGGCCGATCAGGCTGAACGCGGGAGTGCGCCAGCGAGGATGGACTTCTGCCATCTTCTGGAAGAAGACGCCATCGCGGGCCATGGCGAAGTAGACGCGCCCGCCGGAGAGGATGCAGCTGGCATTCGCCCCGAAGCAGGAGAGAGCGATCATGGCCGAAAGCCAGACCGCTGCAGCTGGCGAGAACAGCTGCACCGCGGCAGCATGGGCGATGGTTTCCGTGGCGGCAATTTTGCTCATAGGCAGCGCATACAGGTACACCAAATTCATTGAGACGTAGATAACGCCCACCGCGAGCACGCCCATCACCATAGCGCGCGGCAGATTGCGCTGCGGTTCCTTGACCTCGCCCGCCACCCAGGTGATATAGACCCAGCCGTCATAAGCCCAGAACACCGCGATCAGGGCCACGCCAAAAGCGCCCATCAGGCCAGAAAGGCTGCCGCCCATCAGCAAGCCGGAAGCGCGGGCGCCGGCGGCCACACCGGTTTGAGTGAAATGCGACCAGGAGCCTTTGCCCACGGCAAAGCCTAAGAAGACGAATGCCGCCATGGCCAGAAACTTCAGCCATGTCGCTATGTTCTGCAGAACAGCCCCGCGGCGCAGTCCGGTCACATTCATCCAGGTGGTGAAAGCAATGGAGGCCAGGGCCACCAGGTGGGTACGGTTGACAGTCAGGCCCCAGCCGCTCCACACCACGTGCTGGGCGGAGATGAAAGGCACAATTTCGCCCAGGTAAACGGCTGCCGCCACGCCCAGAGCGGCAATGGTGCCGCCGTTGCTGACGGTGAAGATCATCCAGCCGTAGAGGAAGGCGACCAGGTCGCCATAGGCTTCGCGCATGTAAACGTACTGGCCGCCGGAATCGGGATACATGGCGCCCAGTTCAGCGAAAGCAAAGCAGGCAAACAGGGAGACCACGCCGCCCAGCACCCACACCAGGATGAAGTACAAGGGATGGGGCAGGGGCCCAGCCACGTCCTTGGCGGTCAGAAAAATGGAGGAGCCGATGATGCCACCGAGCAGCAGCAGCACGGAATCGAGCAGGGAGAGGCCGCGAATGAGGCTAGGCTCGGCGACCGCGGTCTGGGCGCTGGATTCGACTTGTTGAGGAGCGCCAGGGCGCGGGTTCATGGATTATCCAATGCCTAACTCGTCGGGCGATTCCAGCGGAGTGCCGCAGACCCGGCAGATCACGGCCGAGCAATCGCCGCAGGTCAGCGGATCAGTGACCTCGCGCACGCAGTTAGGGCAGTAGAGCGGCTGGGGCTGAGGCTCCGGCGATGGCGGCATGGTGGATGGCAAGATACCAGAAATCCGACATTAGGTCTGTGCCGGACTAATCGCTAGGATAGGAAGACTGCCCGGATTGGCTGACTCAAGGCTGGGCTAGGACCAACTGGCGCCCCACATTCCAGCCCTCCACCTCGACCGTTGGTGCCGCTTTGCCCGAATCGCTTGTGGAATAGGTAGCGATGACCTGCCTCGTTTCGCCTGGCAGAAGCTCGAAGTAGTTGTCCTGCCAAAGCACTGGGAGGATTTCAGTGTCACTCGGAGCTTCCGCACTCACCCGGTTGCTGACCGTGCGATTTACCTTCAGACGAACGCCAAAAGCAAGCGAACGCGCTGGGTTGTGCAGGGTGACAGTGGTTGAGCCTGTATTCGTGCTCGCTTGTGAGCGTGCCGACACCTCCAAATTCACCTGCGGCAGCCGGTTGAGCGCGGTGTAGTCGGCGAAGGTCTTCGTCGGCGCCCAGGTCGAGATGTCGTACTGGCCGGTGGTGTCCTCCTGCTCGCGGGCGAAATCAATGGTTTCCGGTTTGGTTGAGAGCCAGTAGAAATTTCCGCTCTTCACCTCTCCTCCGGATTGCAGCGTCAGGCTCACGAAATACGTTGAGGTCAGGCCAGGGATTTCAGGCAGCGTGAAGACGCGCGTGCTGCTGTCGGGGGCGACATCCAAATCCACCTGCCGGGAGAACTTCTCAGTCATATCCAGGTTGTAAACCTTGGCCGTGACCTTTAGCTGGGGAAAGCTCTGGTAATAGGAATTGACCACGACGATGGAGCGGTCATCATAGGAATACTGCACGTGCAGCGGCTCACAGGCCTTCTTTACGCCGAAGTAGGAGCCACCGGGCCGCAGATACCAGTCATACATGTGCCAGATCATGCTGGGCCAGGCGTTGTTCAGCATCCACTGGATGATTCCCGTGGACGTGTACTTGTTGCGGCCGTAAGCCTCCATCATGGCGCGATGGGCTTCGTATGCTTGCATCTGCGCCTTGCGAGCGTACTCCTCTGCCGAGCTTGAGAGTCCGTAGCGGTTGTTCAGCGCCTCAGTAAACACGCTCAACGTGCGCGACATACCGCCGGCGTGGTATTCCCAGACGGAATCAATGGGCCAGAGGTGATCGGGCGGCAGCATGCGGCGCAGGCTCTCGATGGGCGGAATGGCGGGCCCGGGGCTGGTTTCCATGTTGAAGCCGAAAGCGCCGCCATGGCGGTGGTCGAGGTACCAGAATGATGGCGCCACATATTCGTAGGGACCGGTCATCTTCACGCCGGTGGAGCCCACGGTGGTCGTTCTGCTGCCCGCCGAGGCAATGGCTGGGTTGGGCCAGTCAGACTCTTTGAGCACCTGCAGATACATCTTTTCCACCTTGGGCGGCGGGGCGAAGTCGCTGCCGTAAAGCCACACGAAGACTGAAGGGTGGCGTTCCAGGCGGCGGGCCTGATCGCGCAGGGACTCGGCCGCGATGTGCTCGTCCTCAGTGTCCCACTGGGGCCAGTTTTCCCACTGGTCGCAACAGCACCAGCCGGGCATCATCAGAATGCCCATCTCATCGGCCAGGTCGAAGAAGTGGTCGTCCTCGAGCTTGCCTTCCATGCGCACGGCGTTGAGGTTGAGATCTCGCACAATTTGCAGTTGTTCCCGCTCTGTTTCAGGGCTGGAACGCAAGAGCAGGTCAAAGCTGTAGCCGGCGCCGCGGATGAGTATGTCCTTGCCGTTGATCTGAAAAAGCCGGTGGCCCTGCTGGTCGAGCTTGGAGGTGACTTCGCGCACGCCGAAACGGGTGTGGCTGGAGTCGGAAGCCTGGCCATCCACTTCCGCCTGCAGGTCGAGATTATAGAGATTCTGTGGGCCCACGGGCGCCGGCCACCACAGCCGTGGGCGAGAGAACTTCAGTTGGGGAAACGCCTGCGGAGTGAAGCGGATAGTTTGCGTTTCCCCGGCCTCAAGCCGCACGGGTTGCTGAAACTCGACATTTTCAATCTTGCCTTTCACAACGCCGGCCACAGGGTGATCAGCGGAGTTGGTCAGCTCAGCCCGCACGGTGAGCGAAGCCTGATCGTTAGCCGGCGAGTTGAGCCTGGTGATCACCGCAGGGTACCGCAGCCGCAGGGCGCCAGTGGCAAGGATGTGCACGTCGCGCCAGATGCCCATTTCCTTGTCGGGCGGCATGGGCGCCCAGTCCACCAGGGTGATGGAGAGGTCGCGGGGCTGGGGCGGGAAAACTTCCACCGCCAGGGAATTTGCTCGCCCGGGCCGGGCCGCCGCGGTCACGTCAAATTCGAACAGACGCCACATCCCGGCGAGTTTGTCCGAGGAGGCGATCTGCACGCCATTCATCCAGACATTGGCCCTGTAGTTGATCCCATCAAAAGCGAGCCACAGAGTTTTGCCCCGGTACTCTGCAGGCAAGTTGAACTCGGTGCGGTACCACCAGGCGTGGCGGAAGGGGCTGCCCGGGGGCATCATGAGGTTGGAAAAATCTTCGAAGAGCGGGTAGGTCGCGCCGGGAATGGAGCGCAGGTTCATGCCGGTGTAAGGCTCGGAGTAGACCTGGTCCGCTACGAGCGAACTGAGAACCGTGTTAGGAGCTGTGACTGGGTACCAATCGTGAGTGGAATAGCCTGGAGCGGAAATCGCCGCTCCGCCCTCCCGCACATCCGCGGACGAGGCGATAAACCAGTTCTGCCGTAGGATGATTTCAGGTGACTCGCTTGGGCCGGCGGGCGCCGCGAAGGCCGGGCATGCTGCGGCCAGCGTTGCTGAGAACCAGACCACCAACACCCGGAACGAAACCAATTGACTAGCCCGAGGCATTACGCCGATTCCTCTTCGGGAATATCAAAGTTGACCAGTTCGCTGCGGAA
>DATEGI010000021.1:0-6563 GCA_035280205.1 Terriglobales bacterium | reverse complement strand
GTTGCGGAAGCCGGCCGGATCCAGCCGGGCGATGGAGACACTGACAATCTCATCCAGCCAGAAGCTCTTTTTCCCCAGGTAGAGCAGGCGTAAAAGCGCCGCAAGCGCGGTGATGCCGCTGATCAAGGCTAATCGAACCCGCGGCGTGAACAGGATCTCGGCCGCAGGCTCTTGGGGCGGAGATTTCAGCTGAAGGCTGGGCTCAGGCATGTGGCAGTTCGTGCTTCAGGATACACCGCCCAGCGAAACCGCCTTTGTGGCGCGGGCGCCCTCGTCCGCGTGCCATGCGAAGCATGGCGTCATGCTGGGGCCTTCAGGCCCGAAGCAATCTCGCGTGCTGAGCCACGCTGGGCTGCGGCTGTTTGCTACGTCCGGGCCCTCGCCCGCGCATCTTGGAGGAGAAGAGACTCGTATTAGGGCACGTGCCGCAGTCAGCACGGAAAAATGGCAGCTTTAGCCGCCGCAAAACAGTTACTGCCCTACGGTTTCAGCATGCGTTCGAAGAATTCCGCCGTCGCCTTATATCCCGCCACCCAGTTGCGCCACAGCAGCATATCGTGCGCTTCGTCCGGAAACACCAGTTGCTCAAAGCGCACGTGATTGGCCCGCAGGCGCTGCGCCAGGTCCACGGTCTGGCTGAAGGGCACATCCGGATCATCATCGCCCTGAATGAGCAGCACCGGCGACTGCCAGTGCTCAACCGATGCATCCGGTGACGATTCCCACCCCTGCTTTCTGGCCTCCTCCGCATCCGGAGCGTTCCTGAATCCAGGAAGATTGGCCACGAACACCGACCAGTCGTGCACGCCGGCGAAGTCTACTCCGGCGGCAAAAATATCGGAATCGCGAGCCAGTCCCATCGCCGTAAGCAAGCCGCCGTAAGAGCCGCCCCACAGCCCGATGCGGTGCGCGTCCACAATAGGCAGCCCCTGAAGATAATGCGCCGCGGCCACAATGTCCTGGTACTCCGCTGCGCCCTTCGGCCCGCAATGCGGCGCCTCGCGAAAGGCTCGTCCATACATGATCCCCATACGATAGTTCACCGAAAGCACTACGTAGCCTAGGTTGGTGAGGTACTGATTCTCGGCATAGGCGTTGTGGTAATAACCCATGTAGTGGAAGCCCAGCATCATCTGGCGAATCGGTCCGCCGTGCATCCAGACCAGCGCCGGGCCGGGACGGGTGCGCCCGCGGGGCACGAAAAGCTGTCCATGAATTTGCAACCCGTCGGCGCTGGGGAAGACCACCTGCTTAGGCGTCACCAGCTGGGCTGAAGGGAAATCGGCCGGAAGCGCATCCTTGCCCAGCATGTCCCGCCCCGTGCTCGTGACCAGGTAGGGCATGGCCGGCGTGGTGGCGGTTGAGCCCAGGCAGAGCACATATCGCCCATCCGCCGTCTCCACCGGCTTCCACTCCATGGTTTCGCCACGTGTAAGAGCCTGGGGCGCTCCGCCTTCCACCGGCACACGCCACAAGTGCCGCCGGTCTACGTCGCTCTGGTTGGAGGAATACAACACAGTGCGGCCATCGGAACTGAGCGTAACGTCCTCAACCTCGAACTGGCCAGGCGTCAGCAATGTCGGGGCGCCACCCGCAGCGCTGATCGAATACAGATGGTTCCAGCCGTCCTGCTCGGAGGCGAATACAACCCGGTTACCGGCGGCAAACTTGAAAGAGGCGTCCTCGGTCAGTTCCGGCAGCGAATCGTTCAACGTCGAGCCGCTGTGCCATAGCTCATGTCCTGCGCCGCTAGTTGGATCGGCCACCCAGATGGCCCACGGGTGCGGGCGTTCAGGAATCAGCGGCAGCCCGCGTTCCACACCTGGCTGGCGCACAAACGCAACCAGCTTCCCATCCGGCGACCAGCGCGGCATCGAATCGCGGTCCACGCTGGGCGCCAGGTACACGATGCTGTCGCGGCCGAAATCGTAGATGCCGATAAAACTGTGGTCGCCACGACGGCTGGCGAGTGCGATACACCTACCGTCCGGTGACCAGCGCGGGCTCACATTCTCTCCCCGCACTTGAGCCAACTGCTGCGCCGCTTTGCCCCCAGCCACGGGCGCAATCCACACCTGCTTCTTCCCTGCCCACGCCACCGATTTACCATCGGGCGAAATCTGCAGGTCCTCGCAGTCCTCACCCGCGCAGTTAATCTCTCCCAGCAGCCGGGGCTCCCCGCCAGCCACATCCACCGCCCAAACTTCGTGCTTGGCTCCGTGTACGTTGCTGGTCGGGTTAGTCACGTCTCCGCTGTCCTCGAACAACTCAGTCCCACGCACGTACACTGCGGTGCTTCCGTCTGGCGTCAGCGCCAGCGCCGGAATGTCCTGGCCGTCATCGGCGGTGTAATGCGTGATGGGGTGGGCGTGGAAGTGGGGAGCCTCAGCTACCCAGAGGTTGCGCACACCGCGCTGGTTGGAGACCCAGGCCACGCGACCGCTCTTCGCGGCTGCCACCAGGTGGTCGGGAAAGGAGTAGCTCATCACCTGTTCCAGCCTGAAGCCGGCCCAGGCGGCGGAAGCCAGGCAGAGAACAGCACTCAGAAAAGCCAAATAGCGGAGAGTTTTTTGGAGCATGACGCGCCAGCCTACGCCATCGGCCGCGCCCTTGCCAAGTTCAGACAGGGGCGTCAAGCTGGGTGCCTTTTTTCCACCCGCAGCAGCTCTCAGCTGCATCCAACAAACTTGCAATTATTAACCGGCAGCTTGCATTCTTGCACCCGGAAGAGGTTACGATACCCCGCATGTCGGCTTACCGTGCGCCCATGAAGCGGGCGCTCTCAGTTCTGTGCCTGCTCCTGTTCGTGTTGACGGCTGCGCCGCCCTCCATCGGCTACTCCGTACTTAGCCACGAAGAGGTGGTCGACCTGGTCTGGGCCGATTCCATTCGCCCCTGGCTGATGCAGCGCTTTCCCAACGCCTCACGAGAGGACCTGCGCCGCGCCCACGCTTATGCCTATGGCGGCTGCCTCATTCAGGACATGGGCTACTACCCTTTCGGCAACAAGCGTTTCAGCGACCTGACCCACTACGTGCGCAGCGGCTATTTCGTCGAGGCCCTTTTCGCCGAGGCCACCGACATCAACGAACTCTCTTTCGCCCTGGGCGCCCTGGCCCACTATGCCTCCGACCTCAATGGCCATCCCTACATCAACCGCGCCGTAGCAGTGCGCTTCCCCAAATTGCGGCAGAAGTACGGGGATTCCGTGACCTACGAAGACGACCCCAAGGCCCACATCCGCACCGAATTCGGCTTTGACGTGACTCAGGTCGCCAAGAATCGTTTTGCCTCTGACCGCTACCACGACTTCATCGGCTTTGAAGTGGCTACTCCCCTGCTGGAACGGGCCTTCCAGCGGACCTATGGCATTCCCCTGAGCGATCTCATCCACAATGAGGATCTGGCCATTGGCACTTATCGCCGCGGTATCAGCAAGGTGATTCCGGAGATGACCAAGGTGGCGCTGCTCATCAAGCCGGCCGACCTGGTGCAGGAAAAGCATAACCGCAACCAGAAGCGGTTTCTCTACCACGTCTCCCGGTCCTACTACGAACGGGAGTGGGGCAGCCAATACCGCCGTCCCGGCTTCGGCGCTCGCTTCCTGGCCTTTCTGTTTCACCTCATCCCCAAGTTCGGTCCTTTCCGCGCCGTGGATTTTGTGCTTCCCAACCCGCAAACCGAAGACATGTACCTGAAGAGCATGGATGTAACGCTCGCGAACTACCGCCGGTTATTTGACGAGGTAAAAGCGGGCAAATTGCAGCTGAATGACCGCGATTTTGACACGGGCGGAGTTACCCGCGCAGGCGAATACAAACTCACCGATGATACCTATGCCGCGCTGCTGGATGGCTTAGCCCGTCGCCACTTCGATAATGTTAGCCCCGACTTGCGCAGCAATATTCTGGCTTTTTATAGCGATCTCAATGCGCCCATCGCCACCAAGAAACACCACAAAGAATGGGAACGCACCCTCAGCCAATTACAGCAACTGAAGGATGTTCAGGTGGTGGCCGTACCTACTAACGCCCCCGCTGACTAGGGCTGATTCGCTTTCCGTGTTGAAAGGGCGTGGCTTCAGCCACGCCGTCACCAGTCAGATAAGCCCCGGGGCTTTAATCCCTTGAGGGGATCTGCAGCTACTCGCTCATAACGCAATCGCTTCCAGCGCGCTTCTCACCATTACGGCTGTAACCGGAAAAACCCCTACAGTCCACTGTATTCCGGCAGTTTGGGGAACTTCCAAGCCAGTGATCCCAAAGGTCCGAGCCGCAAAGCGCCGCCCGTGCCCGACTGGGCTTCCGCCGACTATCACCAAAGTAACCTTCCCGCGGTTCCCAACGACATTATCATCCACAGCAGATGGACTCCAGGCGTGGCCCCCGCCACCGGTGTCTCTTTGTGCGCGCTATGACAATTTGCCGACAACTGGCGAAGGTGCCGCCCGCGAGCCTGGTGCGTTGTTTTCTGGCAAGCCTCGTTTTGGCCATGCTTTCGTTCTTGCCTGCCGTAGCGGCAGACTCCAATCCAGACTGGTCGTCACAAGTCCGCGCGACCGTCCAGCAAGGTGATCTCGACAAAGCTCTTGCCCTTACCGAAGCCCGCATTGCGGCTGCTCCTTCCGATCTGGAGGCGCATGGCTGGAGAGCTCGCCTTCTCGCCTGGAAAAATCGCCACGCAGAGGCTGCGGCCGAATACCGTTTTGTGCTTTCGCGCAAGCCCGATGATGTGGACATGCTGGTCGGCCTTGCCGATGTGCTGCACTGGGACGACAAAGATGCCGAAGCTCTCCAGGTGCTCGATCGCGCGCAATCCTTGGCACCCGGCAACTCCGATGTCCTTGTCCGCCGAGGCCGCGTCCTCGCTGCACTGAAAAGGAATGCAGAGGCGCGCTCCAATTTTCGTCAGGCCCTCTCCCTCAACAGTGCCGACCAGGATGCTCGTCTCGGCCTTGAAGCCCTGGCCGGCGAAGACCGTCATCAGCTCCGCATCGGCACCGATGTAGACGCATTCAACTACACCGACACCGCCGCCACCGAGACCCTCTCCCTGGCATCCCGTTGGAATTCCTCCTGGGCGACCAGCGTTACTTTCAATACCTACCAGCGCTTTGGCCAGCGCGCGGGAAAGCTCACCGGAACCGTTACCCGCAACCTCAGCAGAAGCGACTGGCTGACGGTAGGCGGGGCGGGCGGCCAGGACCACGCCGTTATCCCCAAGTCAGAAGCATTGTTCGGCTACGGGCACGGCTTCCGCCTCGGCAATCCATTTATCCGTGGCATCGAGGCGTCCTACGACCAGCACTGGTATTGGTATTCCACCGCGCGCATCCTCACGCTTGGCGGCACCACCCTGGTGTACCTCCCTCACCAGTGGAACTGGCTGCTCTCCATCAATGCGGCGCGCAGCGCTTTCTCCGGCGTGCCCGGTCATGACTGGCAGCCCAACGGCCGCACTCGCCTCGGCTTTCCCCTGTTTCGCCGCCTATCCGGGAATCTGACTTTTGCTGTTGGCTCGGAATCATTCGCCGAAATTGACCAGACCGGGCGCTTTGCCGCCCGTACCTTCGGTGGCGGCCTGCGCTACGTCCTGAACAACACTCAGGACGTCACCGGCTACGTCGCCACCCAGGACCGTTCCCAGGGACGGAGCCAGACCAGTTGGGGGCTGAGCTATGGCTTCCGTTTTTAGTGTCCTCCCAGCCAAGCTCGTTCTCGAAGGCATCTTCGCCTCGGGCGCGGCTATTGCCCTGCTCATCGCATTCATCGCTTTCCGCCGCTGGTACCGTGGCCGCTATTTCCAGCGTTTGAACCGGTCCACAATGCAGATCCGCGCGCAATGGCCCGCCATTGTCAGCGGCGAAGTTCCGCCCCAGACCTGGCGAGCCAACTCCTTCACCTCCGCCATCGTGGAGTCCATCCTTCTGGACAGCATTGAAGTGGCATCGCCCCAGGAACTCCCGCAACTGCTGCATTGCCTGCGCGTGAGTGGCCTGCTGGACGAACGCATTTACCAGGCTCGGCACCACAACGGCTGGAACCGGCGTGTGGCTCTGGTCGCTCTCGGCCGCACCCGTGCTCCTGAAGCTATCCCCGCTCTAGCGGAGGCCCTCGGCGATACTGCCAGCGACCCTGAAACCCGCATGGCTGCCATCCGCGGCCTGGGTCGCAGCGCTCTCTCAGAGGCCGCCGTTCCCATCATCGAGGGACTGCTCTCAGGCGAACTTACTGACTTCCCCGACTTCCCTATTAAGAACGCGCTGGCCAATTGTTGCCGCTCCAGCGCCAAGCTGCTGGTTAGGTATTTGCCATCAGCGTCCGGACGGGCCCGCGAACTGCTCGCCCGTGTTCTTGGTGAACTGGCCTCTCAGGATTTAGGGGATGAACTTCTGGTGTTGGCCACGGATCCCTTGCCCGAAGTCCGCGCCTCCGCCGCCCGCGCCTTGGCGCATGCCGATCCCGACCTCGCTTTCCCCACGCTGGCGGTGCTGGCCAACGATCCGGAGTGGTTTGTTCGTCTCCGCGCGGTTGTCGCTGTCGGATTTCTCGAGGACAAAAGGA
>DATEGI010000020.1:0-6234 GCA_035280205.1 Terriglobales bacterium | reverse complement strand
CGTTTACGATGGTCCCGACAGGGACAAAGGTGTCATTGAAGCAGATCAGCGCCTGCTGCAAGGCGCCGGTGTAGTTATAGCTCACATCAAATCCCACCCGTTCCTTGGGCAGTAAAGTGGCCACGAAACCCGCGTTGCGGTAGTGCTGCTTGAACTGCGTGTCGAACTCGCCATTGCGACTTTCCCAAATGTTCATGCTTCCGGCCAGATTGGCCCAGCGAACCGGCCGGTAGCTCGCCCGTGCCCGATAGTTCTGCCGTTGCCGCGGGCTGATGCGAGTGAGAAAATTGTCGGCTGTGGTGAGTTCTGTTTCGAGATTAATTCGCAGCGCAGTCCCCGGCCGAAACCACACGCCTAAAACAGGCCCATATTCGTTTACGTCTATCCTGTCGCCTTCGAATTCCGGCAGGCCGAACTCCGGGTCTAGGACGGTTTCCGGCTCGGCCTTGAAAACATGGCGGTGCCGCAGCCGAAAACCAACATGCACGCCGAAGTGCTTCGAGGCCTGGTATTCCGCTTGTATGAGGTTAAGGAAGGATTTCTGCCCCAGAAAGTTGCCGATAAATGCTGTAGTCGTGTCGGTCGGACCCAGAGGGCTCAGCAAGGTCACCGGCTTGCCAAGCCCGACGGTCGCTGTAGCCAGCGAATTCCAGGTGCCCGGGATATGCCAGTTGTCGTAGCGGAAGTTATCGCTCAGGCTGACCGTCTTGGTGAGTTCCACCGTAACCCCCAAATCGGCAGTGGCGGCTATCCGCCGCACGTGTGCAGGGCCGGAGAATGTGAACTGTCGTTCGTTGGTACGCGTCACCAGGCCATCAAAAAACTCTGCATAGGGTGAGTTCATATCGGCCGAACTGTAGGTGCCCCGTGCGACCAGGTTCACCCGTTTGAAGTAATTTGATTGCAAGCTCAGAGATTCCGTTGGAGTGCTGGTGCGCACTCGCTGGCTGCGGTTATACACAAAGTAGCCGTTACACCGCGGGTTAACAGCGCCACCCTTGAACACCGGGTTGCAAGGCGCGCCGGCATCCGAATTGATTGGCAAACCAAGAGAAACGGGTGTGCCATCGGGCAGCAGAAAAACGTTGTATGGGCTCAGGCTCCAGTTGGTGTCGTTTCTGTCATATTGCAGGAACTGGTCATAGCTGATGTTGGTTTTTGACAACATCTTGAAATCCACACCGAAGTGGTAGTCGTTCTCTCCAACATTCCAGGCTTGGTCCAGAAGTGGATCCGTCCCCTCGTGGAAGCTGGAAAATGAGGGTCCCTCTGACCGGTTGCGCGTGTAGCCCAGCCGAACCGTTACCTTCGACTGCGGCATCAGGGTCAGGCCGGTATCGTACATGCGCCGCCGGATCTGCATTTCATGCGGAGAAAATCCGACGGGCAGGTTGGGGACCGACGTTGGAGGATTCAACGGGTTGGCCAGCAGGTCATAGTTAAAGAAATTCTGATCCCGCCGGAAGAGGAAGCTGAAATCGTACCATTTGTTTTTCGACAGGCCCACGCGTCCCACATTCTCCGGATCACCGCCCCACCCGAAGCTGCTTACGTTGAGGTCGTCGAACAGCACGCCATCGTTGTTCAGCGAGTGCATAGAGAGCGTCTGATCGAGAAACCGCGGGCCTGCATGCTGATTGAGAAAGGTGTCATACATCGCTCCGCTGCCGTTTACCTCGCTGAAGCGGTAGCCCAACTCGATGCTCTGCTCCACGTGGTAGTCGCTGATTTGCTTTCCCTCAGCGGCAGCAGCCGTGCTCCCCGCCTGCGTGCCGCCCGCAGTGGCCTGGGCCAGCGCCAAAGCAGGGGCGATTAGCATAACGAACAACAACCAGGCGCTCTTCGGCACCAATCTGCGCGGACACTCGCGCCGGTGTGCTCGCTTCCCGGGTGCAACAGCAGGTTTCTCGGGACTTCTACGGCTTCCCGTCATGGGAGCTCCTCGCTTCCTCTAAGGCTTGAAGAAGACCTCGCTGAAATTGGAGCCGTGAATAAATGCGTGACACATGGTGCAGGCCTGGTATTTCTGCGATTGGTTGTGCGCCGGTCCAATCGGTGGCTGCGAGGGCACATTGCTCAGCGCCAGGGTGTGGCACTGCAGGCACAGCAGGTTGACCTGGCTCACTCGCAGTAGGCGCGGGTTGGTCGATCCATGCGGGGTGTGACAACTGGTGCAGCCTTCGGTCGCCACCGGCAGGTGTTGGTACACAAAAGGCCCCTTCTTCTCGGTATGGCACTTGAAACAGACCTGGTCCTCTGCCGCGCTGGCACGCAACTGCTTAGGCAGGAACCCTCCGTGTTCGTTGTGGCAATCGGTGCACTGCACCAATCCCTGGTTTACGCGATGCCGGTAGGGACGGCTGAATTCGGCTTTCACCTCGGTGTGGCACTGATAGCAGAGCTGCGGCTGTTTCTCGACCAGCAACGCTCTTTCCGTCTTCGCGTGGTGCGGCGAATGGCAACTGATGCAGCCAATGTCATTGCTGGCATGAGCCGAACGGGAGAAGTTGGCATGTTCGTTGTCGTAGGAATGACAACTCAGGCAGCGCTTGTTGGCCTCCGCCATGCTCAGGTTTTCGAAGACGATTATCTTGCTCTTGTCGCCTCCGCCTTCCACGTGCGCCGCTCCCGGACCGTGGCAGCCTTCGCAATTCACTCCCTTGCCCGGAGCGCCGGGCCGAAACCCCATTTTGTAGTGGGGCGTTTGTTCGGTCGCTTTGAAGATGTCTTCGTGACATCCCTTGCAGGTTTCAGAACCTACGTACTGTCCAGACTCCTTGGCTTGGCCTGCCGCGCTGGTCTGCGCCGCGCTTTGCTCCGGGTTTCGCGCCTGCACCTGAATTACAGATAGCAGCAGGAAGGGCAAGAACAGGAAAGGCAGCTTGCCGATTCGGAGATGCATGCTTCCTCCACGGGAGATGGAGTTCAAATAGCGAGAGGGGCCCCGGAACGCCTGGCCGATTTGGCAATGCAGGTCAGACTGCCGATCAACAAAAACTGCAGCACCTGCTTTATCAGCTTCCTTCGTTACGAACAGTTGTCACTTGTTTGACGACCAGGGAGAACAGTTTTTTCCAGCTCTACTCCGAGTCGCCTTACCCAGCATCACCCTGTTGCCGCGATCTCTGCCCCAAGACTTGCGGCAAGTCCAACCCGGAACGAGGTCCGGTTGGTGGAAATGTATTGTATCCAGTCTCCCGAATCTGTGACCGCCGTCACACTGGGAGTGCAAAATTGGTTAGCAGCGGATACAACCACCGCAGATGAGCAAGATTTTGTTGAAATTCTTTGGGAAGGAAATTCAGGTGCGGTGTTGCTTCAAGACGTCGCGGCGCACTTCTTCGCTCACCGCCATGCCCAGCGCGAAACTGGCCAGCAGCAGCACCAGCCATCCACCCAGTTGTTTCACTCCGGCGCTCCCCTGGATCCATCCCAGCGACGCACGCATGGCCCACACCGCGGCCGCGAACGCCAGCAGCAGACGCAGGAATTTGACCCAGGACCGGTGCAATATTTCCGCCATGGATACCCTACTCCCTCCAGTAAACACTCTCCCGCGGGAGCGCGCACATTACGAATGTTGGTTCCTGCCCATTGACCCGCTGGTCATGCGGGCAGGGTTGCGAAAACACACTGGTTACGTGGAAGAGGCGCTGCGTAGTTGAGGTGGTTATGTGCTTCTGCCGCGGCCACGGCAATTACAGGGACAAAAAGGGTTAATTCGGCCAGCCTGGGAGTACCCCTAGTCTATCAGCACTGAGGACACTATGCGCGACCCGTTTTTGCGACGGCCCAAGGGGCCGCAATCCCGAGCATGTATAACCGCTGAAGGCCCAACGGCCAGCATCTTCGGATGGAAGACCGGACCTGCGCCGCCCCAGCACTTCGGGCATGAACCTGCTTAGCCTTCAGTAATTTGACCCCCAGGGCCGAACCGGGGTGTCATAGGGGCGCATGGTTCCCCGCCCTGAGCCTCGTTACAACACCCGCCTGCGCGTACGCGTGCGCGGCGTAGACGCTTTTGGCCATCCTTTTCAACAAGATGCGTACACCCGGGATATCAGCCGCCGGGGCGCCCGCCTGGATGGCACCCCCTCTATCGTGGATACAGCGGCCGTCATCGAGGTGCAGCACCGGGGACGCCGCGCCCGCTTCCGCGTGGTCTGGATCGGCGGCTATGGCACCGCCCTGCATTCCCAGGCCGGGCTGCAGTGCCTGGAACCGGATGAAAACATCTGGGGAAGCCTGCCCTCGCGCTCCGCGCCCGTGGCCGCGAATCAGTAGCCGCCCTTAGCCCCAGTCCACCCTGGCAAACAACTCCCAAGCCATTTGCTACTATGGCGGGCTTATGAATTTCCAGGCGCTGGGAGGACGAGTTGCCCGCAATTACGCGTCGGCGCTCCCACTCGCACGAGTGGTATGAGCGCGCGCAAAAATACCTGATTGAAGGTGTCAATTCGCCGTCACGCGGCAGCGCCGTGTACGGGCCCGGCCCTATCGTGCTCGAGCGCGGCCAGGGTTCGCAGGTCTGGGACATTGACGGCAACCAGTACACCGACTTCATGATGTCGTTCGGCGCGCTCATTCATGGCCACGCGCACCCGGCAATTGTGGAGGCGGTTTACCAGGCCATGGCCGAGGGCTCGCACTTCGCCGCCGCCACTCCCGCCGAGTTGGAAGCCGCCGAGCGCTTCTGCCGCATGGTGCCTTCTGCCGAAGCCGTACGCTTCACCAATACTGGCACGGAGGCCACCATGCTGGCCCTGCGCCTGGCGCGCGGCTTCACTGGACGCAGCAAGCTTCTAAAGTTTGAAGGCCACTACCACGGCTGGTATGACCCATACCTGCTGAATGCACACGGGCATCCGCCGGAACAACTGGGCTCGCCGGAGAATCCGGCGCGCATTCCGGATTCGCAAGGAATTCCCCCGGCCACATTCGATGACGTCGTAGTTGCTCCCTGGAACGACGTTGCACAACTGGAACGCGTCATGCAGAAGCATGGCGATGAATTGGCCGCCGTGATCACTGAGCCCATCATGGCCAACATGGGCTGCATCCCGCCGCGCGACGGCTACCTTCAGCGCCTGGGCGAATTGGCCCGCAACCACGGGGCTCTGTTCATCCTGGATGAAGTTGTGACCGGGTTCCGCTACGCCCCCGGCGGCTGCCAGGACCTGTGGGGTCTGAAGCCCGACCTGAGCACGTTTGGTAAGGCCATGGGCGCGGGCTTTCCCGTGGGCGCGGTCACCGGCCGCCGCGAAATCCTGGAACAGCTGTGCTGGGGCGAGAACATGGTGCTGCACTACGGCACCTTCAATGGCCATCGCCTGACCATGAAGGTGATTGCCGCTAATCTCGCCCTCCTGGCTGCCGACCGCAACGCTGCCATCCGTAAAATCCGCGCCTTAGGCGACGCCGCCATCAGCGGACTGCGCGACGTGTTTGCCCGGCGCAAAATCAAGGCCATCGTGCAGGGCTTTGGCCCCATGTTCCAGATCTATTTCACCGAACGCGACACCATCCGCGATTATCGCGATTACTGCGCCCATGTGGATGCAGCCCGCTACTCGCGCTTTGTCCACCTGCTGCTGGGCGAGGGCATCTACATGACCCCGTCCAACGGGTTGCACTGGATCATCAGCACGGCGCACAGCGAAGCCGATATCAGAACCCTGATCCGCGCCGCCGATAAAGCCTGCGCGCGCCTCTCATGAGAGCCACGGTCTTCCTCGGCGGCGGGCGCATTACCGGCGCGCTGATTTCGGGCTTGCGCCTCGGCGGCTACGATCAGCCCATCCTTGTGCATGACCGCCATGCCGCCAAAATGCGGCAGCTACAGCGCGAGTTCCACGTCGAGACCGAGCCCGACCTGCTGCGCGCCGTGCCACAAGCCGGGCTGCTGATTGTGGCCGTGCGGCCGGATTCGCTCCGCAAGCTGCTCGGTGAAATTGGCAGAACCACCGGGCCGCTGCTCGCTGTAAGTTTGGCGGCGGGCGTGCCACTGTCAAAGTTGCGCAGCGGCCTGGGTGCGCCCGTGCGCTGGGCGCGGGCCATGCCCAGCCCCACCTGCCGCACTGGACGAGGCTTTACTGCGCTGGCGTTCTCTCGCGAACTGTCACCCTCAGACCGCAAGCGGGTGCGCGGCTTCTTCGCCCGGGTTGGAACTGTGCTGGAGATTCCCGAAAGGAAGTTTGACGTCTTCACCGCCACCTACTCTTCCAGCCATGGCTA
>DATEGI010000019.1:0-2759 GCA_035280205.1 Terriglobales bacterium | reverse complement strand
ATGGGGCTGCTGGACCTGGCCACCCAGCTCAAGTTCAGGCAGCAGGAGTTTGCCCAGTCGCGAGGCATCAAGCTGCATGGCGAGCTGCGCGACCGCAAGGGCTCGGAGGGCATTTGCCACTCCATCGTGCTGGAAAGCTACGCCCTGCCGGGTCAGCTCAACGTGGGCTCAGATTCGCACACGCCCCACGTGGGCGCGATCGGCTGCGTGGCCTTTGGCATCGGCACAACCGACGTGTTCAATTCCTGGATCACCAAGGATGTGCGGGTGCGGGTGCCGGAGAGCGTAAAGGTAGTTATCCGGGGCAAGCGGCATCCCAACGTGACCGCCAAGGATTTCATTCTGAAAATTCTGTCGTTGGATTACGTACGCAGCGGCAAGGCGCTGGCCAAGGTGATGGAGTATTCGGGCGAGGCCATCGAAGAACTTAGCGTGGACGAACGCGCCACCATGACCAACATGGCGGCGGAGATCGGTGGCTTTACGGGGATTGTTGCGCCGGACAAGAAAGTGGTGGAGTTCCTGGTGGAGCGCCGCGGCATGGAGCGCAAGCGCGCTCAGGAGCTGATCGCCGGCTTGAGCAGCGATTCCGGCGCCGAATATGCGCATGTGATCGAACTGGATGCGGCCGACATTACGCCCATGGTGGCCACGCCCGGCGACCCCGGCAATGGCAAGTACATCCGCGAGCTGAACACACCCGTGCCGGTGGAGATCGCCTACGGAGGCACCTGCACGGCCGGTAAAAACGAAGACATGGATATGTACGCGCGGGTGTTAGCGGACTCTTTGCGCCAAGGCAGGCGGGTGGCGGCCAGCTGCAAGTTCTATATCCAGTTCGGCTCGCAGGGGACGCGCGAGTACTGCCTGCGCAAGGGCTACCTGGACGTGTTCAAGCAGGCGGGGGCCATCGTGATTGAGCCCAGTTGCGGAGCCTGCATCAACGCCGGGCCGGGAGTTTCGACACGCCCCGACCAGGTGGTCATCAGCGCCCAAAACCGTAATTTCCCGGGACGCAGCGGGCCGGGGCAGATGTACCTCGCCAGCCCGCTGACCGTGGCGGCCAGCGCGGTCGCCGGCTACATCTGCGAGTACGAACCCGCGGAGCAGAGGGAGTTGGTGACGGCGTAAAACCAGTGGTCAGTTGCCAGTGGCCAGTTGTCAGTTAAGAGCCAACCCAGGTGGCTACTCGAGAGCTGATCGTTTCACCAAATACTGCTCAGGCGCAACCTTGTGCCAATCAATCAAGGAAAAGCGCTATTGGCTGAAAAGGCCCTGTAGAGGGGCCAAATGGGTGAGATTCTTGCCAGCCCGTTAGGCCTATCCGGCGGAGGCCGGCCAGGCAGTGTGACCGGCGGCAAAAGCTGTACACCCGGTATGGCATTCTTGCTAGAATTGGAGGCAGTTAGCCTCACCGCGAACTGCTCCGAGGAGAATCAAAGCTCATGGCTTATGTAATTGCGGAACCTTGCATAGGGACGAAGGACACAGCGTGTGTGGATGCCTGCCCCGTGGACTGCATCCATCCCAAGAAAGATGAACCGGCGCACGCCGAAGAAGAGATGCTCTACATTGATCCGGTGGAATGCATTGACTGCGGCGCCTGTGTTCCAGTGTGCCCGGTGTCGGCCATCTTTGCGCTGGATGATCTGCCGGAAAAGTGGAAAGCCTTCACCGAGCGCAACGCCGCCTATTACGGCCGCACGCCGGCGTAATCCCGAGTGCAAACGAGAGTTCAGGGCGCACATCCCGTTGCGGGTGTGCGCCTTTGTGTTTGAAGGGCAGAAATTAGCAGTTGGCATTTAGCACTTAGCCAGTGAAGAGTTACAAAGTTCGGCACTGACTTGACCATCTGCATTGGAGCTTCGTGTGCAGTGGCCAACCAGGTTCAGGGGCTAAATGCCAAGTCCTCCGCTATCACCCTGCAAACGAGTCGTGGCGCTAGTCATCCACTGAGGGCAGCGTTTAGAATGAAAATTTAGCTTGGTGCCGAAATACAGCACAGAGACGCGGCAGGCGGGGTGGGCCGCGGCTGGTGGCCGTCCATGCCGCTGAAGGAGTCAGAGGCGATTGTGCTGCGCACCTACCCACTGCGCGAGGCGGACCTGCTGGTGACGCTGTTCACGCGGACGGAAGGCAAAGTTCGCGGCGTGGCCAAGGCGGCGAAGAAGTCCAAGAAGCGTTTTGGCGGCGCGTTGGAGCCTCTGACTTACGTGCGGGCCTACTGGGACGATCGTGAGCGGCAGGAGCTGGCGCGGCTGGATTCCTGCGAAGTGCTGGAATCGCCGCTGGCTCGGCAAGTGACGTATCCAAGAGCGGTCGCGCTGGGGCACTTGGCCGAGGTTCTGGACGAACTGCTGCCGGACCGGGAAGCTAACGACGCAGTCTTCCGATTGACGCTGGCAGTGCTGGAGCAACTGGCGGGCGATCGCATCTGGATGCCGCTTACCTATTTCGAGTTGTGGATGACGCGCCTGGTGGGCTTCCTGCCGGAGCTTTCCGAATGCATGGCTTGCGGGGCGGCGCTGAATGGGAGCCGGGCTTTTTACCACGCGCTGGTGGACGGACTGATGTGCGCGGAGGATAAGCGGCTGGCCTCGTCGGAGATGTCGCGCGAGTCGCGGGCGCTGGCGGCGGAGATGTTTCGCGCTCCGATAGAGAGCTTTTCTGGGCTGGAGTGGGCCAAGCCGAAGGCCGCTGATTTGCGCAAGTTTCTGGTACAGATTCTGGAACGGCACCTGGAGAAGAAGCTGGTAACG
>DATEGI010000018.1:0-12163 GCA_035280205.1 Terriglobales bacterium | reverse complement strand
CAAGGGCACCTAAAGGTACCGGCACGTTCGGGGGAAAAGCAGCATTTGGCATTTAGCCAATAGCACTTAGCCCTTCTACCGCAGGAGCGGCTCGCCAACCCAGGAAGGACCGGATTTGCCTATGCCGATCTGGTGCAGGGGCTAAATGCCAAGAGCTAACTGCCAATTGCTGGTCCTACCGGCTGTACTTATTCCTCTTCTTATCCTCGTGCCGCTCCAACGCGAGCTGGATAAGGCGGTGAATCAGTTCGGGATAGGAGACTCCTGAAGCGGCCCACAGCTTGGGATACATGCTGATGGCGGTGAACCCGGGCATAGTATTGATTTCATTGACGTAAATCTTTTTGGTTTGCGGGTCCATGAGGAAATCCACGCGCGCCAGCCCGGCGCAATCCACGGCACGAAAGGCGCTTACCGCCATCTCCTGCACCTGCCTGGTTTGCACCTTGGTCAGCTTGGCGGGAATGATGAGTTGGGAGCCTTCTTCCAAGTACTTGGCGGCATAATCGTAGAATTCCTTGCCCGGCACCACCTCGCCGGGGAGTGAAGCCACGGGCTCATCGTTCCCTAGCACCGAGCATTCCAGTTCGCGGGCCTTGCGCTTCTTCCCTCCAACTCCCTGCTCAATCACGATTTTGCGGTCGTATTCGGCCGCCAGGAGCACGGCCGGCGCCAACTCCTGGCGATTGCGGGCTTTCGAGATTCCCACCGAGGAGCCCAGATTGGCCGGCTTAACGAATACCGGATACTTTAGCTTGCTCTCGATCAAGCGCTGCACCTTGGCAGGATCATCTTCCCAGTCGCGGCGCAGCACGGTGACGTGCTTCACCAAGGGCAACCCGGCGCCGCGAAACAGCTGCTTCATGACTTCCTTGTCCATGCCGGCCGCCGAGCCCAGCACACCCGCGCCCACATAGGCGATGTCGGCCAACTCCAGGAGCCCCTGGATGGTGCCGTCTTCGCCAAAAGTCCCGTGCAGCACAGGGAAGACGACGTCCACCTTGATGACGTTATCGGTCCAACGGCGGGCCATGGCGGCCTCGGGCTCGAAGGAGGTCATAGCGCCGGTGGAGGACTGGACCGGAACTGGGGGCACCACCACCGTCTCTCCCTTCGCCAGCACGGCCGCGCCCGGAGTGTAGTCGGGGTCGCCCGCCCGCAGGTGCCGCTCTTCGTGGCCCTTGCCAATGTTGTTGCTGCGCAGTAGCTGCTCCGCGCGTCCTGCGGTGACCCAGCGGCCTTCCTTGGTGATGCCGATGGGGACAACCTCGTATTGCTCTTTATTGATGGCCTCAAGGACCGATGCCGCCGAGAGCAGCGATACTTCGTGCTCGCCGCTGCGACCGCCGAAAAGAATGCCGACCCGGATTTTCTTCATGAAAAGGGAACCTGCCTCCAGTCTGAATAATGTCGTGCTGCGAGTCAACGCCTGGAGGGTTCACAAAGGTGTACGGGAGGGCATGGCCGGGGGAAACCCTTTTTTCACCACAGAGACACAGAGGCACAGAGAAACCTGATTTCTGATGATGCTGGACGGTTAATGCCCGAAGACCCTTAGCGCCATGGCTGACAGGGACAGCCACCCTAAAATCATCTTTCAAAAATGTTTCTCTCCGTGTCTCTGTGCCTCTGTGGTGAAAATGGTTTCGGTCACGGTACTTTGGTGACTTTTCCGTCGACAGAGCTGTTGTCAAACTGTATTGAACATTTATGTCTCGCTTAGCGGTAGTCGTGTTTTCTGCATTGCTCATACTGCCCGCGTGTGCGCAACAGGCGGCGCAACCCGCGCCAGTACCGGGCGCCATCGCTCGTCCTGCAACACAGCCTGCCGCGCAAGCGCCGGCACCGCAGGTGGCGGCTCCTGCTGCCGCACCGGCAGTCAAGCCGGTTTCGCCTCCGCCGCCCAAGATCGTGACCTTTGACCGCACGCTGGGGCCTTTCCCGGTACAAAACCAGAGCTTCACGTTTGTCGAACATGTGCAGAGTATTGACCGTCAGCCGCACGATCCCGATAGCGATGAGACAGTGGAATGGTGGGAGTTGCGCGATGGCACGGGAAAGGCCGTTTACCATCAGCAACTTGGCGTGGACCTTCAAGGCGGCAGCTTTAGTGACACGGAGAGTGTGGGCGCGCGTCTGCTGAAAACCAAGCTGGGGCAGGGCATCCTGGTGGATGGCAGCTCGCTGCCTTCTGCGCCCGAGTACAGCGGATGGTTTCAAGTGTTCGGCCTCTTCAACGGCAAACTGGTTTCGTTCGGTCCCCCTATGTCCACCGATGGCGAGTTCCTCGGCGAGGCGGAGGATAGCTTTCAGCCCAGCGTCATGTTTCGCGGGCAGCAGCCTCAAACCGTCACCCGCGATGTGCTCAACTTCCGAGTGTGGACAGGCAACTTCAGCATCATCTACCCGGTCCTGATTGACTGGATGCAAGCCAAGGTGCGTCCCGCCTGGACCTGCTACCGCACGACGGCAAAGGGCATGGTCGCTACCTGCACCTACAAGGTGCAGATTGATTCCGCAACGCGCACAACCAAGGATCTGACCTTTGTGCGGATGTACGCCGAACCGGAAGAAGGCTTCCATGTGACCCACGTGGTGGTCAAACCCGATTCCAAGATCGAATTCCTGGAGGGGCAGATGCGGGTGGATTGGAGTGAAACCAAAGATAACATCAGCATCGGGGTGGGGAATGACTCCGACGTCTGGGTGCACGTCCGCATTGACGGCCAGGAGGGCTGGATCCACACGCAAGAGGACTTCGAGGCGATCGGCCTGCCGCAATCCGGGTAAAACTTCTTTTTCACCACAGAGGACACAGAGGTGACAGAGAAAAGGAATTTCAAATCCGTGACTCCATCGCAACTCAACGCCGGATCACTACAATCCACCGGCCAGACTGGCCGAACAGAAAATTAACAATCAAGATACGGGAAAAATTGAAATGAACTGATTTGAAATCGGCTTTCTCTGTGTCTCCGTGCCTCTGTGGTGAAAAGGTTCTAAAGAATCTTCTTGCCGAAGGCGGAGAGAGTCAGTTCCACCGCCAAATCCGCAGTGCGGTTGTGCTCGTCAATTACCGGGTTCACTTCGACAATTTCAAAGCTCAGCATGCGGGCGTGGTCGGCGATGATCTCCATGGCCAGGTGCGCCTCGCGGTAAGTAGCGCCACCACGCACGGGCGTGCCCACGCCAGGGGCGTCCTCGGGGTCAATCCAATCCATGTCGAGCGAAATGTGGTAGCCGGCGGTACCGCGTCCCGCCATGCGCAGCGCCTCTTCCATCACCACCCGCATGCCGCGCTCGTCAATGTCGCGCATGGTGAAGACTTCCACCCCCGCCTTGCGGATGTTCTCCTTTTCCGTGGCGTCAACATCGCGCACGCCCACGATGACGCAGTTCTCCGGCAACACCTTGGGCGAGAAGCCGAAAATATTGGATAGTTCCGGCGGCCCCAGTTCCATGATGGCCGCCAGGGGCATGCCGTGCACATTGCCGCTGGGCGAAGTAGCCGGAGTGTTGATGTCGCTGTGGGCATCAATCCACACCAGCCCGATCTTCTGCTCCTGCCGGCGATGGAATTCTGCCACGCCTGCGACCGTGCCTGCCGCCACGGAGTGGTCGCCGCCCAGCACCACCGGAACTTTACCCGCTTCCAGTGTTTTCAGTACCAGTTCAGCGTGCTTGGTGCAGGTGGCGGTTATTTCCTTCAGGTACTTGGCGTGGGGATCGCCTTCTTTCTTCTGTTCGGCAATGGCCACGCTGATGTTGCCGGCGTCCTCTACCACGTGGCCCAGGGCTTCCAGGCGCGCTTCCAGACCCGCCACGCGAACCGCCGATGGACCCATGTCCACGCCGCGGCGCGACTGGCCCAGGTCCAGGGGCACGCCAATCACGCGGATTTTACGCGGCACAATGAAGGGCAGCACCGCTCTGACGGCTGCCGGACGTTCCTGCTTGGGAGTATCGTTCATATTTTTTCAAAACCATTTCACCACAGAGACACAGAGACACAGAGAAAACCAAGTCAAAAAACTAAGTCAAAGAAACTCAGTCAAATCTATTTCATTCGGTGGCGGCTACGTTCGGTCTTCCCAGGATTCAGTTCCACAAGTTAGCAGCCGCACTAATTCCGGGACCGCAATAATAAACATTTCCTGATTTTGCCTTTCTCAGTGCCTCTGTGTCTCTGTGGTGAAAAAGGGTTTACGGGTACATGCGGTAGAGCATGCGCGGGAACGGAATCGTCTCCCGCACGTGCTCCAGGCCGCAGATCCACGCTACCGCGCGCTCAATGCCCATGCCGAAACCGCTGTGGGGCACGCCACCGTACTTGCGCAGGTCGAGATACCACTTAAACGCTTCTTCCGGCAGGCCGTGCTCATGAATACGCTTCCGCAACAGCTCGAAGGAGCCGATGCGCTGAGAGCCGCCAATGATTTCGCCATAGCCTTCGGGCGCAAGCACGTCCACGCAGAGCGCCAGGTCAGACCGCTGCGGATCAGGCTCCATGTAGAACGCCTTCACCTTTGCGGGATAGCGGTGCACCATGACCGGCTTCTCGAACTGCGAGGCCAGATAGGTTTCATCCGGAGCGCCCAGGTCGCCGCCATATTCGAACTTGGTTTCCAGCGCGCCTTTTTCGAAGCCCTCCTGCAGCTTCTTCACTGCTTCCTCATAGGTGATGCGCGGAAAGGGTGGGGTGACCTTCTCCAGTTTGCTCAAATCGCGGCCGATGGTTTCCAGTTCGCGGCGGCGACGCTCCAGACAGCGCTGCACGATAGCGCTGATCAGGCCCTCAGCCAGCTCCATGATGTCGTCCAGCGTGGCGTAGGCCACCTCCGGCTCCACCATCCAGAACTCTGTAAGATGGCGGCGAGTTTTGGACTTCTCGGCCCGGAAGGCAGGCCCGAAGGAGTACACCTTGCCCAGGGCCATGGCGGTGGCTTCGATGTAGAGCTGGCCCGACTGGGTAAGAAACGCCTGCTCATCAAAGTAGTCCACGGGAAACAACGTGGTTGTGCCTTCGCAGGCCGCCGGCGTGAGGACAGGTGGGTCGGTAAGCACGAAGCCGCGGTCGTCGAAAAAATCGCGCGCCGCCTTGATGATTTCCGCTCGCACCCTGAGGATGGCCGCCTGGCGCGGCGAACGCACCCACAGATGGCGGTGCTCCATCAGGAAGTCCACCCCGTGTTCCTTCAGCGAAATGGGGTAAGGGTCGCTGTCGGGTACGCGCTGCACCACCTGCACGTTGCTGACGTCCAGTTCGTAGCCGCCGGGAGCACGTTTGTCAGCCCGCACTTTGCCCTCAGCGATCACGCTCGATTCCTGCGTCAGGCCCTTGAGCGCGGCGAAGATCTCCGGCGCGACGGCGCTCTTTGCCACCACGCCTTGGATGGTTCCCGTGCCGTCGCGGAAAATGGGGAACAGCAGTTTGCCGCTTTCGCGCAGGTTATAGAGCCAGCCGCGGATGGTGACCGCCTGGCCTTCATGGGCGCCCACCTCAGCTATTGTAGTGATCGGTGCTTCCATAAATTGACGATTGAAGATTTACGATTGACGATGGAAAAACCAGCACTCAGCAGTCAGTATTCAGCGGTCGAGAGCTTGCTGGGCTGTAGCGAGGAATCATCCCTCGAAAATCGTCAGTCCTGAATTTCCTCTGTGTCTCCGTGCCTCTGTGGTCAAAAAGGTGTTTAACTTTGCTCTCCCAGCCGCCGGAAGGCCTCGCCCATCCTGGCCGGTACATCGGTTTTTTCGTCGCCTTCGACTTCCAGCAGCAGCGGCGGGACGTGCGGGGCGGAACGCAGCAAATCCGCCGCTTCCTTCCAGTTGATGTTGCCCTCCCCAGGCCACAGGTGCGTGTCGCGGTCGCCAGCGTTGTCATGCACGTGGGTAGAGCGGATATACTGCTTCAAAATCTCGAATGCTGGGCTCACTCCACCGGCCATGTGCGCATGGCCAAAATCGAAGCACACACCCACGTCTTCAAAATGACTGCTACGGATAAACTCCACCAGCTTGTCGGGAGTGGAGAGCTCGTTGGGAATGTTTTCCAAAAGCAGGCTCACGCCCAGGGGCTTGGCGAAGGCGCGCAGGTGCTCCACAGAAGTCATGGCCGCCTCGAACTTGCGGTCGTCGAACTCTTCACCGCCGGCGCCCATGTGCTGCACCAGGAAGCGGAAGGGAATCTGCTCGGCGATTTCCAGCGCGCGTTTGATCTCGTCCATAGCCTCCACCCGCCGCCCGCGGTCGGTGGTAGCAATGTTCACCGGCTGCCCACCGGTGCGTCCGGACTCGTAATCCGCGTGCATGGGAGAGTGCACAGAATTGAGCGGCACTCCCGAGGTGTGGAACCAATCGGCGATCTCGCGCACGTGCTGCTTGCGATTGGCATAGTCGAGGTGCTGCCGCGCGGCAAAAATCTCGATGGCCTGGGCGCCGCCGCGCACCAATCCGTCCAGCAAGCCGGGATGCAGCCGCTGCTTCACGTAGATGTAAGTGGAAATTGCGTTTTGCATTGTCATCCATCAAAAACCACAATCTACCGCCGAGACACTGAGACAACTGACGATTGATGATTGAAGATTGACGAATGGGAAATCACGTCGATGACTGATTTTTCATTCTGCATTCTCAATTCCCCATTCCTCAATTTAACGATTGCGTTGCAATTGCGGCCTGCTACTCAATCGACAATCGTCAATTCTAGTAGCCGACCGCCTTCCCGCTCACGTTGCGCTCGTCCGTGGCCCCCAGGCGCTCGCCGCTCCGCGAATCAATTTCGATACACTCGCCATCGCTCCAGTAATCCTCCGTCGTAACTTTGTGTCCCATTTGTTGCAGCAGCTTAATCGTGTCCGGCGAAAAGCCCTTCTCCAAATACACCGTGTCGGGCATCCACTGGTGATGGAAGCGGGAAGCGTCCACCGCTTCCTGAATGTTCATAGCGTAGTCCACTACGCCCATCAGGATGTTGGCTACCGTGGTGATGATGCGTGGCCCTCCCGGCGAGCCCAGCACCAGAAACAGCTTGCCACCTTTGAGGACGATGGTGGGCGTCATCGCCGAGAGCGGCCGCTTCTCCGGCCCAATGGCGTTGTTGGGGCTCTGAATCAGCCCGTACAGATTAGGTGCGCCCGGCTTGGAGGTGAAGTCGTCCATCTCGTCGTTGAGCAGAAAACCCAGCCCGGGCACGGTGACACGTGAACCGAAGCTGTCGTTCAGCGTGGTGGTGACAGCAACCGCGTTGCCCTCGGCATCAACCACTGAATAATGCGTGGTGTGCTCCGGTTCACGCACAGCCAGGGGTTGTGGGTGCTGCCAGGCGTAGCGCTCCAGGGCGGCAAAATCTGGCCGCTTCAGCTCGCGGCTGTTGCTGGCGTTGTGAGGGTCGAGCGAAGCCCGCCACGCGGCGCCATATTTCTTATCCACCAACTGGGCCACGGGGATGTTGGCAAAATCGGGATCGCCGAGAAATTCGGCACGGTCGAAGAACGAGCGCCGGAAGGCCTCGACCGTCAAGTGAATGGATTCGGCCGAGCGGCTGCCCAGAGCGCCCAGGTCGTAGCCCTCCAGAATGTTGAGCGCCTCGACCAGAGCGATGCCGCCGGAGGATGGCGGGGGCGCGCTCAGGATCTCGTAGCCGCGGTAGGTGCCGTGAATGGGGCGGCGCTCTTTGACTTCGTAGTTGGCCAGGTCCTGCGCCGTAAGCAGGCCGCCGCCCTGCTGCACCGCCGCCGCTATCTGCCGCGCCATTTGGCCGTGATAGAAGTCGTCGGGGTTGACGGCAATTTTTTGCAGCGTGACCGCAAGCTCCGGCTGGCGGAAAATTTCGCCGGCCTGGTAGTACTTGCCGTCGCGCTGAAAAATCTGCCGGGAGGCGGGAATTTTGGCTAGCTCCGGGTCGCGCATGTCATCGGCTTCAGCCCAGCTTAGGGCGAAGCCGTCGTGCGCCAGGCGGATCGCCGGCGCCATCACCTGCGCCAGGGTAAGCTTGCCGTATTTCTTCTCCGCATACACCATGCCGGCGACGGAACCGGGCACGCCGATGGCCTTGTAGCCAAGGGTGCTGGCGCCGGGAATGATGTTGCCCTGCGTGTCGAGATACATGTCGCGGGTGGCTTTGGCCGGAGCCTTCTCGCGGTAGTCAATGAAGTGGGCGGCACCGTCGGCCAAGCGCACCAGCATGAAGCCGCCGCCGCCGATGTTGCCGGCCTGAGGATGCACCACCGTGAGCGCGAAGCCGACCGCTACCGCGGCGTCCACGGCGTTCCCTCCCTGATGCAGGACATCAACTCCCGCCTGCGAGGCCAGTCCCTGCACACTCACCACCATGGCGTGCGACGCGTGTACGGGATGCATGGCCGCGTTCGCCAGCCGTGGCACTGCGGCCATCAGCGCCAGAAGCACTGCCATCAATAAGTTGCGGTGGAATCTCATGGATGTGGAAGCGGACGTTTGAGGCTAGCGTAGGGCGCGCTTACGAGTCAAATAATGCAAAACCAATATCTACCGCCGAGACGCCGAGGACGCCGAGAATTGAAACTCATTGAGATTACCCCCCAAGGTTGAAGAACAACTCAATTCACCACCACAACAACCCAATTGCCATTTTTGTTTTCTCGGCGCACTTTGCGTCTCGGCGGTGAACGGATTTTTCAATCGTTATTCGTCAATCATCAATCGGAAATCGTCAATCCGGCTACGCTTCCTGGCGCGCCTCGCCCAGCGTGACCCGCACCTGCATGCGGCGCTGGCCGCGGTAGATGGTCAAAGTCACGGTGTCGCCGGAGCGATGCTTGTTCATGATGTCAGCCAGGTCCTGTTGATCCTGCACCGGCTGGCCATCAATGGCGACGATGAGGTCGCCACCCAACATAATCGCTGTGTTGCCCAGGTACGCGCGCTGGCTGCCCCCGCGCAGTCCAGCGCGATCTGCGGCTCCTCCGGGAGTCACCTGCACGATCAAGATGCCGTAGTCAGCCGGAAGTCCGATTTGGGCGGCCAGTTCGGGACCGATGGGGAGTGGGCGAATGCCCAGCGACGGCCGCCGCACCCTGCCCAGGGTAACCAGGTCATTGAGCACCGCTTTGGCGGTATTGATGGGGATGGCGAACCCAATGCCCGCGCTCTGGCCCACGCTGCTGGCGATCATGGTGTTGATGCCGATCACGTTGCCGTGCGAATCGAGCAGCGGCCCGCCGGAGTTGCCGGGATTAATGGGCGCGTCGGTCTGGATTGCTTTGTCAATGGTGGTGCCTTCGGGCTCGCGCACAGAACGAATTGAGCTGACAATACCGTCAGTCATAGTACCGTTCAAGCCGAAGGGATTGCCGATGGCGTACACCCGCTGTCCCACCTGCAGGTTCGCGGAATCGCCCAGCACCGCCGGCACCAGATCGGGAGCGGAAATCTGCACCACTGCCAGGTCGTGCGAAGGGTCGGTGCCCACCACTTGCGCGTTATAGCGCTTGCGGTTGTGCAGGGTCACGTAGATCTGGCCGTTGCGCCCGCTCTGCACCGCTTCCGAGATGACGTGGTAGTTGGTGAGAATATGGCCCTGGCGATCAATGACGAAGCCGGAGCCTTGGCCTTCTGACGGCACAATACCGTAAAAGAAGTCCCAGGTAAGCGCCCGCGAGGTGATGTTGACCACCGCGGGAATGTTGCGGCGATACACCATTATGTTGTTCTGCTCGATCGAGTCCACCGTCTCCGGGCCGGCCGCTTCCGTAATGTCCACGTGGCCGGGCCGCGTGACCCAGCTCACTTCTTGCAGCGGGCCCCGCCGCGCGGTAGTGAAGTAGTAGAACGCGGCGGCAAAAATCACCGCCAAGATGAAGGGTCGTAGCAATCGCATGTGTTGTCCTTGCCGGTTAGCGGCTGACTGACTGTCTGAACAGTAGCGTCGCCGTCTCGGCGGCTGTGGATGCGGGCGTCTCGCCCGCATCAGCGAGGGCGGGACGCCTTCGTGACAGCCGGCCAGAGGCCGGCGCTACTCTGCCAGCCAGAAAGCTAGCCAGCTTGTTTCCGAAGTTCCTGCATTATTTTATCCACCTGGCGCTCGGTATCGGCAAGGGAGCCGGAATTGTCAATTACGTAATCGGCGCGGCGGACCTTCTCCTCGTCCGGCATCTGTGCCCTCATGCGCCGCTCCATTTCTAAGCGTGCCGCTTCCGTATCCAGGTGCAGTCGGTCCGCAAACCGCCGCAGGCGCGCCTCGCGCGTACAGGTTACGACCACCAGCTTGTCGAAGCGGTGACCCACGCCCGCTTCCAGAATCAGAGCAGCCTCCACCATGGTGATGGCATGCGGGTCGCGACGCCCGATATCCGCCATCCATTCTTCCTGGGCGGCGATGACGGCAGGATGAACGATGCGATTCAGCTCGTCGACGCGGGTCGCAGAAGGAGAGCCGCCAGAGGCCGGATTGCCGAAAGCAACATGCGCCAGTTTCTGGCGGTTGATGCACCCATCGGGCTGCAGAATGTCGCGACCGAAGTGCAGCACCACCTGGTTGTAAACGGAGCCGCCGGGTTGCATCAGCTCGTGCGCTATGCGGTCGGCCTGAATTACGTGTGCGCCGCGGGCGGCAAACATCTCGCCCACCGCCGATTTGCCGCAGGCGATACCGCCGGTCAGGCCGACGCGCAACACGTCAAGCGCGCTCCAGCGAGAGCGCCGCTTCCCGCATGCGCGAGCCGCGCCGCAGCCGCGCCGCCTTCAACGTGTTGGCCATGAGCATGGCGATAGTCAGCGGCCCCACCCCGCCGGGCACAGGCGTCAGCGCGCCTGCTACTTCGGCCACTTCCGGATGCACGTCGCCTATCAAAGTGGAGCCGTTCTTGGCGAAGGCCTGCTCGCGCTTTTCATTGCCTTTGAAAAAGCGCTCAAACTCGGCCCGGTCGGTAATCTTATTCATGCCCACGTCAATCACCACCGCTCCCGGTTTCACGAAGTTGCGCGTTACCATACCCGTTCGTCCAATGGCCGCCACCAGGATGTCAGCCCGGCGGCACACGCCCGGCAGATCATGCGTCTTGGAATGGCAGACGGTCACGGTAGCGTTGTGGTTGATGAGCAGCATCGCCGTCGGCTTGCCTACAATGTCGCTGCGTCCCACCACCACGGCCTCCCGCCCGGCGATGGCAATCTGGCTGCGCTGCAGGATTTCGATAATTCCCGCCGGCGTGCACGGCACCAGCCCCGGCCGCTGGGTGGAGAGGAAGCCGACGTTCATAGGGTGAAAGCCGTCCACATCCTTGGCCGGATCTACCGCCATCAGCACCGCTTTGGCGTCCACCTGCGGCGGCAAGGGCAACTGCACCAGGATGCCGTCAATCTCATCGCGCCGGTTGAGCTCGCGCACCAATTCCAGCAGCTCAGCAGTGGTCACCGACTGGGGAGGAGCGTGTTTTTCGCTATAGATGCCCAGTTCCTCGCAACTTTTCACCTTGCCGCGCACGTAAATTTCGGAGGCGGGATTATTGCCGGCCAGTATGACCGCCAGTCCGGGCCGCAGCCCCGCTGCCGACATCTCTCGCACCTGCTGCGTTACTTCTGCCTTGATTTCCGCAGCGATCTTGTTGCCGTCCAGAATGGTAGCCGCCATGAACTCCTCTTCCTTCCGGGTGGAAACTGGAATTTTAAATCATCAACGATGGCTCCGCAGGATAAACCCAGGCTGGTGGAGCGGCGCCACCGGAGCCAAAATGTAACGCACCGGAGACCCTTGGTCCGATTCGGGAAACACGTCCTCAATTAAACCGCAATGGGACGCATCGGTCCCGGCGGAGGGAGTAAAATCATCTGGCCATGATCTCACCCGAGTTGCTGGAAATTCTGGTGTGCCCAGTGTGCAAGAAACGCCTGGTCCTGAAGCACGAAGGCGAGGCACTGCAATGCGGTGAGTGCCACCGGGTGTACCCCATACGAGATGGCATCCCCGTCCTGCTTGTGGACGAGGCGGTTATCGAACCGTCCTAGCTGCCGAAGGTTGGCATTTCCCGGCAGGAGAGCGTGTTTTTTTGTGTCAGTTCGGGAGGGATAGCCCCAACCGAGCTAGTCCCAACTTCCTCCCAAGTCCTTCTGCTGGCGTAACTTGTCGTCCGCAACTCCCTTCCGCATCAAGGGTTTAAGAGCATAGAAACGCTGGTGAAATAAA
>DATEGI010000017.1:0-11396 GCA_035280205.1 Terriglobales bacterium | reverse complement strand
ACGCGAAGGCAACATTCGAGAACGTCTGAAAATTCATGGTGTTGGTGGTTAAGCCATTGAGCGGAAGCACAGCAAGGCAGCCCACCAGGCCGGCGATGAAGGAAATCAACAGTGCCTCGAAGAGAAACGAAAGCACGACGTGCCAGGCAGAAAAGCCGAGCGCTCGCATAGTAGCAATCTCCCGGCCCCTCTCGGCTACTGCGGAGTACATGGTGTTCAGAGCGCCGAAGACTGCGCCAATGGCCATGATAGCGGCCACCAAGCCGCCAAGCACGGTAATCAGGCGAGTCATGGTTGTGGATTGCTTGGCGTAATAATCAATCTCGCGCATTACGTCCACATTCATCCGGGGATCGGAAGTAACCGCATCTTTGAACCGTTGAAACGAATCAGCAGAGGCAAGGCGGACAGTTGCTGATTGAAAAATGTTCTCGGGGCGTTTAAGCACCTGGGCGAGAATTCGCCCGTCGCACCAAACCTCTGAATCGAACGCAGACCCTCCGGCGTCGAACACTCCAACCACCTGCCAGCGGCCACCCGCGAAATTGACGGTATTACCAAGCGTCAGTCCCGCATACGTCCGCGAAGCGTTTTTGCCCACCACTAGTTCCGTAAGGCCGGGAACGAACATCCGTCCCTGAACAATTTTTGCGAACGTACGGATGCGCAGCACGTTCGGTGACACCCCACGAATTTGCACATTGGCGTCCGTACCAGTGCTGACTAGCGGGAACGGCACGACCCCGACAACTTCCTGCGTGACCAGTGGTCCAGAGTTGTCCCGCGCGATACCGGGAGCGTCTTGAAGTACCTTGACAGAATCCAGCGTTATTCCACCCATCATTTCGCTGGCGGCGCCAGCGCGCATCACCAGAGCATTGGTGGGAGAACCTGAAGCCACCAGTGTAGACTTGAATCCGCGTGCTAGGGAAAGCATGGCCACGAAGACTCCGACGGTGCCAGCAATCCCGAGGATGGCAACGATGGTGGAAGTCCAGCGCGCTCTTACGCTGCGCAGGTTATATGAAATGGGAACCGAGCCTACAATGGGCGCAAGCAAGCCGGCAAGGATTCCCCCCACCACGGCCAAAACCAGCACAAGCGCAACAATTGCTCCGACGGTTATCAGAATTCCGAAGAAGAGCTTTGCCAGCATCCCTCAAACCCTCCTCAGCGCGTTGACCACGCGCATCCGCATAGCCGCGAGGCCAGGCAAAGCGCCACTAACTATCCCAACGGTAAGCGCGGTACCAAGGCCAACGGCCAGCAGGGTAGAAGAGAGAAAGAGGGGCGGCAGCATTCCACTGAGAGCCTTTGACAGCACTGGAACTGCGAGCACCGCCAGAAACAGCCCCACCAGACCTCCGATGAGCGATATAGCGAGCGATTCGCCGAGCACGAAAACGAGAACGGAGCGGTCCGAAAACCCTATCGCTTTCAAAACGGCGAGTTCCGGCGTCCGCTCACGCACGGCAATGGCCATCGTATTACCGGTCACCAGAAGAAGGGTAAAAAAGACAACCGCGCCAATGGTCACGATCAGGAATCGAATGTTGCCGAATTGCTTCACCCAGCCGGCGGCAAACGCCGATTCGGTTTCCGTCCTGGTCTCGTATGGAGAGTTGGCGAACTGCGCATCGATTGTCTTGGCAATGCGGGGAGACTCATCGGGATTCTGTACGCGCAGCACGTACCACCCCACCTGGCCCTTGATACGCTCCGGGATGCGCTCTTCGAAATAGTCCCACTGTAACCAGAACTGCGTTTCATCATCCTGCGGCTGCTTGCCGTGATACACGCCATCGATGTTGAACTCCCACGAACCGCCGCCCCAAATCGTCGTCTTGATAGGAATGCGGTCGCCGATTTTCCAGTGGAAGCGCTCCATCGTACGCGCCCCAACCACAGCGCCCTCCCGGTCTTTCAAAAACGCATTCCACTGATCTTCAGGAACAACAAATTCCGGGAACACCGCGCGCTGGTTCTCAGGATCAATCACGAATTGCGGAAAAAAATTCTTTTCGTCCTGGTAGATGCCGCCAAACCAATTGTTGTGGGTTACGTACCGAACGCCAGGCATGCGCAGGATCTGGTCGCGATAGGACAGTGGAATAGTATTGATGATGGACGTGCGGTTGATGATAACCAGGCGATCCGCTCCCGCCACGTCAGCGCCCCGGCCGAAAGCGTCGCGTACCACCCCGAGGAAGGCAAACAGAAACAGCGCCACGGCAAACGAACCGATGGTGAGCAACAGCCGCACTTTCTTACGCAACAGATTGGCCAAGATAATACCGCTGAACTTCATGTCGACCCTCCACCGGCGGGCTGTACCACCTTATGCCCTTCCACCAGAACGCCCTTTTCTAAATGAAGGGTGGTGTGTGCGCGAGCCGCTACCAGCGGGTCGTGCGTCACCATCAAGACCGTTTTGTGGTAACTGCCCACCAATTCCTCAATCAAGGACATGATTTCGTCGGCACTCTTACGATCGAGGTCGCCGGTGGGTTCGTCGCACAACAGGAAGGTGGGATCGGCCACAATCGCCCGCGCGATCGCGACCCGTTGCTCCTGGCCTCCGGAAAGCTGCCGTGGGAAATGCTTCATGCGATCGGCCAGCCCGACCACCGATAGCGCCGTTTCCACATGCGACCGTCGCTCGGATTTCGAGAGTTTGGTTAACAGTAACGGAAGCTCGACGTTCTGGAATGCATTGAGAACGGGGATCAAATTATAGATTTGAAAAATGAAACCGACATGGCGTGCTCGCCATTCCGTGAGCTTGGCCGCCGACATGTGAGTGATTTCGTCGTTCGCAACGGTGATGCTGCCACGTGTGGGAACATCAAGTCCGCCCAAGAGGTTAAGCAGGGTTGTCTTGCCGGAGCCGCTCGGTCCCATGAACGCCACAAAGTCGCCCTTGTCCACATCCAAGTTCAACCCCTGCAAAACGTGGATTTCCTCGCCGCCGCGCTGGTACTTCTTGTCCAGGCCACGCACCCGCACCAGGCTGCTGCCATCGCCGTTGCCGTCCACCCTGACCATGAGCTGCTTTACCTCCTGATTTCGACGCGCTCGCCGTCACGCAAGCCTTCAAAACCGCTGACCACCACCTGGTCGCCAGGCGCCAGGCCGGCGGTGATTTCCGTATCACTGCCGCGGGTTTCGCCCACTCCCACCGCGCGCCGCTCCACATGGCCTTCTTTATAGAGATAAACCACCTGGCTGCCATTTTCGTTACGCAGCGCATTTTGCGGCACCAGCACCTTTACCCCTTCGGATTTCGCTGCCTTGCCTTCATTGCCCAGGAAGGTGACCTTCACCCCCATGTCAGGCAGGATGCGCGGGTCAAGCTGGTCGAAAGCAATTCGAACCTTGACCGTCGCCTTCTGCCGGTCGGCGGTCGGAATAATGGTGCGCACCTTGGAGGGAATCTGCCAGTTAGGGTACGCATCCAGCACCGATGTAACCGGCATCCCTGGCCGCACGCGGGCTATATAGGACTCATTTACATCCACTTCAACTTCCAGCGACTTCATGTCCACGAGGGTGGCAATACCGGTGCGGGTGAAGCCCCCGCCGGCGGAATTGGGCGAAACCATCTCGCCCACCTGCGCGTCCTTGGAAACCACAATGCCGGTAAAGGGCGCGCGCACCGTGCAGTTGTCCAGGTCCTGCTGGGCCACGCGAATCTTCGCATCGGAAGCCTGGACCTGCTCCTTGGTCATGGCAATTTTCGCGCGCAGGCTATCAGCGGTGGTGCGCGCGTTATCCAGTGCCTCCGAGCTGCTGACGCCCTGCTTTGTAAGTTGCTGGGTGCGATGCAGTTCGATTTCCGCATTGGAAAGTTGTACCTGCAGGTCCTGCAACTGCGCGGCGGTGGCGTCGCGGTCAGCTTTGGCGGAGTTCAGGCGCACACGGTAGTCGGAGTCGTCGAGCAGGGCCAGAATCTGTCCTTGCTTCACACGCATACCTTCGTCGGCATACATCTGGGTAACGCGCGCCGTGATTTTGGCAGCCACGGTGGCACGCCGCCGCGGAGTAACATAGCCGCTGGCATTCAGAAGTGCGACCTCGCCGCCGGCCCTGGGCGCCTGCGCCGCTGCCACTTCCACCAGCGGAACCTTTCCGCGGATTGCGTAGACCGCGGCTGAAACCAATAAAAGCAGACCTATGGCCGCTGCCACCCAGCGCGGCCACTTGGGGCCGCTGCGCGGTTTTCGGGCCCCCTCATCAATTCTCAGTGCCGACAGATCGGGAACTGTCGAGCCCGTGCGTGCTGCCATCTTTGTTCCCCCGTAGATGTGTGCAGGACCTGTGGCCGGCTCAGCTCGCAAAAATGCAGGGACCTGCCTTATTGCCGCCCTATGGAGAAATACGCCTGGCAGCAACAAAAGTTTCACTCCAATTCTATGAGTATTCTAGCGTTTGGCATAGGGCGGCGGCACACTTCCCGGCAACGCGAGTTGTAAAATTTCCTTTTACAAGGAAATCACAGCCGGGAAGGCACGAGCAGAACAGCGATATACTGATAGCCATGAGCGCGGCAGAAGAAAAAGTAGACATTTTCTGCAAGAATTGTGGAACAACTTTTTCCGTCTTTCTGCAGCAAATGGCCGACCACAATCAGCGAGTCGTCTGCCCGAAATGCGGCCAGACCCATACCTATAGCGGGTCGGATGCACGCAACCCGAGCGCGAGCCAGCCTAAAACGTAGTATCCCTGCGGCTGCTCCCCTTTTGCCCCGCCCTCAGGCTTTGGTATCCTTGCAATATTCTGCGCCCAGTCACAGGTGTGTCCCGCATCTTCCGCGTGTCGGCTTTTTGCCTGATTTTTTCCGCCGTTGCTGCGGCTGCTTCCCGCCCACGCCCCGCCGCACCAGTCAACCTGCTGCTCATCACAATTGACACCCTGCGCCCCGATCATCTGGGCTGTTATGGCTACCGCCAGATACAGACGCCCAATATTGACGCCCTGGCTGCTGCTGGCACCCGCTTCGAGCATGCCTACACCCCCGTGCCCATCACGCTGCCCTCGCACACCGTGCTAATGACCGGCACCTATCCCATGTATAACGGCATCCACGACTTCAGCGGCAACAAACTGAATCCGCAGCAGCCCACTCTGGCTTCCATCCTGAAGCAACACGGCTACGCCACCGGCGCCGTGCTCGGTTCGGCTGTCCTCGACCATCGCTTCGAACTCAACCAGGGTTTCGACTTCTACTACGACCACTTTGATTTCAACCGCCTGGAAGACGCCAACCTCGACCTGATGAAGCGCCCCGGCAACCAGGTAGTGGATCAGGCGCTGCACTGGCTCTCCGCCAACGACCACAAGCCTTTCTTCCTGTGGGTGCACTTGTACGACCCGCACACGCCTTATGAGGCGCCGTCCCCCTTCGATCGGGAGTATAAGGGCCGACCCTACGATGGCGAAATCGCCTTTGCCGACGTGCAAGTTGGCCGCCTGATTCGATTCCTGAAACAGAACCAACTCTACGGCCGAACGCTAGTCGTTCTCACCGGCGACCACGGCGAATCCCTGGGCGAGCATGATGAGAAGAACCACGGTTTCTTCATCTACGACGCCACGCTGCGTATCCCTTTTATGGTCAAGCTGCCCGCCGGCGAGCGCCACGCGGCCACGATACCCGAACCCTTCACCACCGTGGACTTGCTGCCTACCGTGCTCGATGTCCTAAACATGCCCGCTCCGGCCGACGCTCAAGGCGTCAGCGTGCTGCCCGAAATCCTCGGAAAGCCGCACCCGGCAGCCCCTCCAGCGCAGCTCTACTCCGAGTCCTTCCTGCCCCTGCTGCACTTCGACTGGAGCGACCTGCGGGGCATTCAAGTAGGCAATTACCACTTCATTGACGTTCCTAAACCGGAACTCTACGACATCGCCACTGATCCCGGGGAGCTGCACAACCTGTACGCGGAAAAGCCCGCCATCGCTCAGGAATTGAAGTCTCAGCTGGAGGCCATGGAGCAGAAGTACACCGCCGGCAAGCAGCAGGCCCAGTCCATGCCCCTCGATCCGGTGCTTAGCGAGCGCCTCAAGTCGCTGGGCTACGCCGCCTTCTCCGGCGGTCATCCCGCGCAGGCTGGCGACAACCACCAGCTTCCCGATCCCAAGGATCGCATCGCGATGTTCGAGCTGGTCTCTGAGGCCGTAGACGCAAGCCAGCATGGCCGCTTTGAAGAATCCACCGCCAAGCTCGCGCAGGCTCTCAAGACCGAGGAAACCAGTGTGCCCGTGCACTACCTGCTAGGCCTGAACTACTACCGCATGCAGAATTATGCCGATTCAATTCGCGAGTTCCGCCGCGTACTCGAGCTCAGCCCCGACTACAACCTGGTCTATTACTATCTGGGCTTGGCTTATGCCCGCGCGGGCGACTACCCCAACAGCATTGATTTCCTGCAGCGCACCCTGAAAGCCGACGGCACCAATTTCTCCGCCGCCTATAATCTTGGGGCCGTGAATCTGAAAACTGGCAACGTGGATCAAGCCGCCGCTGCTTTCCGCCAGGCGATTCAGATTTATCCCCAGTATGAGCCTGCGCGCCTGGCCCTCGGCGAAGTTCTGCTTTACCAGAACAAAGTTGACGACGCGGTGGCCGAG
This sequence comes from Terriglobales bacterium, assembly GCA_035280205.1. Lineage (GTDB taxonomy): Bacteria > Acidobacteriota > Terriglobia > Terriglobales > Acidobacteriaceae > JAICWP01. The sequence continues at coordinate 4,769 of DATEGI010000017.1, read as the reverse complement.
TTGCGCCAGGCCGTGCAGCTCGCGCCCAACGATCCCGCGCCTCACGCTGCCCTGGCCAAGGCGCTCAAGGCGAAGGGACTGGACAGCGAAGCAGAACAGGAAATGCAGAAAGCTGGCAGCGTCCGCCCCCAGCACTAGAGCGATGACCCGCAACGCAGCCTCGCGAACCATCCTGTGGCCGGCGATTGTGTGGTTTGCGCTCGGCGTTGCGCCGGCCGCCGCAAACCAGCGCCCGGCAGCCCGTTCCGAGCATCCGCGCGCCCACCGCACGCCCGTCCGCGACAACGTCCTTCTCATTACGATTGACACGCTGCGCGCCGATCACCTCGGCTGTTATGGCTTTAAGGCCATTCACACCCCCACGATTGACGCCCTGGCCCGAGATGGCATTCTTTTTCCCATGGCCATTTCTCAGGTGCCCTTGACCCTGCCGGAGCACGTTGCCATCCTGACCGGCACCTATCCGTTCCACAATCATGTGCAGGATTTCACCGCTCCGCCGCTGTCTGACAAATTCCGCTCCTTGGCGCAAGCCTTCCACGACCATGGCTACGCCACCGGCGCAGTCGTCAGCTCCTTCGTGCTCGACCGCAGTTGGGGCCTAGACCGAGGCTTTGATTACTATGACGACAAGTTCAACGCGCAGAGCCTGCTGGAAAAGAATCCGGAACTGGTTGAGCGTCGCGCCGGTCCCAGCGTGGATGCGGCTCTCGCGTGGCTGGGGCAACACCGTACGCGGCCGTTTTTCTTCTGGCTGCATCTCTACGATCCGCACAGTCCCTACAGCCCTCCCGAGCCCTTCCTCAGCCGATACCGCCAGCATCCCTACGACGGCGAGATTGCCTATGCTGATAGCCAACTGACGCGGCTTATCCAGTGGCTGAAGGGTGCCGGGCTTTATCCACACACCTGGATTGTGCTGCTCAGCGACCATGGCGAATCATTGGGTGAACACGGCGAGCAGGAGCACGGTTTTTTTATTTACGACGCCACCGTCCACGTGCCGCTGATCATCAAGCCAACCGCACACCCTCGTGACAACCTGCGTCCCATCGCCACCCCCGTGGAGAGTATTGCCGTTGCGCCCACCATGTTGCAGATGGCCGGCTTCAGCGATGCTATCCAGCAGCAGTTTGACTCTGCCAGCCTGTTCGCCAATGAGAGCTCTAAGCTTCCCAGCGCCGCCTACAGCGAAACTTTCTATCCTTTCTCCTCCTTCGGGTGGAGCCCGCTGCACAGCCTGGAAACCGGCCACCGCCACTACATCGAGGCACCCAGCCCGGAACTCTACAGCCCGCAAAATGATCCGGCAGAAGCTCACAACCTGATCGCAGATCAGAACGCGGTAGCCACGGTGCTGAGCAGCCAGTTGCGGCAGCGCTGGCAGAAATATGAAGCGGCGCCTGCAAGCGGCCAGTCGTTGGACGCCTCCGCCACTGCCAAGTTGCGCGCTCTCGGCTACTTCGCTTACCACGCGCCCGTTTCCCAGGCCACCCTGCAGCATCCGCTCGCCGACCCTAAAGACAAACTGGACGAATTCAACTCCATCCTTCACGCCAGCGACATCATTGAGACCGGCCATTACGGTCAGGCCGAGATGCTCCTCAGCCAAGTCCGCCAACGTGACTCCAGCTTGTACGTTGTCCCTTTTATGCAGGGAGAGCTCGCCTTGCGCCAGCAGCAGGCGCCACAGGCCGCGCAATACTTCCAGGAGTGCCTGCGGCTGGCGCCCGAGTTCGACCAGGCCATGACCGGCCTGGCGGGCGCTCTGGAAGCTCAGGGCAAGCCGCAAGAGGCCATCCAGTGGCTGCAGCGGGCGCTGCAGCGCAATCCGCGAAATTTTCGCGCCTGGTACGAAATCGGCTGGATTCAGGAGCGCAGCGGCGACCATGCCTCGGCCGCAGAAAACCTGCAAAAGGCTTTGGCTATCCAGCCTTCATTTGCTCCCGCCTGGCGCGACCTGGGCATGCTGCAGTATGGCAATCAGCAATATGCCGACGCGGCCGTCAACTTGGCCAAGGCCATTGCTCTCGGCCTCAACCAGCCAACTCTGCTCAATTTTCTGGGGATTTGTTATAGCCGGACCAACCGCATGCCAGAGGCTTTGCGCAGCTACCGGCAGGCCATTAAGCTCAGTCCGGGTTATGCCGAGGCCCACCTGAACCTGGGGTTCGCCTACGAGCAACTCCACCAGCAGCAGGCAGCCAAGCGGGAATATGCAGCAGCCTGCCGCCTGAGCGAGCGCGTCTGCCAGTTGATCCGCTCGCGGCGGCAGTAGCACTTATTTACTCAGGAGGGGCCACCCTGGGCCGCAGATGCTTCCAAGCGGTGCAGCAACTGCTCCGCCTGCGGTCGGAAGGGGCTGGCGGGGAAAGCGGAGATGAAGCCATGCAACTGTTCCAAAGCCTCCACCTTTTTCCCTTCCTGTAATAGCACGTTAATGAGCTGCAGTCGCGACTGCGCCATTAAGGGGTTCAGCTCCACCGACTGCCGCAAGGCCTGTTCCGCCGGCGCCAGCCTTCCCGTCCGCATCTCCAGCGATCCCAGCAGAAACTTGCCCAGCGCCGACTCTGGCTGGCGTCGCAAGCCCTCACCAAGGAACCGCTGGGCATCAGGCAGCTGATTCATCAGCATGCACACGTTGGCCAGATTGAAGTAACCGGCCGCATCCGTCTGGTTGAGCTGGATGACTTTTTCGAACTCCCTGCGCGCGTCCGGCAGGTTATTGCTGCCTAGTTGGTCGGAACCTAGATTATTGTGCGCGGGGTAGAAGTCGGGCGCAATCTGCAGCGCTTTTTGATAATGCCGGATGGCATCGTCTTTCTTGCCGTCCTGGTCCGACTGCACGCCCTTCTCAAATTCCTTGAACGCCTTCTTGGGGAAATGCTTGGCATACTCGCGCACGTCCATCATATTGGGGTTGCCACCCGAGAGTTGCGTCGCCGGTTTCTCTTCCTTGGCGGCCGTCTTCGGTATGAGCGTAATTTGCAGGAACACGTTCGAGCTAAATGGGCTGAGCATGGCTCGTTCATGCACCGCCTGGTACGAGTCATCATTGATGTCCACGTAGTAAAGATCCAGCGGCAGAGCATAAAAACCGAACCTACCCTGGTCGTCTGTGTAGGTACTTGCCATGGGTGCCCCGCGAATCATCAGCGAAACCATTACCTTTTGCGGAGGAAAGTCGCCCCTCTCTATTCGCACTTCCCCTATTACAGTCCCCAACTGTTGTTGGGCCGCTAGGGGCAACGAAACAGCACAGCAAAGAGCCAGGCAGGCTGAGGCAAGGAAACCCACGCCACGAAAATGGAGCGGACGCGCTCGCATGGAAGCAACCGCGGAGACAACCGCAGAAAGAATAAAGGGGCTTACCCTTTCGGGCAAGCCCCGTGAGCCAGTGGGTTCAGCTTAGAAGCTCAGCTTCAGGCCGAACTGCATGTTGCGCGCATTGAGCGTGCCCGCTGCTTGTCCAAAGGCAACGTCGCCAATGTCATTGTGGGCGCCGCCACCATTGACTGCCAGCAGGTAGTTGGCGCGGTTGAAGATGTTGAAGGCCTGCCATTCGAACTTCATGTTCACCCGCTCGGTGAACTTGAAGGTCTTGGAGAGGCCCATGTCCGAGTACCACTGCCCCGGCCCGAGGAACTGGTTGCGCCGCAGGTTGCCGATGCAGCCCAGGCAAGGAGCCGAGAAGGTTGGCAGTCCAGATTGCATCGTGCCGCCGCTGCACGTACTCCCATTGTATGCGTAGTTGAAGCTGCCGCCCTGGCACCAGCCATTCGCCCACGTGCCGCGTGAAGCGCTGATGCTGGAGGCGGAGCTATTCGGCCGGTCATTGATACCGTTGTCCAGGTTATAGTCGCCGCCGATGTTGACACAATTTCCGCTCATCACGTCGGCTGCTGTACACGAAACCGGGTCTGCGCTACTCGCAGTCGCGGGTTCGACCAGGTGCCTTGAGCCGACGTTGCTGCCAGCGAACGGCTCCCAGTGAGCGCCGGACTGGAACGACCAGATGCCGTTATAGGCCCAGCCCCCGGCTATGGCTCCCAGCACGCCGTGCAGGTGCTGCCCCGGCAACTGGATGACGTAGTTCAAAGTCAGGCGGTGCCGGATGTCGAAGATGGAGTTACCCCAGTCCACGTGAGGCAGTGTCTGGTCAGTGGTGTAGCCCTCGCCGCCGGCAGCGCCGTTGGCGCTGGTAGCGCCGCTGTGCCAGGTGGAACCATCGTCCAGGGAGTGGCTCCAGGTGTAGTTGGCGTTGAGCAACACCCCGTGGCTCATCTGCCGCCTTACCGACACCTGCATCGCGTTATAGGCAGAGTTAACCACGTTTTCCCAGGTGCGCAGTTTGCCATAGTTCGGATTGGGATACCCGTGGGAATCCAGACTATTCGCGAGACTGCAAAGTCGCCTGCCGAAATTATCGGTGACGCAGGAACCTGCTGGTAACCTTCCTCCAGGAGCACGGTTGATGTCTTCGGCGCGGAAAAGTCTCCGGCCCAGGGTTCCTACGTAATCCAGTTCCACCACGGTCTTGGGCGCGATTTCATGCTGCACGCTCAAGAACTCATTCATCACGTAGGGATCCACGACACCGCTGGGCAGAACAATGCCCGTCAGGTTTGCCTTATCCAGATTTCCCGGAAACCAGCCGTTGATGTTGCCCGTGGCCTGCGCCCCGATGCTGCCGATTCCGATGTTGTTGCCCGCTCCCAGGAAGGTCGGCTGCACTGCAGGGTTTATCTGGCACCCACCGCCGTTGCAGG
>DATEGI010000016.1:0-3084 GCA_035280205.1 Terriglobales bacterium | reverse complement strand
CTGGGGCTGGCGCGCCTCCTTCTACATCAGCGGCGCTCTGGGGCTGGTGATTGCCGTCATCTGGTACTATTTCGCGACTGACCAGCCAGAAGCCCACCCCAGCGTCAACGCTGCCGAACTCGAATTAATCCGCCGCGGAGGCATTAGCCCTCGCTCCCGGCGCGAAGACACGCCCTGGGCGAAAATGTTGACCAGCCGCTCGGTGATTGCCCTCACACTCGGTTACTTCTGCCAGGGATTTCCCATTTACTTCTACCACACTTGGTTTTTCATCTATTTGGTGCGCGTGCGCGGTTTTTCCCTCATCCAGGGTGGTTTCTGGGCCGCCTGTCCCTACCTGGCGATCGCCGTCCTTTCACCCACCGGCGGCTGGTTCTCCGATTTTGCCGTGCGCAGAATGGGCCGGCGCATGGGAAGGAAGGCGGCGGTTTGGCTGGGCATGTCAGGCTCCGCGGTTTTGCTTTGGAGCGGCGGCCACACGCCCAACAAGTTCGCCGCCATCGCCATGCTGGCGCTCGCCGCCGGCCTCAACATGTTTGCCGCGGCCACCTTCTGGGCAGCCTGCATTGATCTCTCCCAGAAGCACTCCGGTTCCCTCTCCGGCCTGATGAACACGCTGGGCAATTTTGGAGGCTGGCTTTCCCCCATTGTCACCGCTTATGTCGCCACCAGGTTCGGATGGTCCCATGCTTTGGCTCTGGCTGCCCTGGTCACGCTAGGGAGCGGGTTCTGCTGGCTCTTTGTTGATGCCGGCAGAAGCATCGACGAGCCCTCCGCAGCAGAATCCAACGACCTAACATTCATGTGAAAGGTAGGTAGTCTGGTTATGGCGTTGCCCCTTTCACATGCTTCGCCAAAAAAGAGCGCCGGGGGCGCAGCGTAACCCGGATAGTGTGTTAGATAGGCTGAGTTGCATTCAGATCTTTTCTGAAAGCTTAGCGTTTCCGGAATCGGGAAGATGGCGAAAGGTGGGGAGATGATTGACGACCGACCTCTCGGGATCAATCAAAAAAGTCCAAATCGTCGCACCACAAAGCAGGACTGCCGCGGAAACGAAAAAAGGAGCAATCCACAGCCCCCTCTGCACCAGCAAGCCGAAGATAATGGGGAACAGCGAGGCGGCAAAGCTGCCCGCCATGTTCATTACTCCGGAAACAGTGCCGCTAAATTCCCCGCCCACATCCATGGAGACAGCCCAGGCGGGCCCGATTACCAGCTCCAGGCAGAACAGCGACCCAGTCAGGCAAAGGATCGCCGTCCACGGATTTGAGACCAGGGCGGCCGGAATGAGAAAGCATCCCGAGGCCAGCATGGCCGGCGCCGCCACCACGCGACGCGCGAATCTGAGTCTACCCGTCCTTTTGTAGACCAAATCGGTCAATTTGCCCCCCAGCAGGTCTGCAACCATGCCGGCGACCAGCGGAACAGAGGCCATCGTGCCTACCGAGCGCAAGGACAAGTGACGATATTCAAGCAAGTACGCAGGAAACCAGGTCACAAAAAAATACGTTCCGTAATAAAAACAACAATAACCTGCCGCAATGTAATGCATGTTCCTGGAGCGCAGGATATCCCGCCAAGGAACCACCGGTTTCGAGGTGCTGGCAGGCGGATGGATTGCGTCGTTGGCATTCCATCCACGTATATATGCCAGTTCCGCCCGATTCACTCTGGGATGCTCCTCGGGCAGGTTGCGGTACACCAGGTAGAACAGCACCGACCATGCCAGTCCGGCTGCAGCGGATACATAGAAAATAGAGCGCCATCCCAGCGCCAGCATAATGCTGACTGCTACAAACGGAGTTATGGCGATGGCGAAGCGGCTGAAACAGTGGGTGACGCCATGCACGGTTCCGCGTTCTGATTTGGGGAACCAGAGTTGCATGGCGCGCGTAGCCGTGGGGAAACCTCCGGCTTCCCCCAGGCCAAAAACGAAGCGTATTCCGACCAGGGAAGCGATGCCCGAAGCTACGGAAGTCAACGCGGTCATCAAAGACCAGAAGGGCACGATGACCAGAAATACGATTCGTGGTCCGAAGCGGTCGGCGCACCATCCTGCCGGAAGCTGCCCAACGGCATAAGCCCACAGAAACGCGCTGAATACCACTCCCAGTTCGGTCTGGCTAAGCCCGAATTCCTTGGCGATTTCTGGCGCAGCAACAGAAATACCGGTCCGGTCAATATAGGTGATGAGGTACATCAGGCTGATCAGCAGAAGAACCAGCCAGCGGGTTCGGGTGGGTGCGGGTTGCGGAGCTTGTTGGGAGGAGGCCGCCAAAACAATCACGACGTCTTCACGGAGCGGGCAGCCACTTTCCTGGCCGGGGCTGTCCGGCGCGGCGCAGATTCTGGCGCAGAAGGCTGAGTTGCTTGAAGATCAATGGCGCATCCTTGCGCCGCCGAAAGGTCGGCCGCCCGATACACCTGCATCACAGTCCGAGCGTGCTCGGCCGTTACCAGCGGCTGCCGGCCGGCAGCGACGCATTCGAGGAAATGAAGAGTCTCCGCTTCCATAGGCCCGGCGTACACGTGCCCGACCTTCTCGCCCGGCATCGTGGAAAGGGGGAATTCGGTCCCCCGTTGCATGGTCATCAGGGTAACGTCGCGATGGCTGTCGTCTATCATAACGGCGCCTTCGGTGCCGACCACCTCAATCCAGGTGGAAGAGAAGTTCGGGTAGGCGGGAGGTAGCACCCAGCCAGCGCCAATCGTCAGGGCGGAGCCATCGTCCATAGTGACCACGATCCAAACACAATCGGGCACACCGTGCTCCGCCTGCATAATCTTGCGCACCTCTTGCGCATACACTCGCACTGGCCTTCGCGGCGCAAAGCACCAGAGGAGAAAATCAATGTCGTGAGTGGCTTCCATCGCGGCGGGAGAGAGCTTGATGCGGCCCCCAATTTTATGACCCAGGTTACGCGTAATGTGCCGGCTCACCAGGGCGCTCACCGGTTGGCCGATGGTGCCATCCTCGATGGAGCGCTTCACATAAGCAAACTTGGGATTGAAGCGCTGGGAGTAGCCAATGGTAAAAAGCAGATTCTTGGAGCGCGCCAAAGCGATCAGTTCATCAGCCTCAGA
>DATEGI010000015.1:0-10341 GCA_035280205.1 Terriglobales bacterium | reverse complement strand
GTCTGCGGCCCATAGGCTTTGAAGCTCACGCCATACGCCTGCCCCAAAAGTAGGCACACCAAAACCGCCATCCATGCCATGCGCCGGTACTGCGAGCGATGCAACATGTGCAACCCCTCCCGTGCCTGACTTGGCAGGCACGATGATCCCGAAACGGGACACAGCCTACGCAATCCTTCGCAATTGAGCATCTCGCTCCGGTAATACCTCGGCGGTGCCTTCGGTTATTGCCGCGCTGATTACTTGTTCTCGCATCGCAACAGCAGCCAAGTGACCGGTGTAATCATGCTTGCCAAGCCCAGGCGGAACGGGAAGTTATGCAGGGCTGGGTAGATGGGAACAGAGAGGCGCTCCCGTGGCACGGCGTTTGTGTAGCGGCTTATCGCCGCTTGCAAGGTGAAAACTGGTTACCATCACGGTACTTTTGTGCGGTTGCCGGAGGGTCGGATTGGTTGCTGTCGCCTCGATCTATTCTTGACTGTGAAACTGAAAACTGAGCGCCGAAAGCTCTCGAACGCGGCAACACCGCGCCGGTCCTGGTTGTAGACTCCTCTCGGGCTACGATATGATGCCAGTTTTGTTCAGCTTTCATGGGAGGAAGATGCATGCCTGTTGGGCGCTCCTGGGTCGTTCTGGTGCTTTTTTCCACTCTGCTTTTTGCCGCTAACGCCAATGAACCCGCTCCCGCGCTTTATGGCTATACCGCGGCCGACTCGCGCGCTGAGCAGCAGTGGGAGAGCAAATTCCGTGCAATACCCGACCCAGGCGTGCTGCGCTCCACCATGCAACTGCTGAGCGCCTATCCACACAACGTGGGCTCGCCCTATGACAAGCAGAATGCGGACTGGATCCTGGCCCACTACAAGCAGTGGGGATGGGACGCCCATATCGAAACCTTCGACGTGCTCTTCCCCACCCCCAAAGAGCGCCTGGTGGAGATGGTCGAGCCTACGAAGTTCACAGCCAAGCTGCAGGAGCCTGCGGTGGCCGTGGACCCCACATCCAACCAGCAATCGGAGCAGCTACCCACCTACAACGCCTATTCCGGCGATGGCGACGTGACCGGACCCCTGGTCTACGTTAACTACGGCCTGCGCGAAGACTATGAGGTGCTCGACCGCATGGGCATTTCGGTGAAGGGCGCCATCGTGATTGCCCGTTACGGGCGCTCCTGGCGCGGCATCAAGCCCAAAGTGGCCTGGGAGCATGGGGCAGTGGGCTGCATCATTTACTCCGACCCGCAGGAGGATGGTTATGCCGATGGCGATGTTTTCCCTGAGGGCGGCCTGCGTCCCCCGGATGGCGTGCAGCGCGGCTCGGTGATGGACACGCAGTATCCAGGCGACCCGCTTACGCCCGGCGTAGGCGCCGTGCCCGGCGCCAAGCGCCTGGCCATCCAGGATGCACAAACCATCCTGAAAATTCCCGTGCTGCCCATTTCCTATGCCGATGCCCAGCCACTCCTGGCGGCCATTACCGGGCGCATGGCGCCCAAGGAATGGCGCGGCTCCCTGCCCATCACCTACCACATTGGTCCGGGCGCAGCGAAAGTGCACCTCATCGTGAAGCAGAACTGGGACACCAAGCCCGTTTACGACGTGATCGCGAAGATCCCCGGCTCCACTTATCCCGATCACTGGGTTTTGCGCGGCAACCATCACGACGCCTGGGTGAATGGCGCCGAGGACCCCATCTCCGGTCAGGTCGCGGAACTGGAGGAAGCGCGCGCTTTGGGCGAGCTGCTGAAGCAGGGCTGGAAACCCAAACGCACCATCATCTACGCCTCCTGGGATGGCGAAGAGCCTGGATTGCTGGGCTCAACCGAGTGGGTGGAAGAGCACAGCGACGAACTCAAGCAGCACGCCGTCGCCTACATCAACTCCGACAGCAACGGGCGCGGCTTCTTCTTTGTTTCCGGCTCGCACAGTCTGGAGCACTTTATCAACACAGTGACCCACGACATTCCCGACCCGGAAAAAACGCCCTTATCGGTTTGGCAGCGCCGGCGCATGCAGCAACAGGAGCGCGCCAAGCCGGAGGAGCGGGAGGAAGTGCGCAAGCGCCCCGATAACCGCATTGGCGCGCTGGGCGATGGCTCCGATTACGCCCCCTTCCTCGATCACCTGGGAATCGCTTCCGTCAATTTGGGATTTGGCGGCGAGGACGAAGGCGGCATCTACCACTCCATTTACGACGATTTCTACTGGTACACGCATTTTTCCGACACTACGTTTGTGTACGGCCGGGCTCTGGCGCAGACCGGTGGAAGCGCGGTGATGCGCCTCGCTGACTCCGACCTGCTGCCCTACGAATTCAGCGATATGGCCGATACGATTCACCGCTACGTCGGCGAACTGGAGAAACTGCTGGCCGACCGCCAGAAGGAAGCGGTCGAACGACAGCAGGAGCTGAAAGAGGGCATGTACCACGCGGTAAGCGATCCCAAAGAACCGATGGGACCGCCTCCCACTTTGCAGCCTGTGCCCTACTTGAACTTCGCTCCTCTGGATAATGCCATTGCCGCGCTCGTCCGCAGCGCCCAGCATTATCAGACAGCCTTGGTGGCTGCATCCGCCGGCGGCTTGCATCTGCCGCAAGCCACCCTGGTTGACCTGAATGCCAAGCTGCTGCGCAGTGAACGCGTGCTCACCGACGCGCAGGGCCTGCGCGAGCGGCCCTGGTTCAAGCACCAGATTTATGCTCCCGGCGCTTATACCGGCTATGGCGTGAAAACTCTGCCCGCCATCCGCGAACCGCTGGAAGAGAGGAAGTATCAGGAAGCCGACGCCGGCATTCCTATTGTGGCCAAGGTGATTTCCGACGAAGCTGCGCTGGTGGATTCGCTGGCGGTTGAGGTGGAGTCGGCGCGGGAAGGAAAGGCGTCGGGGCGATAAGCCGCAAGACTTCTAAGGCGTCAATCCGCCGTGTGCGCCGCCGGCTCGTGTAGCGATATATCTGTAACCTCGCCAGTGCCCTGATCTCTGGGCGTGGTCAGCCCCTTCACAATCACGTACAGGACAGGAATAAAGAATAAGTTCAGGATGGTGGACACCACCATGCCGCCCACCACCGTTGTGCCTACGGAATGGCGGCTGGCCTGCCCGGCGCCCGAGGCGAACACCAGCGGCAGCACACCCAAAATAAAAGCGAACGAAGTCATCAGGATAGGCCGCAGGCGAATCCTCGCCGCCTCCACCGCCGCTTCGGTAATAGACAGCCCGCGCCGTCGCAACTGCTCGGCAAATTCCACAATCAGAATGCCGTTCTTGCTGGCCAGACCGATCAGCATCACCAGCCCGATCTGGCAGTAAACGTCGTCCAGCAGGCCGCGCATGCCCTGCGCTCCCAACGCTCCCAGCAAGGCCATGGGCACGCCCAGCAGGATGATGAAGGGTAGCGTGAAGCTCTCGTACTGCGCCGCCAACGTCAAATACACGAACAACAGCCCCAAGCCGAACAGGCGGATGGACTGGCCACCCGACTTGATCTCCTCCAGCGAAAGACCTGTCCAGGAATACCCCATGCCCAGCGGCAGCACCTTCTTCGCCAGGTCTTCGATGGCGTTGATGGCTTCGCCCGAGCTGTAGCCGGGCGCGGGTGAGCCGTCAATTTCCGCGGAGCGGAACAGGTTGTAGTGGCTGATGATCTGCGGCGCCGTAGTCTCCTTCACTGTGACCAGGTTTTCCAGCGGCATCATCACGCCCTTGTTGGAGCGCACGTAATATTCGCGGATGTCGCGAGGCTGCGTACGGAACTGCTTGTCCGCCTGCACATACACCCGGTAGCTGCGGTTATTGAAGTTGAAGTCGTTCACGTAATCCGAGCCCATGTACACCTGCAGCGCGTCGCTGATCTGGCTCAGCGGCAGGTCCAGGCTCTTGGCCTTCTCGCGGTCAATGTTGACTACAAACTGCGGATCATTGGCCGTAAACGAGCTGAACAGGCCCTGCAGGTCCTTGCGCCCATTGCCCTCGCGCACGATCTTCTGGGTTGCTTCGTAAAGTGCGGGCAGCGTGGTTCCGCCCTCATCCTGCACCTCGAACTGGAAGCCGCCGAAGTTGCTCAAGCCCTCGATGGGCGGCGGCGAGAACGGTATGACCATGGCGCCGGAAATCGCCGACAGCGAGCCACGGACGCTGGCGATGACAGCATCCGACGACTGGTCCTTGCCTTTCCGTTCGCTGATGGGCGACAGGTTGACAAAAACCATGCCGTTGTTGGGACTGGCGCCCGCAAAACTGAAGCCGGCCACGCTGAAAACGCCCTCGATGTTCTTGTTGCGCGCCAGCACTTCCTGCACATGCGCCATGATCTTCGAGGTATAGGCCAGGGACGCACCTTCCGGTGATTGCACCGTCACCATGAAGTAGCCCTGGTCCTCGTCGGGCACAAAGCCCGTGGGCACCTTCTTGAACACCCAATAGGTCAGCCCCAGGCCGGCGAAGAACACAACCAGCAGCGCCCAGCGAAAGCGCAGCGCGCGCCGCGCCGCATGCCGATAAGTGTTGGTGGCTCCGTGGATCGCCGTCTCGACTCTGGAAAAGAAGCGGCCTGGCGTGGTCTCGCCCCGCAGCACCAGAGCCGACAGCGCCGGCGTGAAGGTCAGCGAGTTGAACGCCGAAAGCATGATGGAGAAGGCGATGGTCAGCGAAAACTGCTTGTAGAGCAGCCCGGTGGTTCCGGGGAAAAATGCCACCGGCACGAACACCGAAACCAGCACCAAGGAGGTGGCAATCACCGCCCCCGTCACCTCGCCCATGGCCTCTGAAGCCGCCACGTGCGAGTTGATGTGCTCCTCGCCCATATGCCGCTTCACGTTCTCGATCACCACAATCGCGTCATCTACCACCAGCCCGGTGGCCAGGGTGATGCCGAACAGCGTCAGGGTATTGATGGAGAAGCCCAGGAGCTTGATGAAAGCGAACGTCCCCACCAGCGACACAGGAATGGTTACCGCGGGAATCAGCGTGCTGCGCCAGTCCTGCAGGAAGAAAAACATGACCAGCACGACCAAGCCAATGGCCAGCAGCAGGGTGTAGAGCACCTCGCGGATGGATTCGCCCACTACCGTGGTGGTGTCGAATGCGATGGCGTATTTCAGGCCCGGCGGAAAGAATTTCGCAAGGCGCGCCAGCTCCGCGCGCGTCGCGCGGTCCACGTCAATGGCGTTGGCCGTGGGCAACTGCATCACGCCAAAGCCGATGGACTCGTAGCCGTTATAGGCCAGGTTGCTGTTGTAAGCTTCCGCGCCCAATTCCGCGCGCCCCACATCCCGCAGGCGGATGAGGCTGCCGTCGCTTCCCGTTTTCAGAATGATGTTGTTGAATTCCGAAGCTTCGCTCAGCCGGCCCACCGCGCGCACGCTGATCTGATAGAGCTGGTTGGGCGGCGCCGGCTCCGCCCCCACCTGACCGGCAGCAATCTCCACGTTCTGCTCGCGTAGGGCGTTCACCACATCGCTGGCGGTCAGGCCGCGCGCCGCCAGCCGCACCGGGTCCAGCCACAAGCGCATGGCGTATTTGCGCTCGCCGAAGATCATTACGTCGCCGACGCCTGGAATCCGCTTCAGCGCGTCTTTGACGTAAACGTCAATATAGTTGCTGATGAACGCATTGTTGTAGCGATTGTCGTCGGAGTAAAACCCCGCCGCCAGCACGAAGGCGCTGGAGTTCTTGATGATGGTGATGCCGGTAGTATTGACTTCTGTGGGCAGCCGCCCGGTCACCGTGGAAATGCGGTTCTGCACGTCCACCGCGGCCACATCCAGGTTGCGCGACAGGTCGAAGGTGACGGTGATCTGGCTGACGCCGTCGTTGGTGCTGGCCGAGGTCATGTAACGCATGCCCTCGACGCCATTGATAGCCTGCTCCAGCGGCGTGGTTACCGCCGATTCCACCGTCTGCGCGTTGGCGCCGGTGTAGACACTGGTCACAGTGACCTGCGGCGGCGCCAGTTGCGGATACTGCGCCACCGGCAAGAGGGGAATGCACACTGCGCCCGCTATCACGATGAAAAGCGAGCACACCGTGGCAAATACCGGCCGCCTTATGAAGAAATCTACAAACACGCCCGCGCCCCTAGCCGTCCACCGTCAACCGTGAACCGTCGATGCCCTACCTCACCACGCTTACCGGCGCTCCATCCGCCAGGCTTTGCGTGCCCGAAACAATCACCTGGTCGCCGGGCTTGATCCCTGCCAGCACGGTGTAGCTGCTATCGGTAATGTCACCCACCTGCACTGGCGCCTGGCGCGCTACCGATCCCTTCGGTCCCTGCTCTGCCACAAAGGCGAAGTACTGCCCGCTGATGCGCACCACCGCCGTGACCGGAATCGTCAGCCCCGGATGCGAATTCCACACCACCCGCGCTCGGACAAATTGCGCCGAGCGGATTTCCAGCCGCGGATTGGTGATCAGCGACTTCGCCAGCACCGACTGCATGCCGGTATCCACCTGCGGCGAAATGAACGTGATGCGCGACCTCGCCAGCACCGCTCCGGTATCGCTCACGATGTCCACGGGCAGGCCCAGCCGCAACTGCGTGGCCCGTTCCAGTGGCACCTGAATGTAAGCCTCCAAGTCGGTGTTGCGGTCCACGGTGGTCAGCATGGTTGAGTTGGTCACGCGGTCGCCTACATGAACCGGAATGTCGCCGACAATGCCGTCACTCGGAGCCACCACCTCGTAATACTGCAGCTGTACTTGCTGCTCTTTCACTTGCGCATTGAGCGAAGCCAAATCCGCCTGCGCCGCGTCATACCCCGTCTGCGCCTGGTCCAGGTCCTGGCGGCTCACCACGCCTGCCGCGTACAGCTTTTTCGTGCGCTCAAGCTGTGTCTTGGCCCATTCCAGGTTGGCCTGCTTTTGCCGCTCGGTGGCCTCCGAGCTGTTCACAGTTGCCCGCTGCTTGAGGGGATCAATCTCCAACAGCGGAGCACCTGCCCGAACCCGCTCGCCCGAGCGCACAAAAATCTTCGTGATCTGCCCTTCCACCTGCGGCTGGATGGTGGCCGAATTTCGCGACTTGATGGTGGCTACGTACTCGCTCGTTTCCTGCACGGTGCGCAACTCCGCCGCCATCACCTTCACCTGGGCCGCTGTTGGTGCCTGCATAGAGGCCGCCACATTGCCCTCACTGCACCCTGGGAGAAGGCCTGCCACTGAAGCGAGTAGCGCGGCGGCCACCCAGCCTGCCAGCGTCTGCCTTCCTCCCCTGATTGGCCTCTCTAGAGTCATTTTCTGCCCCACACCCCGCTACCCTTAGCCGGGCCACCAGCCATATTCCTTAATGGTATCCAGTGTCTCAGAAAGTCAAGGCGAAGGGAACTTGTTGTCCGCGCCGCAGCCGCTGCCTGCGCCCGTTTTGGTCCGGCCAATACCCCGGCTAAAGCGCCTGCCAGAACCTACTTAGACGTGGCTCCCCACCTCAGGACACCACGGTACTGCTTTTTTGTTTGGAAGCCCGGCGCCCGGAAGGCAAATCCCTAGCGCTTGACCATAACTTCGCGCACGTTATCGCGGGCCAGGAAGAATTTGAGATTGGCGTAGTCGCGGAAGAGATTCTCGATGTGGCGGTTGTTGAACACGCGCTGCAGCCGCCAACCTGGGGCGCTGCCGTTGCGGGCGCTACCAGCGTTCAACAACTGCAGCCCTATATTGTCGGTGCCCGCGATGTGATAACGGTAGAAGGGTGCGTCCGGCCCCGCATCCTTGGTGTGAAAGAAGGCCAGCACCAGGCCTCCGGGTTTGAGCACCGACCAGAGGCGAGCCACCACCGGTTTCACCAGCGGTTCTTCCATGTAGTCGGCCATGTCCCAGCACAGCACGGCATCAAAGGTTTGCGGACCGTAGTTGAGGTTCTCGCTCAAGAACCGCTTCTCATCTACCACTTGCTTGCCGTCGGCATCAGTAGAAACATACTGGCGGTCCCGTGAGGCCAGCAGTACGTCTTCGCTGTAGACCTTGTAGCCCAGTTCGGTGAAGTGCTGAATGTTATCCGGGGAGGTAGGTCCAATATCGAGGACGCACAGGCCCTCGCGCCCGGCCAGCGCGCGGGTCAATTCTCCCAGCCCGCTGGAACGGCGCGAGACTCGCGCCTGCGCGCGCGGTTTGGGCGCCTGAGCCGGCTCGGCACTAGAGCCGCCGCGGAATAGTTTTCGAAGACTCTGCGCCACAGAACCCATGGAACGCCATCACCGGCTTGCGTGTACGATTTGCGCCCTAGTGTATCGCGTTTAAGGCGGGGGGAGTAATCAGGATTTCTTTTGCTCCACCAGCGGCGGTTTCGGCAACGCAGAAGTGCTGCCGCCCGGCGCTGCAGCCGAAGCTGCCACAGGGGCGCTTTCGCGCTTTAGTTCCGTTCGGGGCTGCTGCTGCGGTGGAGGCGCCGCCTGCCGTTTCACGTCTACGCCGCCTTTGAAATACGCACCATCTTCAATGGAAACGCGCTGGGTGACGATGCTGCCCATCAAAACGGCGGTCTTACGCAGTTCTACCCGCTCCGTGGCCTCAATGTCACCGTCCACCTTGCCTTCAATGATCACGCCCCGCGCACGAATACCCGCACGCACTCGCCCGTTTGGACCGACCATCAGGTTGCTTCCCGGCAACTCGATGTTACCCTCCACGTTGCCGTCTATGTACAGGTCCTCGCTCCCAGAGAGCTCACCCTTGATGAACACCGAGCGGCCTATGTGGGCGCTTCCACTCACCGGAGCGGTCATGCGAGGGGATTCAGGACGGCCCGGCCCAGAGTTGCTTTGCGCCCGTGTGACGGATCCCTCAGCTTCCTCTTCTTCCTTGCGTTTCCACATGTAAGTGACTCCAGTCGTTAGATTTACCGCCGCCGGGCAAGGCTTGCGGCCGGGCGCCAGCTAGACCCCAATTGCCTAAAGCATTGGTTTAGCTCGGATTTTAGCGCACTTAGCAAGCATTTTGAGGGTTACTGAAGAACTCCCCACCCCTACCCCTCCGGTGTGAGCCGAAGCTAACCCTGAACCGCTGGTACGCGCGTGCTCAGCGGTTGCATCGCCGGTTTCACAATAAGCGTCACTGCGCCCGCTGTCTTACCTTCCCTGCTGGTTTGCCACAACTTTCTGGGTTCCCTACTGGCCAATCTCGCTGAATTTCATCTTCGAACCCAAGGTGGTTTGGCACCTGCGTTGCAACACCATCTACGTCGGCTCGTTCGGAAGCGCCACGGAACGTGGATCAGGCCGGTTAGTAACCAGGGGAACAGCGGCCCTTTCACGCCACGTGGCTTAAAAATCACTGGGACTGCCTTTTCGAACGAGCCGACGATTCTTTCTTCAGTTCTGTTCCTCTCGTTGCAGAACCCCTTTCCCTTCTGACACTTGCCACGTGCCGTAAGCGCAAGCAACAGTGTTGGCATTCAGAGACTCTAATTGGGTAAACTTTTGGTCAGAGCAGGCCCCCAGCTAGTCAGGACCGCAGACGATGATCCGCAGTGAAGCACCAGTATGGGCTACCGTAGCTTTCGTAGCTATCGTGCTGACAGCAGGTTTCGCCCAACAAGCGCCCTCAGCGACGAACGGCGCTCCCAAGCCGCCGCAGCAACATTCGTTTAATCCCGATGAACTGGTGCGACGCGCGGTAGCTAACCAAATCAAATCCGGTGATGACGACGTTAGCCTCATGTTCCGCGTGCGCCGCCAGACTTCCAAGGGGGTGCAGACGCGGGAATACGTGGAAACCGCCGAAGGCACCGCGGGCATGCTGGTGGCAGTAAACGACCAGCCCATAAGCCCGGAGCAGCGCCAGCAGGAGTTCGCCCGCCTGGAGCAGTTGCGGCTCAATCCCGGGGAGCTGCGGAAAAAGCAAAAGCAGCAGAAAGAAGACTCTGATCGCGTCAACCGCATGGTGCAGGCCCTGCCGGATGCCTTCCGCTACCAATATGAAGGCACTGAGCAAGTGAACGGCCTGGAGCTGGTGCGGCTGCGGTTCCAGCCCAATCCCGACTTCGACCCGCCAAGCCGCGAGCAGCAGGTGTTTACCGGCATGGATGGATTCCTGCTGATTGAGCCGCACCAGGCGCGCATTGCCCGCATTGACGGAACACTCTTCAAGGATGTGGGCTTTGGCTGGGGCATTCTCGGCCATCTCGATCGCGGCGGCCGTTTCGTGGTCGCCCAGGGCCCGGTGGCCAATGGCTACTGGACCACCACCCACATGCAGCTTAGCTTCACCGGTAAGGCGCTGTTCTTCAAGAACATCAACATCCAGGAGACAGAGGATTCCAGCGACTTCCGCCGTGTTCCCGGCCATATGACCTTCGCCCAGGGCGTGGAAATGCTGAAGAAGCAGCGCAACGGGGTGGTGGCAG
>DATEGI010000014.1:0-12837 GCA_035280205.1 Terriglobales bacterium | reverse complement strand
GTTCCCCCGCTGATTGAGGAAGTGAAGAAGGCAAAAACGGGAAGCTAAAACCAAGGTTTCAAAGTTTCACAGGTTTCAAGGTTTCCATGGGCGTAGAATTTTCTTGAGCCCTCGCCTGTGTACGGCCAGTCGGCGAGCTTCTTATATGTCGCACTCGTATCGGCAGCTGCTTGTATGGCAGAAAGCGCGGTCTTTGGCTGTTGCGGTTTACCAGGCAACGGAAACGTTTCCGAAATCGGAGATCTATGGCCTAACCAGCCAGCTTCGTCGAGCAGGTGTTTCAGTCGTATCCAATATTGCCGAAGGCCAAGGGCGACTGACCAAGGGCGAGTTCCGCCATTTCCTAGGCCAATCGCGCGGGTCGCTGCTGGAACTCGAGACTCAGTTGGACATCGCGTTCGAACTTGGCTACCTCAATGCTGCGTATCATGAATTATTGCTGCACCGAGCTTATGAGGTCCTGGGCCTGTTAAACCGCCTGCTGTCCTCGCTTCGGATCCCTGTGCCCGCGGGCGAAACCCTGAAACCCCTGAAACCGTGAAACCTGTGAAACCCTGAAACCTTTGAAACCTTGAAACCTGACCTGATGCTTATCTTTCGCAAACCTCTACCCAACGTTGACCGCCCGCAAATGGAAGCCGACGTCGTCATTGTCGGCGGCGGGCCGGCGGGCATGGCTTGCGCCCTGCGGCTTTCGCAGCTGATTGACGCGCACAACGCGACCCATCCGGATTCGCAGCTCAGCAAGGAAAACATTTACGTGTTGGAGAAGGCGCGGGAAATCGGCCAGCACTGCCTCTCCGGCGCTCTGCTCGACCCGCGCTCCATGCGCGAGCTGTTGCCCGGGTTCGAAAAGGAAGCGCCTATCGAAGCTGAGGTCAGCAAGGAGGCGGTGTACTTCCTGACACGCAACGGCCAATTCAAGCTGCCTATCACTCCGCCGCCGCTGCGCGACCATGGCAATTATGTGATTTCGCTCAACCGCTTTATAAAGTGGCTGGGCGGAAAAGTGGAGGAAGCTGGCATCACCGTGTTTACCGGTTTTGCCGGCTCAGAACTGCTGGTGGAAGGCGACCGTGTAATCGGCGTGCGCACGGACGACAAGGGCGTCGACAAACAGAACCAGCCCAAATCCAACTTCGAACCCGGTTACGACCTGAAATCCAAGGTGGTGATTCTCGCCGAAGGCCCGCGCGGCTCACTTACCAAGCAGCTCATCGGGCGCTTCCAACTGGATCGCGACCGCAATCCCCAAACCTATGGCCAGGGTGTGAAAGAGCTGTGGGAGTTGCCCGCGGGCCGGCTAGCGCCCGGGCAGGTGATCTACACCATGGGCTGGCCGCTGACTTCGAAAGAGTACGGCGGCGCTTGGATTTACGGCGGCAAGGACAACATCATCTCGCTCGGCTTTGTCACCGGACTCGACTATCCCGACCCGCGCCTCGACCCTCAGCGCGTCCTGCAGGAGTTCAAGCGCCATCCGCTGGTTCGAAAACTGCTCGAGGGCGGAAAAATGATCCGCTACGGAGCCAAGTCGCTGCCTTACGGCGGGTGGTGGGCCGTTCCGCCGGTCAGCGGCCATGGCTGGATGATCCTGGGCGACTCCGCTGGCTTCTTAAACTCGCAACGCCTGAAAGGCATTCACCTGGCTATCAAGAGCGGCATGCTCGCGGCCGAGACGGCCTTCGAATGCCTGCAGAAAAGCGACTTCTCTGCCGCCGCTAGTGCTGCTTATCAGCAGCGCGTGGAGAACAGCTGGATCAAAACCGAGCTATGGAAGGTGCGCAACTTCCACCAGGGGTTCGAGCACGGTTTCTGGCATGGCATGGTCCACGCCGGCCTGCAGCAGGTCACCGGCGGCCGCGGCCTGCACGCCCGCTACGCCGCCAGCTCCGGCCATGCCCGGATGAAGAAACTGGCGCAATTGCCCGCCGATGGCGGCGCCGAAGCCCATCTGCTCGACAATGCCAAAGGCGATGGCAAGCTTACCTTCGACAAGCTCACCGACCTCTATCACTCCGGCACCAAGCACGAAGAGGACCAGCCCGCACACCTTGTCATTCACGACACGCAGATATGCAATACGCGCTGCGTGCAGGAATACGGGAACCCCTGCCAGCATTTTTGCCCGGCGAATGTGTACGAGATGGTCGAAGCCGCGGACGTGCCCTCAGGCAAGCGCATCAGCCTGAATCCCTCCAACTGCGTGCACTGCAAGACCTGCGACATCATGGATCCCTACCAGATCATCACCTGGGTGCCGCCGGAGGGCGGTGGCGGACCAAACTACGACGGCATGTGAACCACCTAAAAATCCACCACAGAGACACAGAGACACGGAGAAAAACCATATTGGCAATTGATGTTTAGACATTGATGAATGCACCCGGGACAGCGGGGATTTTCAATCGTCAATCTTCAATCGACAATCGTCAATTCCTGGTGTTCTCAGCGTCTCGGCGGTGAATTGATTTCCGCGTAGCGGAAGCACTCCGCCAGGTGGTCATTCACCATGCCCACCGCCTGCATGAACGCGTAGCAGATGGTCGAACCCACAAAGCGTAGCCCGCGTTTCTGCAGTTCCTTGCTCAGGCGGTCGGACTCCGGGGTGCGTGCCTGCACCTGCTTCACTGAGGCAAGCGCCTGCTTCCGCGGCGGTGGAGCGAACTGCCAGATGAGGCGGTCCAGGCTGCCGAACTCTTTCTGGATTTCCTTCACTGCTCTGGCGTTTTGAATGGCGGATTCAATCTTCATGCGGTTGCGTACGATGCCTTCATCGGCCAGCAACCGCTTCACCTTGTTGCCATCGAAGCGGGCCACCTTCTCAATTTCGAAGTTGCTGAAGGCCCGCCGGTAGTTCTCACGCTTGCGGAGAATGGCGTCCCAGCTCAGGCCCGCCTGAGCCCCTTCCAGGACAATCATTTCAAACAGATGTTGGTCGTCATGTGAAGGCACGCCCCATTCCTGGTCGTGGTAGCGGATGGAAAGCGGGTTTTGGGCCCACCAGCAGCGCTTCAACTCGGCCATAGAAAAATCCCTTCACCGCAGAGACGCCGAGAAAAATGGGCGACTAAGGTCAAGAAATTGTTCTCTCGGCGCTCTCTACGTTTTCGGCGGTGAGATTATCGAACAGGCAACCAAATTTGCCCGGCAGGATTATAATCTTGTAGTTGTTTCCGACCGTCGCTGCCTGAGGGCATATCCCGGCAGTTGCGGCGAGGCCCTTCTTGGCATGGCCAAGAGGGCCGAGGGTGCTGGTGGAAACGCCTGCGCCTCCCGTGCTCCGTGAGGAGCGTTTGGAAAGGAAACGATGCCCGGGCTCTCGTCCCGCCTCGCGTCCCTTCCTGCGCAAACCAGTTTTCAGGTTCGAGTTTTAGGTTAGCACTGCGCTTGGCTGGCTAAGTGCCAACTGCTAGTTGCTAACGGCTGATTTCCGATGGCTGTTCTTACCGACAAATTCGGGCGCGCTATTACCGACCTGCGCATCTCGGTAACCGACCGCTGCAACTACAAGTGCGTTTATTGCCGCACCGGCAACGAGGGCGCTCTGTATGCGGAGTTGCCCTTCCCCGACTACCTGCGCATGGCGCGGGTCTTTGTCGAACTGGGCATTCGCAAAGTACGCATTACCGGCGGTGAACCGCTTCTGCGCAAGGGAGTGGTCGAGTTCGTGCGCGAACTGGCAAGGCTGCGCACGGATGACGGTGAGCCACTCGACCTGGCCATTACCACCAACGGCCACCTGCTGGCCGGCCTTGCGCAGCCGCTGAAGGATGCCCGCCTCAACCGCGTCACAGTCAGTATGGACGCTGTGGACCCCCAGGCCTTCGCCCGCATTACCCGCGTGCCTAACGGATACCACGAAGTCCTGGCAGGCATTCGCGCCGCCGGGCGCGCAGGGCTCAAGCCGGTGAAGGTCAATTGTGTGCTGCTGCGCGGGTTTAACGACGACCAGATCACCGCCTTCGGCCGCTTTGCCCGCGACGAGGACGTGGTCGTGCGCTTCATCGAATTCATGCCGCTGGAAGAAGACCGGGTGTGGTCGCCGGAGATCGTGGTGCGCCTCCAAGAAATTCTGGAACGCATGGCTGCTTTCCGGCCGCTGGTGGAGATTCCACGACATCCCAGCGAGACGGCACGACGCTACCGCTTTGACGACGGCGTGGGCGAAATCGGCATCATCGCGCCAGTTTCGAATCCTTTCTGCGGGCACTGCAGCCGGGTGCGCCTCACCTCCGACGGTAAAATCCGCACCTGCCTGTTTTCCATCTGGGACCACGATCTGGCCGGGGTGATGCGCCGCAGCGCCAGCGATGCGCAACTGCGTGAATTCATTCTTGGCGTCATGCAGCGCAAAGAAGCGCGCCACCATATTGGCGAGGCCGATTTCGTGCCCCCTTCCCGCACCATGGTCCACATCGGCGGATAGCTTCCTCGCCACGGATCAACGCGGATAAACACGGGTTGAAAGATCTTCAAGGATTTTTGTCCGTTGTTATCCGTGTTCATCCGTGGCAAATGAACTTTGGCGCAAGCGTAAAATGACCTGACATGCGGTCGGCCACCGCTTCATCACCTGAAACAGTCCTGCAGGACCGGCGCGAGCTTTCACCGTGCCTTATCACGATTCTGCTGCTTGCCATCATGGCCGCCGGCGCCGTTCTCCGCTTTCTCTATCTCGCCCGCAAAAGCTTCTGGCTCGATGAAGGCGTGAGCGTCATGCTGGCCCGGCTCGACATCGCCAACCTGCTGCACATTTTGTGGCGACGTGAAGCCAACATGGCTGTGTACTACGGCCTGCTTCGGATCTGGCTGCATTTGGGGAGCGGTGACTACTTTGTGCGCAGCCTCTCTGCGGTCATTTCGGTGGCAGCGATCCCGGTTATCTATCTGCTCGGCAAACGGCTGTTCAGCTCCGCCACCGGCGTGCTTGCAGCGGCGCTCTTCAGCTTTCACGCCTGGCAGGTGCGCTACGCCCAGGAGGCCCGCAGCTACAGTCTTTACGTACTGCTCAGCGCCCTCTCCGGCCTGTTCTTTCTAGCCGCGATTGAAAAGCCGACGCAGCGTCGCTGGAGAGCCTACGTCGCCTGCGGCGTGCTCGCTATCTACAGCCACTTCTTTGCCGTGCTGGTGGTGGTAGCGCAATGGGCGGCATTTTACTTCCTGCGACGCGATCAGGCCATGAGCGCAGGGTTTCGCCGCAGCCTGAAAATCATCGGGCTGCTCTTTCTGCCGCTGGCGGTGTTCATCGTTTCTCGCGGAACGGGACCGCTCAGCTGGATCAATCGGCCCGGCTTGGGAGACCTGCACCACTTCCTGCTCGATCTGGCGGGTAATGGTGGCGACCTGCTCCTGCTTCTATACACAATCTGTTGTGGCATCGCTCTGGCAGTGCGCGGCTGGTCCACGCGAAACCTGGTGTTTGATTCCTGGCGCTACCTTTTTCTGCTCTGTTGGCTGTTCGTGCCGGTAGGAATCACGCTGGTTTTTTCCCTCATTCGGCCGGTGTTCCTGCCACGCTACATGCTTACCTGCGTGGCGCCGCTGGTGCTGCTTGCTGCTGCCGGCCTAACCAGGCTTCGTCCACGCTGGCTGGCAGGGATTCTCGTAGTCGTCATGCTGGCGCTCTCTGTACGTGGGACGTGGGCCTATTACCGCGCTGATTTCGATCTGGGCAGGGAAGACTGGCGCGCCGCTACGCAATACGTATTGCAGAACGCGCGGGACGGCGATGGCGTTCTCTTCCACTCCGCGCAGGCGCGCATGCCGTTTGAGTATTATTCGGGCGGTCATTCGCAGCGCCATGAGCTGCGCATGATTTTTCCCGCCTACGCTGGGGAAGAAAGATTGTCCTATCTGGATTTTCTGGCCAATGCCAGAAACGCGCCACTGGCGGCAATGCCCGCACGCTATCCGCGGGTGTGGCTGGTGCTGGCGCACAACCGACTCAAGGACGGCAAACCCGATCCCACAACCGCCGCATTGGAGCAGTCTCTGGCAAGCAACTACACTCTAGCGGCACAGCGAAGCTTCGCCGGAAACCTGCAGGTTGAGCTATACGTGAAGAATTAACCGGCAGCGCAGGATCCTTTTTCAGAATCAAGACACCGGCGACGCGGCCGGCATCCCCGTTCCCCGCTCCTGGCTTTCCGCCACCCACTCCCACACACGCTTACCGGTCTGATTCACCACCGAGCGAGCTTCGCCATAGGCGACCAGGCGATTCAGAACTGTCGTGACCGAGGCCAGAGGATCCTTGTGATTCACCAGCACTCCCGCAAATCGCTCTTGCAGCTGGGCCACCACTTCGCGACCGGTCAGCGGTGTTCTGGACTCGATCAGGACGGTGCGACAAGCCCGTGTGAAGCCGGGTTGGCGCCCGTTGGGCTTGCGGTCCACCAGGGTCAGCAGTTCGTCGTCGAGCACATCGTCGCCGAACAAATTGGCTAACCCGATGATGGTTTGCTTCACTGTGCCGATGCGTTTCATGATGTCGGCGCGTTGCTGCAGCAAGGCAAGCAGTTCCTGGTGGGCGGTACGCAGAACTTCCTGGACGTATGCGTCTCCGCCAGTCAAGCGTACAGTGGCGTTCTGACCGACAGCCATACTGAATACCTCTTTCCAGACCTCAACTCTGCCTCTACCACGATCTCCTGATTAGATACGGCGGGTGGCGGGAATCGGTTCGCAATTTTTTTATTCAGGACCTCACCCCGCCATCTGCAACGTTAGACTCCCGTAGCGCAAAAAGGTCACTGCAAGAATGTTGCGTTCGCTAACTATCTGGTGGACTGTGCGCCCTGCAGGGCGAGGCCCGCCAGTTCCCTGATCATCCTATAAACAGCTGTCCGGCCAGCCCGGAAAGGTGGCTGAAAAGCCGGGTAATCGGACGTCGGCCGCGGAATCCCAAAAGCGGGCACTGTGACTTGGTCCGCGGCCAGTGGGAGCACGAAGCGGAAAAGGCAACCCGAAGCCCTGCTTACGGGCGGAGAGAGTTCTACGCCGATCCAGCCATATGCATAATGCACGACGGACCCGGCAACAGTCTTCCCCTGTTTTGTTATGTTGCGGCCCAGGGCTGTGGCGGCGACCCGCGAGTGAGAACCGCCCGGGTTAGTTGCTTGACTCATGCAAGTATATATGCTTATAGTTAATTCATGCAGGACCTGCAGCAATGGTCGCAAGAACTCGAACGCCTCTCCCGTTTACTGGGCCGCGTAGGGCCAGACGAGGTTTGTTGTGAAGGCCTGACCACGCGCCAGTGCGGCATCCTCCGCACCCTGGCAGCCGGCGAAGGAGCGCGCATTTCCGACCTGGCTGAGTCCGCCTGCATTTCGCCCAGCGCCATGACCCGCGTTCTGGAGAAGCTGGAGGCGAAGCAACTGGTCAAACGCGTGCGGGGTACTGGCCACGACGGCCGCGCGGCCAGCGTCGCCATTACCCATCACGGCAGCCACGTGCGCGGCAAAATTGATCAGCTCATGTTGGAGCGCACGCGCACCATTCTTTCCGCCTTCCCTTCCGGATTGCAGCCGCAACTGCTGGCTGCCATCCGCCTGCTGAACCAGGCGCTGGCGCCGGATGGCTGCTGCCAGTTCGAGGGGGAGGGCTCGGAGTTGACATTTACCTGCAGCTTGGAGCGGCGCCCTGTGCGCCCTCCGGGAAAGAGGAAGACTCATGGCCAGCACTGATTCCACCATCACCGAAAGCGTGCGCCAGCACTACTCCGATATCGCCGAGGGAAAACGATCAGGTTGCGGCAGCAGTGATGCGGCTGATGTCGCACGCACCATCGGGTATTCGTCGGAAGAGCTAAAAATTGCCGGACAAGCCAACCTTGGCTTGGGATGTGGCAATCCCCTCGCCCTAGCCGCCATTGAGCCAGGCATGACCGTGCTCGACCTGGGCAGCGGCGCCGGTTTCGATGCGTTTCTGGCCTGGAGCAAGGTAGGCTCCCAGGGACGCGTCATTGGCGTGGATATGACCGACCAGATGCTGCAACTGGCGCGCAAGAACGCCGCCAAGTTGGGTGCCGCCAACGTCGAATTCCGCAAAGGTGCGATTGAAAACCTGCCCGTGGACGACAATTCCGTGGACCTGGTGATCAGTAACTGCGTCATCAATCTGAGCACCAGCAAGCCTGCGGTCTTTCGCGAGATTTACCGCGTGCTCAAGCCCGGCGGTGGCTTTGCCGTCAGCGACCTGGTGCTTTTGCGCCCCCTGCCGGAAGAAGTGGCGCACGATGTGGAAGCCTACGTGGGTTGCATCGCGGGCGCCAGCCTGCTTACCGATTACATCAGCATGGCGCTGGAGGCGGGTTTTGACGATCTGCAGATTCCGCAGATCACAGCTTCCAAAAAGCTGGGCGAAGCCTACGGATTAGATTTATCGCAGCCGGCGAGCAGCTGCTGCGGCCCCATGCCGTTGGCCGAAGCCGCCCGGGCCGTCGTGTCCGCCAAACTCCACGGGCGAAAACTATGATTTTCACCACGGAGACACAGAGGCACAGAGATTTCATGATGTGTGTTACAACTTCGACGGTCGCGAATTAACCTGGGACGTCCGTGGATTCGAATCCACTCATCCGTGACCTTCGTGGGCATCGGCGGAAATGATTTCCATATTGCTTTCTCTGTGTCTCCGTGCCTCGGTGGTGAATTAACGCGGACGGGCGCCGGCGAGCAGGAACGTCGCACCAAGGCACAAGTGCCCGCTGCCACACCTTTGCCTGGGACTTGCCTCATCTTCTGCTCCGCCTGAAATCGGACGAACCCATTGGCGACGAGCTGCGCCGCGAGGTCACTCTTTTGTTTTCCCGTACCCATTTGGGCCGCATCTATGTAGTTGAGGTGGACAAGGCAACGGCCGCGGTCTTCCGCACCGCCGATGCCAGGCGCACCCCGGCGCAGATTGCCGTTATGACTTCGCTCTCCCCCGCCGTTGTCGAGCGGACCCTGCGCGCATTGGGCCAGATAGGGGCACTGGTCACTTCGTCCAACGAATAGAGATCGGCGCAGTTATTCCACTCAACACTATTGCGGGTGTGGGTGCGTGCGGGTACGCTCTGCTTAACATCCCCAGGTGGGAGGCTGGCTATCACTACCGCCAAGACCATTCTCTGCGTCAGCGACCAGGAATTAGTGTTGCATGTCCGCCGGTTGCTGCTGGAGCATGAAGGCTATCGAGTGCTAACCGCCGTCGGCGAGCACGCTGCAGTTGACCTTCTGCGTACCCAACCGGTTGACCTTGGGCTGCTGGACTACAGCGCATCCGATGCGCAACGGGTGGCCGCCGCAATCCGCAAGAACAAGCCGAACCTCCGCCTGGTGGTTATCTCCTTCAGCTCCAATTTTCCTGAGAATCTTAACGGCTTGGTGGATGGATGGGTCAGCAAGACCCGCAGTCCAGATGTGTTATTGCGAAGAATCGAGCAATTGGTGGGCCGGAAGGGCAAAGAGCGTTCGTGACCGGACCGTGCTAAGCCATCAGCCGGGTGCAGTCTTTTTCCCAGCCGCCAAGAACGGAGTCGAGGAAATCGCCGTCATAGCCGACGTGTTCAAATTCTTCCGACTCGGGCACCGGCTGCAGGAATTGGAAGCTCACCGCTTCTCCACAGATCCGGCAACTGGGGAAAGTCTCGCCCTGCCAGAGAATGGCGTCATGCGCTGCCCGGTGTGTCCGATGGCTTACTCTGTATAGGCCGCTCTGCCGAACTAGCTCTCCTGCGCGTTTCATCTTTCTGGCGCCTCCACGTTGGAGGCTATTCTCTTTGATGCTGAAGTGGGAATGGCACGGATGTGCCAGCCGTGACTTATAATCGCCATTTCGGACCTGCAAGGAGGCTCATGAGGACAACCCGGCGCAAAGTTCTACTGGCATTGCTTTTCGGATTCCTGGTGTCTGGCGTGACCGTCGGTCTGGACCTCTCTTTTGTCCACTTTGACCACTTGCTCGCTCATCTGGTGATTGCCGGTTGCATCGCGGGCCTGCTGACCATCATTTTCACTCTGGCCCTGCAGCTCAAGCAGGAAGAGCAGCACTACCTCTTTGCCGCCGAACGCGCCGCCGTGCTGGCGGAGGTCAACCACCACGTGCGCAATGCCATCTTCCCGCTTTGTGTAGCTGTCAACCGCTCCGGCGATCCCGATGCGTCGCGTCTGGTCACCGAGTGCGTAGAGCGCATTAACATGGCTCTCCGCGATGCTTCGGTGGACGCTACGGTGGGCCGCTACTCGCGCACCCGCCCCGAAAGTAGCGCTCAAAAGGCCGCTGCCTAGTTCGCCCGGAAAGGGATCTTCCCACCGACACCAATCCCCTCCAGGACGGTGCCCTGGTTCGCAGGTGAGAGCATGGGAAACTGCGTTTACCGCTTGCGCTTTTGCCGGGCGGCGTTGGCAGCATTCGCGGCTTCGGCGGCAGCCTTCAATTCCCGGTTAGCCTCAGCCAGGAACTGCCTTGCCTTCTCCGCGTGCCCCTGCATGTCGCTTTTGTTGGCCACTTGAGCTTTTTCGATGTATTTGTTGGCTTCTGCGACGAGCCGCTGTGCCTGGGCCAGATTGGGATGCACTTTCGGGCTAATATCCAGCACTGGCTCCTGCGCCAGCGTGATACCGCAGAACAACATCATAGTTAGAACCGCTGTGCAC
Source organism: Terriglobales bacterium (assembly GCA_035280205.1). Lineage (GTDB taxonomy): Bacteria > Acidobacteriota > Terriglobia > Terriglobales > Acidobacteriaceae > JAICWP01. The sequence continues at coordinate 2,191 of DATEGI010000014.1, read as the reverse complement.
ACGCGCACTTTCTTGGTCATTCCGCCTCCTCGTCGAGGGTGTCACGGCAATTCGCGGTAAGAGTCTATCATCCGCGGTCTGCCTGCCGGTACTCCCCGACTCGTAAGCGGTGAGTAAGGTCTGGCCTCCGCTACCTCCAGCAGATGGGGGAAATGTGCCACTTAGCCTTGTAGAGCGCTTTATGCCCTTAGTTGGCTTTCATCGCCTCGATCCGTGCCTTCATCATTTTTTTGATGAGCGCGGCCGGCAGTGGCTTGTCCGTGGGGAACTGAATCGTCCCCTTGGAAATGGTGCAGCCCTTTAGTTCGTCCTTGAACTTCTCAATGACAGAAGCTGTGGGGAATAAACTGCAGTGCTTGGCAAATGCGGCGAACCACACCAGCACTCCGTTGTGCCGGAATGCAGGAATTCCATAGCTGATCGTCTCGGTCGCTTCAGGCGGCGCCGCGGCCCGAATCGCTGCCCGCACCTTTTGTAACGTGCTGCGGGCAGGCTCGGGGACACCCGCAAGATATTCATCAATAGTTTTCGGAACGCCGCGCCTTGCGGCCTCGTAGCCGCGCTTGCCGGATTTGGCCTTTTTCATGTTTTCCCCTGTGCTATCGTTTTTGCATTATGTTCCGCAAAATTTGCGTCATTTTCCTTACCGTTTCGCTCTTGGTGTGCCCGGTCCTCGCCAAAGAAAAATACCAGAAGCCTGGGCCTGTCAAGCTCGATCATGGTGGCGAAAAATGGGCGGAGAAGACGCTCAAGAAGATGTCGCTCGAGGAGAAAGTCGGCCAGCTCTTCATGGTGTGGGCGCGGGCCAAGTTCCTGAACTTGAACGGCCCGGAGTACCAGCAGTATCAACAGATCCTGCAAAAATATCACGTTGGCGGCTTCGCCCTGACTGTCCCCGCCGAAGGCGCGTTCGTCTATTACAACCAGCCCTATGAAGCCGCCATGCTGGTCAACCAGTTGCAGCGCGAATCCAGGCTGCCCCTGATTTTTGCTGCCGATTTCGAGCGCGGGGTCTCCATGCGCCTGCAGGGCAGCACCGTGTTCCCACACGCCATGGCATTTGGCGCCACTAACAACGCCGATTATGCCAGGAAATTCGGCGAGATCACGGCCCAGGAGGCGCGTGCCGCGGGCGTGGAGTGGAACTTCTTCCCCGATGCCGACGTCAACTCCAATCCCGCTAATCCCATCATCAACACGCGCTCGTTCGGCGAGGACCCGCAGGAAGTAGGCAAGCTGGTCGCCGCCTACATTCAGGGCGCCAAGGCCAACGGCATGCTTACCACCGCCAAACACTTTCCCGGGCATGGCGACACGGCCACCGACTCGCACCTGGGGTTGGCCAAGGTGACCGGCGACCGGCAGCGGCTGAACTCGGTGGAACTACCCCCGTTTGAGGCCGCGATCCAAGCCGGAGTGGATGCGGTGATGGTGGCGCATGTGACCGTGCCCGCGCTGGAGCCGAATCCCAACCGCGTAGCTACCACTTCCGCGGCCATGGTCACCGGCCTACTCAAGCAACAACTGGGCTTCAAAGGCCTGGTGGTCACGGACGCGCTGGACATGGGCGGGCTGACTCGCCTCTACCAGAACGACATCGGCCGGGCAGCGGTAGAGGCGTTTAAGGCGGGCAACGACATGCTGCTCATTCCCGCCGACCTCGACGCCTCCTACCAGGCCATGCTCAAGGCAGTGGAGAGCGGCGAAATCCCCCCGTCGCGGGTGAACGAGTCAGTGCTCAAGATCCTGAAGGCCAAGGCCTCCGTGGGCCTGAATAAGGCGCGGCTGGTGGATATTGACCAACTGGGTAAGGTCATCGGCAAGCCAGACAGCCTGGCTTTCGGGCAGCAGGTGGCTGACCAGGCGGTCACCCTGGTGCGGGATAACGGGCGGGTGCTACCCCTGCAGCCCTTGCCGCCCCAGGGAACTGGCGGGGCCGCGCTTCCGTATCAACCAGCAGTGGAGGTCACAAACCGGCTGGTAGTCGTGGTGTTCTGTGATGACCTGCGCATGGACCCGGGGCATGTTTTCGTGCGCCAGATCCGGCAGCGGCGGCCAGACGCCAACATCCTCTACGTGGATTCGCGCACTGCGGCCGGTATGAGCGACCAGGTGCTTGCGGCGGTGCAGGACGCCGACAAAGTCTTGGCGGCAGTGTACGAAATCCCCACCGCGGGGAAGGCGGTGCAGG
>DATEGI010000013.1:0-15671 GCA_035280205.1 Terriglobales bacterium | reverse complement strand
GGCCGGTTACGGCTCTTTCGAATCCGGCCAAGTTCCAGGATTGCGCTCTGCGGCAGGTGATCTATACAGCAAGTCGCTGGTGGTTTGAGGGGGGAGTGGGCGGCACCTTCCAGGGCTCGTTGGCAAAATCGAAAAACTCCGTCATATCCATCTGGGCGGCATCTCGCCGGGTAAAACTAGGCGAATTGAACCGCGTCTCGCCATTCGGCTTCTTTCGAACCTAAGTGTTCGGGAAGAGCTCCCTGCCCGGCCTGGCCGCTCAAGATAGACCTTCGACACAGCGGGCCGGCCTGGGCTTCATTTAAACTGACGGCAGCCACTTCAAATGAGTTCTGCATGTCCTTTCCCAGATTGAGTCGTGTCTTCATGACGTTGCTTCTGTTGCTTGTGCTGATAGCCGGTCGTACCGGGTCAGCGCAGTCCAGCGGCGCAACTAATGCGGCCAGTTCCCCCGATGCTCAAGGCGTCATCTCGTTCCTGAATCAGACAATCGTCTGGTATCGCCAGTTGACTACACAGCAGGAAATTGCGACCGAGCCCAGCGACGTGATCTTCCTCAATCAGAACCGGCAACTGGCTGACCAGGTGGTGCGGCTCTCCTTCGATTTCGCCCGTGCGGACGCTCAACTGCTCAGCGCGAAAGGCAACCCCAGCGCTGAACTGGCGCCCAGCACCACGGGCCCAGGCCATTATCAGTCGCTGGTAGCGATGGTTGCGAAGGCGAACCAGCAGGTGAAAGCCAAGCAACAGGAGCTGGCCGGGCTGCGGGCGCAGCTCGATGTCGCCAGCGGTCGCCGGCGCGCCACCCTGGCCTCTACCGTCGCGGAGACGCAAAGCGAACTCGATCTGCTGCAAGCCCGTCGCGACTCGCTGCGCAGCATGATTGAATTTGTCAGCGGGCGCAACATCAGCGGGCTGAACGCCGGCAGTCTGCAGTCGGAGATTGAGGATTTGGCGCGCGCCATACCGGCGGCGGCCACCGAATCCGGCAAGACTACCGCTGCCCAGCCTGCGCCGGTTGCGGCTGCCAATCCCCGCAAAGCAGAGCCTTCTGGAATCCTGGCCTTACTCACGGAGCTGTTTGGCCTACGGCGGCGCACCCGCATTCTCGACCAGGGCATGGCTCAGACCGCGGCCCTGGCGAACACCGCGAAGGCCATGCGCGCCCCTCTGGTCGGCACACTCCGGGACCTGGTGAAGCGCGGCGATGCGCTTTCCAACCAGCCCGACTCGCAGGAGGCGGCGGTTCTCGCACGGCAGAAACAGCAACTGGACGATCTCACCGCCCAGTTCAAGCAGCTCTCGGGCGTGGTTCTACCCCTGGCCAAGCAATCTATTCTGCTCGATCTGTACAGTCGCAGCCTAGCCAACTGGCGCGACAGCGTGCACTCGCAGTACATCAGCGAGGTGAAGAGTCTGGCTCTTCGGGTCATTGTTCTGGCGGTAATTTTGGGATTCGTATTTGTCCTTTCCAGTATCTGGCGCAAAGCCACGTTCCGTTACGTGCAGGATGTGCGGCGGCGTTACCAGTTTTTGCTGCTGCGCCGGATCGTAGTGTGGTCGCTGATAGCGGTCATTGTGGCGGTGGCATTCGCCAGTGAACTGGGAACCTTGGCCACTTTCGCCGGCCTGCTCACGGCTGGCGTCGCCGTGGCCCTGCAGAACGTGATCCTCTCCGTTGCCGGCTATTTTTTCCTGATTGGAAAATATGGCGTGCGCGTGGGAGATCGCGTGCAGATTGCCGGTGTGACCGGCGAAGTAGTGGAGATTGGACTGGTGCGCATGCACCTGATGGAGATCGGCAGCGGATCCTGGGGCACGCCCACTGGCCGCATGGTCGTGTTTTCCAACTCCGTGGTCTTTCAGCCCACAGCGGGGTTGTTTAAGCAGATTCCCGGCACTCGATTCGACTGGCATCAGATCACGCTCACGGTAGCGGCTGAAAGTGATTACCACCAGGTCGAGGAACGGTTGACGGGAGCAGTTAATGCGGTGTTCGAGCACTATCGCGAGCGCATGGAGAGGCAAAGGCACAGCATGGAGAAGAGCCTGGGCCCGCTGTCCGCCAACTCCCTGCATCCGGAGACGCGGCTGCGCCTGGCGCAGGGTGGCCTGGAAGTGGTAATCCGCTACCCCGTGGAACTGGATGAAGCCAACAAAATTGACGACCGCATCGCACGCGAGGTTCTGGACGCCATCAATCGCCCTCCCAGGCTCAAGCTGGTGGGGTCGGGCACTCCGAATATTCAAGCAGTACAAGAGGGGAAGCCGACTGGCGCTTGACCATAACCTATGTGACGCACCTCACCGTTTTCTGCTGAGCGGTTCCCAGACAATTTAGCCAGTGCTCGCAAGCGCGGTAGTGTCTGCTCTGGAGGTCGCTTATGTCGTCGCGCCGAATCTTATGGATACTTTTTCTGGTGTTGATCGTTGGTGGCGTGCTCCTGGTGTTCCGCGGGACCGAGAAACGGGCGCCCGCCGCGCCCGTCGGAGCCACGCTGCAGATGGCGCACCCACTCGGGCTTCCACCGGTCCCTATGCCTGCTGACAATCCGCCAACCGCCGCCACCATCGCGTTGGGACGGCAGCTCTATTACGATCCTATCCTTTCCGTGGACAATTCAGTTTCCTGCGCCACGTGCCACCATCCTGACTACGGCTTTGCTGACGGTAAGTCCTTCTCTGACGGTGTAAGAGCACAGAAAGGTACACGCAACTCGCCAACGGTGTTGAACACAGCCTATTTCAACACCCTGTTCTGGGATGGCCGGGCGGCGACTCTGGAAGAACAGGCGGCAGGTCCGGTCCAGAACCCAGTGGAAATGGGCCATACACTCAAGGGCGTGGAAAACAAGCTGATGCGCTATCCTGCGTACCGCGAGGCTTTCGCTAAGGCCTTTGGGTCCGGCCATATCACATTCGACATGGTGGCCATGGCCATCGCCAGCTTCGAGCGCACGCTGCTGAGCGGCAACTCGCCGTTTGACCGCTACTACTACGGCCACGAAGAGAATGCTCTCAGTGAATCAGCAAAACGTGGACTGCTGGTTTTTACCCGCTCCGATAAAGGCAACTGCGCAGCCTGCCACGAAATAGGAAAGGACTACGCCCTTTTCACCGATAACAAGTTTCATAACGTGGGCGTGGGTGTTCACGATGAGCAGCCCACTGACCTGGGACGCTACGCCGTCACCAGGAACGACGCCGACCGGGGCGCATTTCGTACTCCCAGTTTGCGAAACATTGCGCTAACCGCGCCTTATATGCACGACGGGAGCTTGAAAACGCTGAAGGACGTAGCGGACTTCTACATCGGGGCGGGCAATTCCAATCCCTATTTGGACAAGCGGATCAAGCCGCTCGACTTTCTAACAGGTCAGGAGCGGGCGGATCTGTTGGCATTTCTGGACTCTTTGACGGGAGAGACTCCTCCGAACGCGGGTGAACCACAAAACCGTGCCCGCGCCGCGCGGCTTCTTTCACCGAAGCCGTGACCCGCTGATTATTGGGGGAATGACGAAGGCGGCAACAATAGTTAAGGCAGCAACCTTAGTTCCGCTAGGCAAAAAACTCTACAGAGTCGATTTAGCTTGACGGAATGCTTGGATAGGGCGGAGTCTCTCTATAGGCCAGTCCCGGGGCCGTCGCAGTAAAAATCTTTCGGAGGCGCTATCCCATGCTAAGGGCATTGCCGGAAGAGCAGCAAGGTCTCCCGGACCACAACTTTCAGCTTCTGCAGGAAGAGGCGCGGATGATGGAAACGCGCCTGCGACGCAAAATGGTCATCAACCCCAAACGGCGTGCCGCGCCCCCGGCGGTAAGCAAACAGCCCGCAGCTATTTCTACGGCGGTACGATTCTCCTCCCCCTTGAACCTTGTCTTCGCCGTGCTTTCCAGTGCAACCTTTGGCTGGGTTGTGCATACCTGGCACGGGCGTTAGAACAGCGAAAGGCGCAGCCTCCGGTCCCCGGACGCTGCGCCTTTTTTATTTCCACTGTTTGGAGCAACCGCTACACCCTCTTCTGTGCTGAACGTATGGGTGCGCCCTTCATACCTGGCTGATATTGCTGGCCACGGCAGAAAAGGTGTTGTTGGCCTCGGATCCGATAAGCCGGATGGTGCCCAGCACAATTACAAGTATGACCGCCATCATGACCGCGTACTCGGCTATGTCCTGACCATTGTTCTCGTTCCACATCCGGTGAAGAAGTTGGATCACTTGATTCTCCTGGCTTACAGCAAGATGTCCCGCGACGAAGGGGCGAGCGCCGTAGCATAGTAGCGGGGAAGAGAATGACCTCGAATGGCACAGGCGTCGCAATTCGGTGGCACTAAGGTGCCAGGGAAAGCTGGTCAATCAGAAAATGCCTAGCTGGAGGCCTGTTCCAGCGGGACTAGCGGCAGATCCTGGTGGACAGCGAACAGGGCGAGTTCCAGCCGGGTGGAGACGCCCAATTTGTCGAAAATGTTGCTGAGGTGATGTTTAACCGTGTCTTCGCTGATCTTATAGTGGGCGGCAATATCCTTATTGGTATAACCCGCCACCACCGCGGAGACAATCTCCAGTTCGCGCGGCGTGAGTCCGAACTTCTTCTGCTTGGGCGCGGGAGGCGGAGCTAGCAACCCGCGCAGGTATTCCACCAGGTTGGAGATGGTCTCGCGCCCCACCCAGTATTGTCCCGCCATGACTGCCCGAATACTGTTGAGGAGCAACTGGGTAGCGGATTCCTTCAATACCACGCCACGAGCACCCAGTTGCAAAGCTTCCACAATCTGTTCTTTTTCCACTGCCGCCGTCAGCAGCAGGATTCGCACAGGGGTGTCACTGCTTGCCAGTTCGCGCACCGCTTCCAGCCCCGGATGCTTGGGCATGGCCAGGTCCAGGAGCAGCAAGTCGGGCTTCAGTTTCTTTGCCATGACCACGGCCTCGGCGCCATCAGAGGCCTCGCCCACGACCCGGAATCCAGGCTCGGTTTCCAGCAGGCGCCGCAGTCCGTCGCGGAAGATGGGGTGGTCGTCGGCAAGCAGGATGCGCACGGGTTGTGAAGTTTTATGCATAGGCAACGCGATGTTTTTGGGGAATCATGACATCCAGCCGCGAACCGTGGCCCGGAACGGATTCTACCGTGAGCTCACCTTCAATGGAACGTACCCGTTCGCGGATTACTGCCGGCCCCTTGTGCTGGCTTTCCAACTCCGCCTGGCCGAGCCGGCCGGAAAATTCAAAGCCACTGCCATCATCTTGGATCACCAGGTGGTAGCTGTCGGGAGCGGCTCGCAGTTGTACCACCACATGCTGGGCGTGACTGTGCTTGCGCACGTTCACCAGCCCCTCCTGCACAATGCGCGCCATTTCCCGGCAAACCTTGGGGAGCAGTTCGATGCTGGTTTCCTGACAGGTAAAACGAGCAGAGATGCCGGTCTCGCGCTGGAACTTGGCCACAGTATCTTGCAGGAAAGGAACCAGGGTCTTGGCATCCACCGCCAGCGGCTTCATCTGTTGCATGAGGTCACGCAATTTAAGCACTTCCTCGCGCAGCAGCTTCTGGATTCTGCCCAGCTCGGGTACCACTTCGCTGGGTTGATTGTCTGCGCGGCGGCGCAGCACATCCACCTGCATCTCCACGCTGATCAGCGATTGTACAGCGCCATCATGCAACTCCCGGGCCACGCGGGCTCGCTCAATGGCTCCAGCACGCTGCCGTAAACGGGCAAGCAAGTAAACGTTGGAAACGGCGGGCCCTACCTGCCGCACCAAATCCTGCAGGAAGCGCAGGGCTTCCTCGCGGTCGGTGGGGAGGGTGGGATCGAACAGGTATAAACGCCCAGACCATTCGTCGGTAGTGGCCAGGGAAACGGCCAACACTGACTGAAAGGAGCAGGCTGCCAGAAGCGGCGCCAGGAAGTCCGGCGTTAGCTTGCGCAACCGGGAGCCGTCGGCATCCACAGCTGCAAGGCGAACCGCATGGGCTGTTCGCACAGCAAACCAGGTGTGGGCGGGGGCAGGAAAGAGATAGGCGTCACGAGTGACCTCCGCCGCCGGCAACCATCGGAGCTCCACCTCAGCAGCCACCATGGACTTGGCTTCGCACGCGGAAATGCGCGAACTGTGTGACTCCTCAATGGCCAGCAGGGCGGTACGAGCACCGAAGAGCTGAATGAGTTCGCCAAAAATCTGCTGCAGGCTGCCGGTGAGCCCCAGGTCCACTCTTGCCATGGCTAGAATGCGGCTCAACACCGCCTTCTCTGCGCGCAGTTGCTTCTCGTTTTCCGCCAAGTAGCCAATCAAAAGGCCCATGGATAAAAGGTAGGCAGCGCTCAGTAGAAGGCGGTTCAGTTCGGGATGAATCTGGAAGGCGGCCGGCAGAAGGACCCAGCGGGCGACCGCGTTTTCCGCCGCCAGCAGCGCAATACTGGCCACAGAAGTGGCCAGTGTTTCCCACAGTCCCCAGCGGTACGCTGCTTCCAGCAAAACGAAAAGGAAAAACAGGAAAAAGGGGCTGATAGCTTCCTTGGTGTACAGCGAGACTATGGTGGGCCACAGGATGTCGGCTCCGTGCACAAACAGGCGAAACGCCAGTGTAGGTTGGAGCCGAATGCGGGCCAGAACCATGACTACAAAGCTGTGGATGAGATAAAGGAAAAGAAGAAGGTAGACCACCGGCGGATAATGCCCAGGCTCGGTAGGAACTACATAGATGGCGGCCAGGAAAGATGTCGCCAAAAAGAGGCGGGTGGTGGCCAGTACCCGTTCTACACGCCGCAACTCGCCGGGCGCGGTAGGGGTCTTAAGCCGGGATAGGAATCGGTGCGGGTCAACCGAAAAACGCAAAATCAATCCCCGTGGAGTGGCGTAGAGTTACGGATATAGTACGGGCGGCGGCAGGAAAGGGCAATCGGCTTTGGCTTTTAGTGGAAAATGAGGAGCGCAGAATCAGCCCTTAACTAGGCAATCCAGCACTCGGGCGGTTGTCGTGTGGCCGTTAGCCAGGGCCAGGTCGCGCGCCGTTTGTCCCTCTTCCGTCCTGTAAAAATGAGGTTTGGATCGCAGCAAGGACTCTACAACGTCCTGATATCCCTGGCTGGCAGAGAGGTGCAGAGCAGTCCAACCCAGGTTGTTAGTGGCATCGACCTCAGCGCCGTGGGCCAACAGCAATAGCACAATATCGGTATGGCCGCAGCCAGCAGCTTCGTGCAGCGGCGTGCTGCCCTGTTCGTTAGCGCTGTGCGCGGAGGGGTCGGCTCCGGCCTCCAACAGGCGTTGCGCCGCTTCCTCCTGCCCATAAAAGCACGCCAAGTGCAGAGCAGTGACACCATCGGCTGACCAGCTGCGTGCCAGTTCCGGCATACAGTTCAGCAATGCCTCAACCCGCTCTGTTTTGCCCAGGGCTGCGGCTTCAAAAATGTCCAATCCCGGCGAAGAGGCCAGCAAAACTTCCAGCATGCTAAGGTCCCAATCGTAAAGGCAGTGCAGGATTGCCGAGACGCCGCTTTCATCCCTGCTGTGAGCGACCAGAGCATCTCGCAACACCAGTTGCCGCACAATTGACTCGCTGCCCAAACGCATGGCTGCGAAGAGCTCATCCGCAGAAACTTCCTGGTGCTTCATGTTTCCCCCAGAGTTGAAAGCGCCAAGCAGGCATACCGCCAAGCTTAGAAAGCTGGAGAAGTGTTGATAGGAGCAACGGAACCTGCTACAGCATAAGGGCTTAGCAACAACGGCCAGAATGGCACCTTCGTGCCAGCCAATGGCACGAAGGTGCCGTTGGGGAATAATTTAGGTTAGCAGGCGGAGCCAGCGTTGCGTTATTAGGCTGGGGGCGACAGTAGCTCCGCCCCGGCGTTACGCGGGCTAGATTCGTCAGCCGTGGCAGATTGATGTGCAATCTGAAAGAGTACGAACAACTTGAGCTATCTGGTCATGCGACAGCTCCTGGTAGATGGGCAATGAGAGAACCTCAGCAGCGGCCCGCTCGGATTCCGGCAAGCTACCGGACTTGTAGGCTAGGGAGGCATATGCCGGCTGCAGGTGCAGCGGCACGGGATAATAGATTCCGGTGGTGATGCCTTGCTCGGAGAGCGCTTTTTGCACAGCATCGCGCTCGGGTATGCGGATCGTATATTGGTGAAACACGTGCTCGCCCCAGCCGCCCAAACCAGGTGTGACTATTTTGGGCAGCCGCTTCAGCAAATTATCGTAGGTGGCCGCATGGTCGCGCCGTTGCCGGTTCCATCCATCCAAATGCAAGAGTTTCACGCGCAAGACCGCGGACTGAATCTCGTCCAGGCGACTGTTCCAACCGATTTCCTGGCTGCGGTATTTACTGCTGGTGCCATGGTCGCGCAACGAACGAAGGCGCTGAGCAAGCTGCTCGGAATCGGTTACGACCATGCCGCCATCGCCCCAACCACCCAGATTTTTCGTGGGATAAAAGCTGAGGCAGCCTGCGTCGGCCAGAGACCCTGTGCGCTGCCCATAGTAGGTTGCTCCCAACGCCTGGGCATTATCTTCGATTATGTGCAGGGCGTGCCGGCGAGCCAACTCCAAGATGGGCTCCATGTTGGCTGCCTGGCCATAAAGATGGACGGGAATAATGGCCCGGGTGCGTTCCGTTATCTTGGCTGCGGTGTCCTCCGGGTCGAGCGTAAACGTGTCCGGCTGAATATCGGCAAACACCGGGGATGCGCCCAGCAAGCTGACGCACTCAGCGGTGGCAAAAAAAGTAAACGCCGGGACGATCACTTCATCGCCCGGCCCGATTCCAAAGGCCCGCAAAGTCAGCAGCAGCGCGTCCGTGCCGGACCCCACGCCGATGGCAAACCGCGCTGCCACATAAGCGGCGATCTCGCTTTCCAGCGCTCGCAACTGCGGCCCCAGTATGAACTGTTGCGATTCGAACACCTCGGCCAGCGCGCTTTGGACTTCGTCGCGGATGGACGCGTACTGGGCTTTCAGGTCGAGCAGGGGCACGCGCAGCTTGGAACGTGCCTTAGTTTGTGTTTTTGTAAGCATCCCCGACCTAAGGATACCTTTTTCACCGTAGTTCTGTCGTGCCTGTGCGGAGTTGCGGAGGAGTTACAAGAGAGGTCGGCCTTCCATGCTGTCGTATCCGGGCACATTCAGGTACTTCAATATGGTAGGCGCAAGGTCCAGCATTCCCACCTGGTTGTGGATTGCCGCGCGGTTCATAAAGAAAATGCCGGGAACGGCATCCGGATCAATGATGTGATCTCCGCTCCAACGCCGGGTGTTGTTCTCGAATAGGCAGTGCGAAAATCCCCCCAACGAGGTCGGCCAGGACACCCGGTGGCCAGGATGAAAATTCACCAGCAGGTCGGGGGCGTCTGTGATGTAGGGACCGGAATAAATCTGCTCCTTGCGCGAGACGCTGTGGATGGCTGGCGTTCGGGCTTCCTGGTCCACAAAATTTGCTAGCCCTTCCTGAATCGCACGGCAGGCGCGCTCCGCCTCGACACTCCCCGTCTCCACAATGCCGTCACGCTCTCGGCCCTTCAGGTTCAGGTAAATTCCCCCCAAGCCCACGGCGTAAGCGTAGGTCTTTGACCAGTCCACTCCGGGGAAGCCGTCGCCCGCTTGGTCGTCCGGCTTCTTGCCATCCTGCAGCGCCAGCAGGCCGTTCTGCCACAACCAGGTGTTGGTATGAAAGCCACGGCGGAAAGAGTTGAAGCCATGATCGGAGAGCACGATGAGGAGCGTTTCTTCATCCACGCGCTGCAGCACTTGTCCCAAGGTGCGATCGCAGCGCTGGTACAACTGTGCAACGCGCGGCCCGAACTCGGAAGCGCGGTCAGGGTCAAACAGCGGGTGCTGCTTATCCACAAAGCGCCAGAACATGTGCTGCAGGCGGTCTGGCGTATCGAAGAGCACAAAGAAAAAACCTTCGCTGAACCGCTCCAGTTCGTGAGCCATCATCCGCTCACGTTCCTGGAACACGAGTTCGCACTGATCGGCATAGGCTTGTTCGTCAAAGCGGCCGTTGTTGTGGCCAGTGTGGTCTTCCGCCATGCCAACGGTGGAAAACAGACCGGTCGCCTCCGACAATTCCTTGCCGTAGCCAGCCGGGGAGGAAATGGGGAAGGGCGGCGCGGCGGGATCAAAATTGATGGGGGAGGCGTAGAACTCCACTACCGGCGCCACCTGCCGGCAATAGAAGCGCACCAGCCCGCTCATGGCCTGCAGCATGGAGACCTTGAACTTGATACGTACCCACGGGCTCCAGGCACCTATTTGCAAGTCCACCACAGCGGGAGTGCCGCCGGTGATGATGCTCAGCCTGCCTTCCGACGGGTCCACTTTGACTCGGAGTTCAACCTTCAAGTCAGAGGCGGGCGTGCTGCGCGTATTGCGCGGGCCTATGGCATACGTGAGGAACTCGGGGCCCGAGTCCAGGTACACCACATTTTCGTGCTCCTTGGCGGCTACGCTTCGATCCTGGGTGTAAAACGTGCCCGTACCTTGGCCGCCACGGAGGTCGGGAACACCGATGCCGGAAAGCATTCTTCCCCGCAGGTTCTCCGCAGGAAAGGTGCAGGGGCACCGCAACACCACGCTGGGCACCTCGGCCTCGCTCAGCCGCTGCCAAACCGGCACACCTCTCCGCTTGTTAACCACGCGGGGGAGCGAAAACATGTTCTTGGGTTTTTCGAAGCGGCTCAGGGCCAGATCAGGCAGGTAGGTCTCAGGGTCGCGGCAGATGAAGTCAAAAATGCCGTGCCCGCCGGGATTGGTTCCCGTGGCAAAGGTTGACCAGGCCACCGGGGTTTGAGCGGGGTAGGTGGTCTGGAGGCGGGCATAGGCGCCCGCCTTGCGAATGCGCGCCAGGTTAGGCAGTTCGTTGCGCTGGAGCAGGCGCTCAACAATGGTTGGCTCCAGGCCATCGAGCCCGATGACGATGACTTTCTTTCTCACCTCCCTATTGTCGTTGGAGCTGGGCTTCCAACTCAAGGGCAGCAAGCAGACGGTTCACTTATGCGATCATTTTTGCCGCAGGAGGGGCCACAAAGGCCCGTGTCGTTCACGAAGGGAAGTTGGTGGGAAAGGAGCCGTGGAACGGTGTGGCAAGCGGAGGAAAACAACGCCGCGAGGAAAACGGCGACGATCACGACCGGGTGGCGCACCTGTGGAATAGGCGAGCAGGTGCCGCGAGACTAAAGCACTCTACACAGAATTGCTCAAGCCACCAGGAAATCGAACAGACAAACTCCAAGCCGCCCGCTAGACTTCGATAGAGTCAGCAGAGCGGGCGAGGAGGAGATTCCGAGTAACGCTCAGTACAAGGCGCGGTAAGCCACTACACCGGTTGCCAGGTGGACGGCGGTATCTGCGGCGCGGCTCAAGACACTTTTAGCCGCGCTGCCGGGAACAAACACGATGTCCTCGGCCTGCAATCTTAAGTCGGGCTGTTTGGCAGCTAAGATCTTCTTCAGTTCGATGGGGATTTCCTTCGGCCCGTCGGGTGTTCTGCGAACAATCCTGGACTTATCAAGCGCCGCCGTGCCCTTTGGTCCTTTCGCCATAGCGATAGCCTGCAACACGGTGATGCCACTGCTGTTCATCACCACTCCGGTGGGTTCGGTTACTTCTCCCACAACGTAGACAACGCCCGCTTTAGAAACGATGACAGTGTCACCGGGATAGATCTTCACATTGGCTGTTGTCGAATTCTTTCCATCGTTAGAGAATGCGACCGTTTCCTGCTTCTCATTGGCCCGGTGGCTGATGGTGATCGTGCTGCCGGCCAGCTGGGTTGTACCGCCGGCCATGGAAAGCGCGTCAAACAGGGTATGTGGCCCAAGCAGCGGATACACCCCGGGGCGGGTTACTTCACCCAACACCGATACCCCCTGGGTGGCGAACTCTTTCTGCAACACTGAGACCTGTGGATCGGTAAAATATCCACCATCCATAAGGCGCTTACGAATCTCCTGCTGCGCCTGGGCGATGGTGAGACCCGCGATATGGACTGCCCCGGCAAGGGCGAGCGACACATCACCGGCGGAGTCAACCCGTGAGTCCTGGGTATACTCCGGTGCGCCCAACACGCTGATGGTAAGTAGATCGCCAGGACCGATCAGCATGTCCGCCGCTGCCACAGGCGCTGACGTTTGAGGCATTGTTGCAGCGCTGCCTGGGGCTTGCGCCTGGTCTCCCGCCATAGGAGACGGGCGAGCGGGGGCACCGACCGTCACACCCTTCGGCTGGGTTGATAATGCTTGTGGTGTCATCGGTTGAGCAACGGACGGTTGCGGCGCAGGCTTTTGGGAAGGAGATGACTGTGCCGGCGTAGATTGCGCCAGCCCACCCAGGCTAAACAACAGTGCAGCAGCGAATATACAGGCGAACTTCATGGGGCACCTCACGAATTACTAGACCAAATTAGCACATTCAGAACCTTAGGATGTGCGGGGGAGACAAAAGGGAATCCGTGGTCCACCCATGCACAAAGGGCAAGAGGCCGACCACGGCCTGTTTCAATTCTGCGATGGAGAGCCGATCCTCCACTCAGTGCGAGCATCGGCTCTCCGAATTCTACTGCACCGTTACAGCCGCGGTGGCCGTGTGAGACACCGACCCCGACGTCGCTGTAATGGTGATGTTGTAGGTTCCGGCGGGCGTTCCGCCATTCCCGCCACCGCCACCACCACCGCTCGTGGAGCCGCCGCCACCGCAGCCAAGCAGTAACAGAAGCAGCAGGAACGTCAGCACAATTCCGCCGCCGACCCCCAGCTTGCGCTTCCGCGAACCCGCCCAACCCGCGCCGATAAAGGCGACACCCGGTAAGGGCAGGAACAGGGCATAGAGCGGAAGTAGTTGCCTGCGCTGTGGCGCGAACAGTGCCGCGCTGGCGCCCGTCGTAGCCACTGTCAGAGTGGCGGTAACGGAGGTGCTTCCGGGTGTGACACTGCCGGGGTTAATGGTACAGGTGATTTGAACGTTTGGCGGACAGCTGGCTGAGAGGTTCACTGCCGAACTAAAGCCATTCTGCGGGGTAACGGTGATTGTATAGCTGGCGGAACTGCCCCGAGTAACTGATATCGTGCCGGGCGACGCGCTCACCGCGAAATTCGGCTGAGATGCCGTCGCACTTTCACGGAAGGCCACAGCCTGGATGACCCAGGCGCCTGACGTCTTCAATGTGGCCTGAGCATCCACGGAGCCGGCCGCCGAGGTGATCTTGTGCTCCACGTAGTCACCGGAGGTCGGCAGGTTTACGGTAGTGAACCCGGGGCCGCCGCCGGCGACCGTGGTGCTCGGGGCAACAGCCGCAATGACCAGGTCAGCAGCGAAGGTCGTGGTAAAAGTGCCGCTGTCTGCGGTGGTGCTAACGACAGGGCTGGATGCAGATTTCGCGGTATCAACTGCATTGACGGTGTCTATGCCCGCGTACTCTAATACCCGCAGGTCGGGAGTAGTAGCATTGGCCGTGAAGGTCACAGTGACCGTGTTGCTGTTCGCCCCTGCGGTTTTAATGTTCTTGGCATAGTAAATTGCCTGGCTCAGGTTGCTGATGACAATTGGGTTCAGCGCCGGGACGTAGGTGTTACCAGCGCTGTCCGTCACCTTCAGGACCTGGGCTGTATTGTCGGCCCAGCTGACTACCACTATGTTGGTGTCCCCGGCTTCTTGCGCAAGCGAATAGGGCGCGCCGACGGTAGCGCTACCCGAGCCACCGACAACATCATTCACTTGCACAAAACTGACGCCGCCGCCTGCTGTATAAGTGAAAGCAGCGGAATCGGTTGCGGTTCTGCCATCCGGGTTTTTCACCACTACGTCAACTACCCCAGCGGAATGTGCGGGGACATTGCAGGTGATGTCATTCGCATCCTGAACGGAAACCAGGTCGGCGAGAACTCCCCCGACAGTGACGGTGGCACCTGCCTGGAAGAAGCTGCCGGTAATGGTTATGGATGTACCGCCATTGGTGAAGCCCGAAGATTTGGAAATGCCGCTGATCTGTGGTGGGTTGGCGGCCACGAAGGTGAATTGGCCTGTTAGGAAGGACTGGCCATCTATGTTGGTGACAGTGATATCCGCCGAGCCAGTCGGAAACACAGGCGTGATGCAATTTATGGAGGTCGAGGACGCAACCACGCAGTTCACGGCAGATGCCGTTGTCGTGCCATTGCTGAAAACCACGGTTGCGCCCGGCAAAAGATTATTACCCGCGATGGGCAGCGGGTCGCCCCCGGTATTAGCGGCAGTATTTCCAGCCGGCAGGGCGGGACTGCCGGCCGTGGGAGCAGAGGGGGGTGGGAGAACCTGGCCGGCCTTGCGGAAGACGACAATTTGCATGACCCATTTGCCGGTGGACACGGTCGCCGTCGCGTTAAAACTGCCGGTGGCAGTTACAGTCCGGTCCTCGACCACATCGCCGTACCCGCTGGAGAATGTTTGCTCCGTATAATTGGAGTCGCCGGCGGTGAATTGATCAGTAGAGCTGCCTGCACCGATCAGGAGATCATTTGCGGAGTTTGTTGTAACCGTACAACTGTCGGCAGCGGTTGCAGTTCCACAATTGGTAGTGTTTCCGATCATGCTACCGGCGGTCGTGTCCAGTGGTGCGGTAGTATCGAGCCCGTTATATTCGAGAATGCGGACGTCTTCATCCTTCGGATTCTGACTGAACGTAACTGTAACGGTGTTGCTCCCCGCCTTGATGTTCGCGGCGTAGTAGATTGCCTGGGAAACGGCAGGCGCTCCGCTTGTGGAAGCGTTGGTGCCAGCGGCCAGCACGTAAACATTCTTGTTAGTATCGGTGACGGATTGGATGGTCGACGTAGCGTCGGCCCACCCCACCACCACCACGTTCAAATTGCCTACAGTCTGCGCTGCGCTGAAGGAAACAGAGATCGAATTGGTGGTGGTTCTCGTAGTGTTGCTATTCAGCTGCACGCACCCGTTCGCCGTGCTTGTACAGTTCTGAGCGGCGGCTAAAACCGGCAAGAGAAAGCCCAGCAACCCGATAAGTGTTCCGCGTGCGAAGAATGGAAAGCGCCTGAAGATACTGCCCATGGGTGGGTTACTCCTCCCTGGAATTGGCTCCATACTGATTTTGCTGTTTCGAAAAGACCACAGGGCGTTTGCCCTGGTCCCGCAGGGAAGCCACTTTTCGGGGGAATAGGGGCTTCACAAGGGTCCAAGCACCTTAAAGCATCTTAATGACCACAGCTAACCTTGTGAAGTACTGAAAACACAACAGTTACACGGCACGCCTGAAGACTCGCTGCCTGCTGTGCAAAATCATGCACTCCAATGGTAGGGCTCTGCCGCCGTGCCTTTTGGTGCCTCAGGGTGCAGCCTTGAAGGCGGCGACCTGCATGACCCAGGTGGAAGTGCCGGCGTAGGGGGTGACGGGAGCGGTGGCGGTGTAGCTGCCGGTGGCAGCGGCCAGTTCATCCTCGCCGATGTCGCCGTCGGGAGTCTGGATGCGTAACTGGAAACCGGAGCCGGCAGAGTTGATCACGCCGCCGGTCATGGCCGCGGCAAACACCAGTTCGTTGGCGGAGGCAGTGGTGAGACCGGCGCTGGCGGTGGTGCCGCTGCCGCTGTTGCCTAAGGCTTTGTCGAAGGCGGCGGTGGTGCTCAAACCGCTGTACTCCAACACGCGCACGTCGGCAAAGGGCACGGCCTGGTTGAAGGTGACGGT
>DATEGI010000012.1:0-25417 GCA_035280205.1 Terriglobales bacterium | reverse complement strand
GCCAGTGATCCCTCAAGGCCACTGAAGTTTCCTGCCACCAGGCTCTCCCGGCACGGGCTGTAATTTCCCCTGCGAATCTCACTATCAGCCCAGGCCAGCCGCCGCAGGAGCACGACAGCTGCTGTCACCACGTATTCTGCTACGGCATGGTTGCTGGCCGCCGGAACATTGGCTACGGGGATGCCGAGACGCTTCAGGGTTGCTTCTTCGAGCCGGTCGAGCCCGGCGCCCGTCACCTGCACCAGTTCCAGCTTCGTGCCTTCAAACAGCGCGGGGGCAATGCGCGGGCCTACGGCGGGTATCACCAGCGCGCGCGCCTGCCTTACCAGTTTGCCCAGGTCGCAGCTGTCGGTCATGCGGTAAACAACATTCAGCGAGGGCGGTGGCAACACCCCCACTCGCGCGAAATCTGCTTCCGGCCGCAGACATACGACGTCCATGCGATGGCCCCTGGACCGCCTAGGATCGAACCCCTGGTTCCCTGGTACTGCCGGAAATGTCCGCCACTGGAAAGAAGCACAACAGCAGCAGCGGCTCGTTGCCGGTGTTTCGCGTCACGTGCTTCTCGCCGGGCGGAACCAGCAGCGCGTCTCCCGCCCGCAGCTCGTAAGTGCCGCTGTCCGCGTGAGTGGTGCCACGTCCTGACAGCACGTAAATACATTCTTCGAAATCGCTGTGATGGTGCGGCCCGCGCAGTGTTTCGCCCGGCACGGGAACCGGTATCTCCACCAGGCGAAGCGTGACTGCCCGCGCACCCTTCTCGCCCGAAACCAGCTCCAGCGCGGTGCGTCCCGGCAATCCCAGGTGCTTCGCCTCCGCCTGCGTACACACTCGCGCCATCAGCCCACCTGGTGCAGCCGCTTGACTTCGCCCACGCCGCCTTGCACGGCGTCCAGTTGGCGGAAAATCTGCGTTGCCTCCTTGGCGACGGCGTCAGCGATGGCGCTCACCATGCGTCTGCCCTTCTCCACGGTTGCCGGCTGCGGGCTGCCATACCAGCCCGTGGGCGCGATGGAGCGGATATCGGTGAGCACCGGCTGATAGCTGCGCGTGCGCCGCAGTTTGTCCATCTTGCTGGCGTGCGCATGCTCAGAGGAATTCTGAATGCGGTCCAGATGCACCAGTTCCGGCCGCCGCGCCAGCACGGCCAGGGCTTCGATCTCTCCGCCGTGCGTGAGCCCGTTGCACTCCGGGCCAAACATGTCGGCGGCCACATAGCAGGCCTGGGCCATCACCACGGTCATGCCATGCTCACGATGCAGCGCCTCGGCTGCGATGGAGAGGGAAGCGATGTTGCCCTCGTGCCAGTTGATGATCAGCAGATACTTCGCCCCATGCTTGGCGGTGGAGGCGCAGGTTTCTACTACCACCCGCATGTAAGTCTCGGGAGTCAGCGTGATCGTGCCCTCATACGGCATGTGCAAAGGCGTGACGCCCAGCGGGTTTCCCGGCAGCACCAGGCCATCCATGCGTTCCGCCACCGCTTCCGCGATCACCTCCACGGCATACATATCGGTTCCGGTGGGCAGGTGCGGACCGTGCTGCTCCACGCTTCCCGCCGGTAGAATGACCAGAGGATTCTTCTTGAAGTGGGCTGCGATTTCCGGCTGCGTCAGCTCCACAAAGTAGCGGCTAGGCAATTGTGTTCCTCTCTGCTACTCGTTCGCGAGCCGCCTCCATCACCTCGGCGATGCGCGTGTAGCGGCCGTTGTTCTCGATGGAGCGCAAAGCGGCATATACCACGGCCACGGCGATATTACCGTTTCTGGCGCTCAGCTCGCCGGGTTTGCCGGTGCGGCAGCTCTCCGCGAACATCTCGAGCTCGGCACGGAACATATCGCTGGGCGGCACCTTCAGTTCCTCGCGCTTGCCATAACCGTCCTTGCCGCGCTGGATATAAAGCGTGGAAGTAAGGTGCAGCTTGTCGGGAGTGTCCCAGGCGCCGAAATCAATTTCGTAGTGCATCAGGCCCTTCGACCCAAAGACGCGAACTGCGAACACCCCCGGAGAAGTCCAGCACGAGCCAACGTAGCCGACTTTGCCGTCGGCAAACTTCAGCAGCGTCATGGACTGGTCATCCACCTCGGCGCCGACGGGCGAAAGCTTGGAAGCCATGGAGCCGACTTCCTCGATTTCGCCGCCCAGGTAATGCAGCAGGTCAAACTGGTGAATGGCCAGCTGCGAAAGCGGGCCGCCCGGTGCCCGGTCCTTATACCAGCGCCACACGTTGGGCGTGAGTTCCAGGGCTCGCTCATTGGAGAAGTTAGCCTCCAGGAAGGCGACCCGGCCCAATTCGCCGCTGTCAATGGCCTCGCGGATTTTACGCACGCCCGCCATGAGCCGCGCGCTGTGGCCCACCGTTACCGTGATTCCGTGCTCCTTCTCCAGGGCGGCGATTTGCAGGCCGTCTTCCAGTGTGCTGGCGATCGGCTTTTCCGTGTAAACGTGCTTGCCCGCGCGGGCCACTTCTCGCGCCACCGGCAGGTGCTGTTCGTTGGGCACGGTGAGAATGGCGCCCTTAATCTCCGGCGAGGAGAGCATGAACTTCAGATCGGCTACGGCGGGCACGCCCATTTCCCGTTCGAAATTCTCCCGCTTCTCCGGCGAACGGCTGTAGGCGGCAACAATTTTCAGCTTGTCGGATTTGGCGGCGGCGCGGGTCAAAACCTTGGCCCAGCGGCCCAACCCGATAATGCCAACCTTCACCGGCTCTGCGCTCATCGAGCTTCTTTCCCTGAATGGAATCTCTTGACCGTGATGCGGCCCGCGATGTACAAAGGACGGGCAAGTGGTAGTACGGTATTACAGTATGACTCCTTCGTCAAGCCAACAGCCGACCAACGGCGCTGCCGCCCTGTCCGCAATTCCTCGCGCCGCCGCGCCCTTGCGCCGGCAAGTAGCGGATGAGCTCCGCCAATCCATCATCAGCGGGCGGTTGGGACCCGGCGCGCGCCTGGTAGAGCGCGAACTGATTGCCATGATGGGCGTTTCGCGGACCGTCATTCGCGAAGCGCTGCGCCAGCTCGAATCGGAAGGTTTAGTCGCCATGATCCCCAACAAGGGTCCGGTGGTGCGCGAGTTGACGCTGGCGGAAGCCAAGGATCTGTATTCGATTCGCGCCGTGCTGGAGGGCCTGGCCGCCCGCCTGTTCGTGGAGAATGCCGATGAGGCGCAGTTCCGCAAATTGCAGACGGCGTTAACTGTCACCGCCGCTGCTTACAAAGCCGCCGATCCCGAAGTGTTGCTGGGGGCGAAGAATCGCTTTTACGACGTGCTGTTCGAGGGCGCGGGCAGCGAAACGCTGTCGTCCATGATTGCCACGCTGCATGCCCGCATCCGACGCTGGCGGGCGCTGGGCCTGGCCCACCCGCAGCGTTCGCCCCGGCGCTCCCAGGAGAGCATTAAGAGCCTGCGCGCGGTGGTAGGGGCCATCAAAGCGCGCGATGCCGAGCAAGCCGAAAAGGTCATGCGCGACGAAGTCACCAGGGCGGCAGCGGAAGTTATTCGCCTGCTGGCCAACTCCCCGCCGCAGGCTGCCGCACAGCAAGCTCCGTAGTGTTCTAATTCCGCAATACATGGAGAGAGAACGGATGATCACCTCTTTTATCGTCCACGACAAAGCTGACACCGTCGGCGTGGTCGTGGTCGAGGATGTGCAGCTGGGGAAGGACTTGACCGGGTGGATCATGGAGACGGATGAAACCATCACCCTGAAGTCGCTGGATCCGGTGCCGCTGGGCCACAAGATCGCGCTGCGCGATATCAAGTCCGGCGATACCGTCCTGAAATACGGCCACGATGTGGGCCGCGCCGCGGCCGACATCGGCCAGGGACGCCACGTTCACGTCCATAACCTGAAGACCAAGAGGTGGTGAGAATGGCAGGCTACGAGTTCTATGGGTATCGGCGGGAAAATGGCCGGGTGGGAATCCGCAATCACGTAATCATTCTGCCGCTTGATGACCTTTCCAACGCCGCCGCCGAAGCCGTCGCCAACAACATTAAAGGCACGCTGGCCCTCCCCCATGCTTATGGCCGGCTGCAATTTGGCGAGGATCTGGAACTGCATTTCCGCACCCTGATCGGCACCGGCTGCAATCCCAATGTGGCTGCCTGCGTGGTTATCGGCATCGAGCCCGGCTGGACTGGGCGCGTGGTGGAGGGTATTGCCGCCACCGGCAAGCCGGTGGCGGGATTCGCCATCGAGACTAATGGCGACATCAGTACCATTGCCGCTGCCTCCCGCAAAGCGCAGGAATTCGTGCAGTGGGCCACGGAAAAGCAGCGCGAGCGCTGCTCCATCGAGGACCTGTTCGTCTCCACCAAGTGCGGGGAGAGTGACACCACCTCCGGCCTGGGCTCCTGCCCCACGGTCGGCAACCTGATTGACAAGCTGGATCCGCTACACGTCACCACCTGCTTCGGCGAAACCTCCGAGCTCACGGGCGCGGAAGTGGTGTGCGCCGGCCGTGCTGCCAGCAAGCAGGTGGGTGACAAGTTCATGCAGGTATTCAACGCTTACCAGGAGGTGATTGACCGCCACAAGACCAGCGACCTCTCCGAGTCGCAGCCTACCAAGGGCAACATCGCCGGCGGCCTGACCACGATTGAGGAGAAAGCGTTCGGCAACCTGCAGAAGATCGGCAGGAAGACGAAGTTCATTGACGTTCTGCAACCCGCGGAGGCGCCCGCCAAGGGGCCGGGCCTCTACTACATGGACACATCCTCCGCCGCGGCGGAGTGCGTGACTCTGCAAGCGGCTTCCGGATTTGTAGTGCACCTTTTTCCTACCGGGCAAGGAAACGTGATCGGCAATCCCATTGAGCCGGTCATCAAACTCACCGCCAATCCGCGAACGGCGCGCACCATGCGCGAGCACATTGACCTGGACGTCTCCGGCCTGTTGCGGCGCGAGATGAATCTGGACGAAGCCGGCGACCGCCTTATTGACATCATGCTGCGCACCTGCAACGGCCGATTGACTTGCGCCGAGGCGCTGGGGCATCGCGAGTTTGTGATGACCAAGCTGTACCAGAGCGCGTGAGAGGTGGAGCGGGTGAGGTTGTACGGTGGTCGGACCAATTTTGTGGTATTATGCGCCGCTTACCGCTACACAACGCTGGCCTGTAAATGAAGGAGGGGTGGCATGTGCGCCATCACCCGGCGCGGTTTCATGAAGGGCGCGGCTTTGGCCCCGCTGGCGCTCAGCCCCCTTAGCCTGCGCTCCCAAACTTCGCCAGCGCCCGGTGATCGTTTTGACATTGTTGTGGCTGGGGCGGGCCACAACAGCCTGATCACCGCCGCTTACCTCGCCAAGGCCGGCTATCGCTGCCTGTTGCTCGAAGGTCGCGCAGTAGTTGGCGGAGGAGTCAAAACCACCCAACTCACCTTGCGCGGCTTCCATGATGACGTCTGCTCCACCGCTCACAGCGGCATCCAGGCCAATCCCCTGCTCCGCGACAACGAACTTCACCTAAGCGATTACGGCCTCGAATACATCACGCCCGACCCCATCTTTCACATGGTGTTTGGTGACGGCGCGTACCTGACGCAGTGGCGCGATATTGACCGCACCGTTGCCGAGTTTGGCAAGTTTTCCAAAAAGGACGCCGCGGCCTACCGCCGCATGCTGGCCGAATTCGACTCCGTGAAAGCGGTTTTCGGGGCGGCCAGTTTCAATCCGATTGGCTTCGGCCCGCCCATGAACGAGCGCCTGGCTAAGGTGGCGCGCGGCAAGCTCTGGCAGAGACGGCTGGCCATGTCGGCCTGGGAGGTCATCCGCGACAGCTTCGAGGACGACCACTGCCGCGCTGCCCTGCTGTTCATGAGCCATCTTTCTTCGGAATCGCCCAACGAACCCGCCACCGGCCGCTTCGCCTACGGTTTTGCCGGCCAACAGCACGGGGGCCGCCCCTTGCCCAAAGGCGGTTCGGGCATGCTGACGCAGGCGCTGGCCCGCTTCATCGAGGCGCACAACGGCGTAATTCTCACCAACAAGTGGGTGCGCAGCTTCATCATCGAGAATGGCCGTTGCGCAGGCGTGGAATGCGACGACGGCAGCTCCTATCGCGCCCGCAAGGCGGTGGTCTCGACCATTCACATCAAGCACCTGGTGAAAATGGCGCCGGCCCAACTCTGGGGCCAGGATTTCCTGGACGGCGTGGACACTTGGCAAGGCGAGCGCGCCATGTTCGTCAGCCATTACGCCACCTCGGTGGCGCCAACCTATGCGGTTCAGGGCGGCAGCCTGACGCCGACAGAGGCCGGCGTGATTGCCAACGCCGACCGCGCCCTGCGTTTCGGTTTGGACGACACATCCGGCGTGGTGAACCTCGACCAGCCGCCCCTGCAGATCATTTGTTGCAGTGTTCCCGACCCTTCGCGCACGCCTCCGGGCATGCACACCGTCAAGATCATCGGTTTCCAGCCCTACAACCTGAAAGAAGGCCCGCAGCACTGGGACGAAATCAAGCACCAGGTGGACGAGGCCAACCTGAATTACTTGCGGCGCTTCTCGCCCAATCTGACCGACGACAAGATTCTGGAGCGCTTCCTGACCAGCCCGCTCGACATTGAGCGGATGAATCCACACTTCTGGCATGGCAGCGCCCACGGCGGCCGCTCAGATGCCGCGCAATCCGGCCCCATGCGCCCGATGCTGGGCTGGGCGCAGCACCGCATGCCTATTCCAGGCCTGTACCAGACGGGCGCCACCACGCATCCCGGAGGTTCCGTTACCGGCGCCCCAGGCCGCAACGCGGCCATGGTCATGCTCAAGGATTTTGGCACCAGCATTGAAGAGGTGGTCAGCAGGAAAACGTAGGAGAACGGAGGTGAGGTTGTGAAACCTAAGCCAATTTCGGCACTGATGGTTACGGTGCTGGCGGTCCTGCTTTTTGCTGCCGTGAAATTGTCGGCTCAGAGCACGCCCCAATATCCGCCGCAGCTCGTGCCCGACAACCCGCTGCACCCAGCCGCGCCCACGCAGCCTCTGCCCTACAGCCACAAGACCCACCTGGCGCTGAAAATCGGCTGCCAGTTCTGCCACACCAATCCCGATCCCGGCACGATGATGACCTACCCGGCCACGGCCACCTGCATGACGTGCCATCAATCAGTGGCCACCGATTCACCATCCATCAAGAAGCTGGCCGAATACGACAGCACCCATCAGGCCATCCCCTGGGTGCGTGTCTACAAAGTTATGCCCGGCGTGAAGTGGGGACATCGCTTTCACTTGGCCGCGGGCCTGAAGTGCCAGAATTGCCACGGCCCGGTGCAGGAGATGCCGGCCATGTATGAGAGGACCAGCGTGACGACGATGGGCGTGTGTATCTCCTGCCACGAAAAGAACCACGCCAAGACGGTGTGCAGCACCTGCCACTCAGCGCCTTCGCTTCAGGAGGGGACGGCAGCCGGCGCGCCACCCGCCGCAGCGGGCAAGTCCACGGAGAAATAGGAGCACATCATGAGCGATATGACGCGGCGCGGATTTCTCAAAGGGGCGGCGGTCGCACCCCTTGTTCTTAAGCCTCTGGCGGCCATCGGCCAGCAGGGCCCGCGCAATGAGCGCTATGACGTCGTGGTGGCCGGCGCCGGCCATAACAGCCTGATCACGGCGGCCTATCTTTGCAAGGCGGGCTACAGCTGCGTGGTGCTGGAAGGGCGGCCCACCATCGGCGGCGGCGTCAAGACGGCCGAGTTGACGCTGCGCGGCTTTAAGGATGACGTCTGCTCCACCGCGCAATACTTCATCCAATCCAACCCCATGCTGCGCAACAACGAGATCCCCCTGCGCGACTACGGGTTGGAATACATTGACCCCGACCCCATCCTGCACATGTCGTTCCTCGATGGCAGCCACATCACGCAGTGGCGCGACGTGGAGCGGACCGTCGCCGAATTTGCTAAGTTCTCGAAAAAGGACGGCGCCGCCTACCGCCGCATGTATGACGAATTCAACTCGGTGGCGCCCATATTCCGCGACTCCACCTTCACGCCCATCGGCTTTGGGCCGTCGCTGCCTGACCGCCTGGCCGCCCACCCGCGCGGGAAATTGTGGCAGCGCCGCCTGGCCATGGCGGCGTGGGAGATTATCAAAGCCAACTATGAAGACGAGCACACGCGCGCCTTCATGGTGTTCATGGCGCACATCACCTCCGAGGCACCGGATGCGCCGGTCAGCGGGCGTGTGGCCTACACCGCTTTCGGCCAGCAGCACTCCGGACGGCCCATGCCCAAGGGTGGCTCAGGCAAGCTCGCCGAAGCCCTGGGCCAGTACATCGAAGCTCACAACGGCGTGATCCTGCCCAACAAGTGGGTGGAGCGTTTCATTATTGAGAACGGCCGTTGTGTAGGCGTAGAGTGCGGCGACGGCACTTCTTACCGCGCCGACAAGGCAGTGGTTTCAACCGTTCATATCAAACAGCTGGTAGACATGGCTCCGCGCGAGCTCTGGCCCCAGGACTTCCTCGATGGCGTGGACACGTGGCAGGCGGAGGAGGCCATGTTCGTCAGCCACTACGCGACCACCGCGCCGCCAGTCTTCCCGCTGGAGGGCGGCGGCACCATTGCACCGGCGGAAACCGGCCTGCTGGTCTCGCCGGAACGCGCGCTGCGCGTGGCTTTCGACGATGCCTGCGGCAATATCAACACCGAGGACCCGCCTATGCACTGCATCTGCTGCACCTCCGCGGACCCTACACGCGCGCCCGCCGGCATGCACACCCTCAAGCTGGTCACCTGGTACCCCTACGACATCAAGCAGGGCCCGGAGCACTGGGATGAAATCAAAAAGCAGGTTGCCGAAGCCAATCTCAAGCAACTGCGGCGTTTCTGCCCCAGCCTGACGCCCGACAAGTTCCTGGGCGAATTCATCGAGAGCCCGATTGACTTCGAGCGCATGAACCCGCACTTCTGGCATGGCAGCGCCCACGGCGGCGCCCAGAATGCCGCGCAAACCGGCCCCATGCGCCCCATGCCGGGCTGGGCGCAGCATCGCATGCCGATTCCCGGCCTTTATCAGACCGGCGCCTGCACCTATCCTGGAGGCTCGGTGAGTGGCGCACCGGGACGCAATGCGGCTGTGGTCATGCTCAAGGATTTCGGTACCAGCATCGAGGCGGTGGTGAGCAAGAAGGCATAGGAAGACTCTGATTAGGGTTTTGAAAGAGACGGCCTTCAGGCCGTCTGCAGATGCCGAGTAATGCTCGCGGCTTCAGCCGCTGAGGGAATCGCGATCAATCTGATCAGAGTCTCCTAGCACCGCCGTGGTTCGCAGGAGGTATCGTGCGCGTAGTCATTCTGCTTCCAGCGGCTATGATCCTGCTCGCCGCAGGCCTTTTTGGGCAGGGCAAGAACGCCAGCATTGACCCCGACCATATTTTTTTCACTAAACCAGTACCGAGCCCATTTACCGAAATTGTGGAACCGGTCGAAGGCTCCGAATTCCCACTGCACATTATCTACGTCGAAACTGTGGATGGCCTTTATGCGCCCATTGGCCTGCGCAAACCGCCGGGAAAAGGACCATTTCCCATTGTGCTATTCGCGCACATGAACGGCGGAATGGGCGTGCGCTGGATTCGCGAGTGGACGCAGAACGGCAGCTGGACTTTGGAGCAATTTCTGAAAGCAGGCTATGCCGTCGCCTGGATGCGCTACCGCGCCGAAGTGGAAGACACTTACGGCAAGCCGCTGGTTGAGGGCAAGCAGGAAGGGAGGCAAATCTTCAACCGCGGGCCGCTGGAGTATGAAGACGCCATCTCCATCATTAAATTTGTGAAGACATTGCCGTACGTGGACCCGAGTCGCGTCGGCTACCTGGGGCTGAGCCACGGCGGCGAAATGCTGATGAAAATTGCCAGCGAGTATCACGGCCTGCGCGCTGGTATCGCCAGCGAGCCTGCATCTATGGATTACCTGGCCAAGCGCCCGCCCGCGCCGGGCACGCCCCGACCGCCAGAAACTCTAAAGGTGAATACCGAAAAAATGCAGCGCAAGGCCACCGCCGAAGCGCGCACACAACTCGACATGGCGGTAGCCATGAAGCGCATCAACGCCATCACCACGCCCATCTTCATTCAGGGGCGCGACCGCGATCACCACCAGGACATTTTCCGCCTCAACTACGAACTGCTGCGCGAGGCGGGCAAGGATGTGCAGTGGAAGTCCTACGACCACGACGCGCACGGCTTCATTTTCGTGCGGCGCAACGCAGAAGGCGTTTATGCTCCCGACCCCATCCAGGCGCAGGCCGTCAAAGATGCCATCGCGTATTTCAACCGGTATATGGGGAAGCCCTGATTATTTTTCGATTGTGGTCTGCTGGCTGTAAACCAGCTGCCAGCGGCCATCCCGCTTCACCCAGATGCGCATGGCGCGGTACGGCCGCGCACGAACGGTAGGCTGCTGCGTATCGCGCATGACGGCGGTATTTTCGAACACCCGCACATCCATGGAGCCGGGCACCACGGCCCCTATGTCGGTCACCCGGCTGCTGGAAGATTGTTTGCGGATGGTGGCCACGCGGTCAGCCTTGGTGAGAGGATTGCCGTTCTCCTTGATATTGAAGACGAACTCGTCGCCCACGTGGCGCGCCCATTCATCCGCGTTCCGCTGGTTGACCGCCGTCTCCAGCGCCTGCCACGATTCCACCACTTGCTGCTGTTCCGGAGAGCCGTGGTAGGGCACCGTCTTGCAGGGGTTCTCGCATGTCGTTCCTGCGGGCACCGTAGTCTGCTCCTTCTTTGAGCCGCCCTCGATGTTGGTTTGCTGGCCCAGCAGGATGCGCCACTTGCCTGCCTCGTTTACCCAAACGCGAACGAAGCGCACATGCGCTCCCGGCGTTTTCACGGAGCCGGTTATGAACATCACAGTGAAATAATCGTGCAGCTTGATTTCGGCTCCCGCCGGAGCGCTTTGCGCTGATCCCTGAAGGAATTGCTGCTCATCCAGGGTGCGCCCGCCGGCATCTGTCCACGTGAAGCCCGGCGCCATCAGCCCGCTTAAGGAAGCCCCGTCCCACTTGTTCAGGGCGTTGACGAGCGCCTGGTCAGCCTGCCGCACAGCCTGTTCATCTGCCTGCGATGGAGGTGCCGCTAATGCTGTCGAGGCGCCCAGGACGGCCACGATCATCATCATTGTGATGGCCGCTCTTGAAGCACGGTTTAGCCAACATCTCCGCATACTCCCGCCATGATTGCGCATGGGATTCCCGTTCTTATTGCGAGGAAAATTTCCGGACTTCCTGCAGGTGCGCGCGCATGGCCACGCGGGCCGCCTCCGCATCGCGCCGCTCAACCGCCTGCAGAATCCGCTTGTGGTAGCGCTGGCTGCGCTCAGGCGCGCCTTTTATCTGGAACAGCCGTATGCGCTCCTCCCGCAGCAAGCCGACAATGGAATCGAGCAGCGACAAAATGAGAGGGTTGCAGGCCGCTTGCGCCAGCGCCAGGTGAAACTCCAGGTCGGCTTCGATGTAGCCATCGGGGTCATCCAGGTTTTCATCCATGGCCTGGAATGCTTCCCGCATGGTGCGCAGATGCTGTTCCTCCACGCGCGTAGCCGCAAGCGCAGCGATGTGCGGCTCCAGGATGTTGCGCACCTCGCCCAGGTGGGCGCTGCCGTCCAGTTGTCCCATTTTGGTCATCAGGTCCAGCGACTGGCGCATCACCTGCGACATGCCATGGGTAACAAATGTTCCGCGGCCGGAACAGGGTTCAATCAATCCTTTTTCGCGCAGCGTCTTGGCTGCTTCCCGCACCGCGGTGCGGCTCACGCCAAACTGCTGCGCCAAGTCGTGCTCCCCGGGCAACTGATCGCCCGGCTTCATGCTGCCGTCGAGGATCCATTGCTCGATCTGCTGCACCACTCGCTCGTAGCGGCGCGGCGGGTGCATTCCTTTGGCCACGATTCCCCCTGCTTAGAGCTTTCGGGCCCGTTCCCCAACCTGTCGGCACGGCTAATTGCCGGCAAAGCCGACTGGACCGCGATAAAAATGAGGGCCGAAACAGCGTCGGCCCTCGTTGGCTTACGATCTGTTTCCCGGCTAGAAGATCATCTTCAAGCCGAGCTGGATGGCGCGCGCGCCGCCTGAGCCCAGCACCGGGTTGACGGCAGCGGTGTCCGGTGTCGCGCAGCCGCAGCCGAAAAAGCCCGGGCCCGATGGATCGGAGGTGAGCGCTGCCGGACCATAACCACTGGTTCCGTCCCACGGGTTGGCAAAGTTGGGATGGTTAAGCACGTTGAAGAATTCCGCCCGGAACTGCGCCGTGACCCGTTCTTTGAAGTGGAAATTCTTCGCGATCGAGAGGTCCAGGTTTCGGTAGCCGGTGTCGCGGAACAGGTTGCGACCCAGGTTGCCAAAAGTGCCCACCGCGGGCGGAATCATGACCGAGTTGCCCGCCATGTAGCACCCCAGATTGTTAAGTGACGCGACCGCCCCCGGGCCCATAGCGCTGGCAGCTTGCATGCACGGCCCGGGAATGTTCGGCGAGCAGCCAGCGGAGCCGCCAAACCCGAAGCAGGGGATGGGATTGGCGCCCCCGGACTTGAAGTCCGCGGGATTGCCGAAGAAGTTCCAGCGGTCGGCGAACTCGCCGGTGGCGCTGAGGTCGTTGGACGAGTCAAAGGTTTGCCAGGGCATCGAGCTCTGCAGGGTCACGATGGAATTGACCTGCCAGCCTTCGAGCAGCTGCAGCGGCGATTTCTTCCCCGGCAGCGCGTAAGTGACCGATAAGGTAAAGCGGTGCCGCATGTCAAAGTCGCTGTTGCCGTAATCGCCCTTGGGATTCAGGCTGTTCAGCGGCAGGTATTGGTTCCAGTTGTAGGACATGTTGTCCAGCGAATGTGAGTAGGTGTAGCCGGCGATGAACGTCAAGCCGTGCATGTTGCGAGCGTTCAGGGTCGTCTGCAGGCCGCTGTAGTTCGACCTGTAGGGATTGCTCATAAAGTTGATGAACTCAAGATAGGGGAACTGAGCGGCGAAAGGACGGTCAGAGTTGGCTTCGCAGTGCCCGCAAGCAAGTTCCGCCGGGGACTGGGGATTGATTTGGTTGATGTCATAGATGCCGGTCAGCTTGGAGCCATGGTTGCCCACGTAGGAGGCATCGAAGGAGATGTTCCCTGTGAAGGCATGCTCAATTCCCAGCGTCCAGTTGGTGACGTAGGGGTTGCGGTAGTTGCGATCCATGGCCATGATGTCGCACGGACCAGGATCATTGCCCACCCCATCCCCGCACTGCAAGAAGCTGGTTACGTTGCTGGGGAAGATGGTGGCCCCGCCCACGGAGGAACCATTCCAGTTAAGCGATGAACCCGGAATGGTCACGGCGCTGGCCAGAATGTTGCCTACGCCCGGCGTGGTGACTCCGTTCACCACCAGCGGTGCTCCCGTAGGAAGCACGCTCAACCCCAGCGTGATCGCGTTTTGGAGGTTCTGCTGGGAGAGGAACGTGTTCATGGTCAGCACGTCGTAAATCAAGCTGCCGCCGGCACGGACTACGGTAGTGCCGTTGCCCGTCACGTCCCAGGCGAAGCCCACGCGCGGCGAGAAATTCCGGTGGTCAGGCTTGTAGATGGAGCTGATGTTCTTGCCCACTTGTTCCAATCCGATGCCTGGTTCCCAGTTGCCCAGGAGATTATGCGCCTCGGTGGGTGGTGCGTCGTACTCATAGCGCAATCCCAGGTTAAACGTGACCTTGGGTGTGATCCGCCAGTCATCCTGGAAAAACCCGGAGTATTCCCATTGTGACAAATCGCGGGTGGGAACTCCGGCCAAAAGGGTGGCCCGGCTGGGAGTGCCCGCTAGAAAATCCTCCAGCGAGCCAAAACGGAATTCGCCGCGGCCCTTGCGCCACGTGCCCTGGTGCACTCTCAAATCACGCAGTTCGCCGCCGAACTTCAGGGCGTGCTTGCCACGCAAATACGAGATGTTGTCCTGTAGGGAAAAGGTGTTGTCGGGGCCAACATACTTGGGGAAGCTGGGGAACCCCCCGAGTTCGGTGAAACCAGTGACGCGGATTCCGGGGAGTCCACCCAGAACAGGATTGGTGACACCGGTATTCAATCCGTAACTGGTGGGAGGCTTATTCTGATCAACGGGGGCAATGCTCAGGGTGTAACGGGTAAATCCGAACCGCAGGTCATTCACTACGCGGGAATTGGCCACCCACGTCTCGTGAGCAGCCAGGGTCTGCGCCCGCGAATGAATCTGGGTCAGGAAGTACGGTTGCGTCTCCAGCGAGTCTTCGGCGACCAGTTTGTCATTGCCGAAGAAGTAGGAGCCGCTCAGCGTGTGCCGTTCGTTGACGTGATAGTCAATTTTTCCCAACGCATTGTTGGATTTATTGACGTTGTTGAAACCGCGCGTGATCGAGGTTCCCTGCGTGTCGTTAGGCCCATACTGCGGCAGGATGGCATGGCTGACCGGGCTGAGGGGTATGCCCTTTGAGGCCATGTCGCGTATGGCATCCGGAATGCTGCTGGTGGGATCGCCTGCCGGATTCGAAGCTGTAGCCAGCGAAGCCGTGGTGGGCAGGCTGTACACGAACGAATTCCCTACCGTGTAGCGCTGTCCCTCATAAGCTCCAAAGTAGAACAGCTTGTCTTTGATGATGTGCCCGCCCAGCGTGGCCCCGTACTGCTCCAGGCTCACCGGCGTCTTGGGGTCGGGAGCGCGGTTGAAGAAGTTGCGCGCATCGAAGGAATCGGAGCGGCCGAAACCATAGACTGTGCCATGGAGTTGGTTGGTACCCGACTTGATGCCCACCGTGGTGATGGCGCCGGGTTTCCATCCAAACTCCGCCCCCGGGTTTTCTTCCACGTTGAATTCCTGAATGGCATCAATGGGCAGCAAAGTTGCCGCATCGCCCGCGACGGCGGCCGCATTGGTGATGCTTAGACCCATGAAAGCCTCGTCGTCGCTGATGCCGTCAACCACAAAGCTGGTGTCTTCGGGGCGCATGCCATTGGCCACCTGGGTCCAGGGGCCGCCGCCGGCATAAACCATGACCCCGGGCCGCAAAGAGAGCAGGTTCTGGTAATTTCGGCCATTCAGCGGCAGTTCGTTGATGGTCTTGTTGTCGACTGTGCCACCCAGGGTGGCGTTGATGGTGTTCACGAGCGGCACCTCGGAGCTTACCGTCACTGTCTCGGTCGCTTGCCCGGGCTGCAGCGCGAAATCCAGTCGCACATCTTTGCCTACTTCGATCAGGATGTTCGGGCGCTCCTCGGTCTTAAAGCCTCCTGATTCCACTCGGATCTTGTAGTTGCCCGGAAGCAGGTCGGGAGCTTGGAAGGCGCCCGCGCTGTCGGTGACTAAATGGCGGGGGATACCTCTTTGCACGTCGGTGATGGTCACCTTGGCGCCAACTAATACGGCGCCAGTAGCGTCGTGAACATTTCCCAGAATTCGGCCCCTGTCGGTCTGTCCGAACAGGGGGATGCACACCAGCAACATGGCAATACCAACGCCCACGGCACAGAGAGCTCTCATCAGATGGCGGGGTCCTGCAAGAACCGGTTCTACCGTTGAAGCGCCCATGGCGGCAGCCTCCCTTTCGAATGGTCTGGCTGCTATACCATCCTACGGATTCCCGAGTCAAGCAATGTTTTTACATTTGGCTCAGAACTCGAGTTTTTTCCTGTTTGTGACAATTGGTCCAGTGGACTGACCTTTAAACAGCGTTGAAAAAACTATCAAACTCGGCCGCTTCAACCCTGCACTCCCGGGCGGGACGAAACATTGCCCACCTCAAGGTTTCAAGTTGTGGTCGGAATGCCGCTCGGCAATCTCCCGCTGCCTCATGGCATAATCGCGCTAGGCTGCCTACGGAGTCGAACCATGAGCACACAGGTGGTGCCCACCCCTAAGACAATGCCGGCGCGGTATTACACCGACCCCGAGGTATTTAAGGACGAGATGGAGCGCTTCTTTTGCCGCTCCTGGGTATGCGCCGGGCGGGCCGACCAAATCCCGCACGCGGGTGACTACTTTCTGCGCGAACTCTCAGGCGAAAGCATCATCATTGCCCGCGACCAGGGTGGCCAGGTTCGCGCCTTCTACAACGTTTGCCGCCATCGCGGCACCCGCATGTGCACTGAGCCCCAGGGAACTTTCGCCGGCCGCATTCAATGCCCTTACCACGGCTGGACCTACGGGTTGGACGGCAGGCTTATCGGCGCCCCCCACATGGAGGAAGGGAGCAGCTTCTGCCGCGAGGATTATCCTCTGAACCGGGTCCACGTTGGGATGTGGGAGGGCCACATCTTCATCAATCTGGCGCCCCAGCCCGAGTCCCTGGAGAAACAGTTAGCCGATCTGCCCGGTAAGTTCGCTTCCTGGCAGATGGTTGACCTGCGCCTGCACAAGCGCATCGTCTACGAGGTCAAGGCCAACTGGAAGCTCGTCATCCTCAACTACAACGAGTGCCTGCACTGCCCGGTGCTGCATCCCGCTCTCAACCGCCTCACCAATTACATGGGCGCCGACAATGAAACACCCCACCCCACCTACATCGGCGGCACCATGGGCTTTAAGGGCAATGCTGAGACCATGAGCGTTGATGGCAAGCGCCGCCGCGACTACCTTCCCGGCCTGAGCGAAGAGGACCGTCACAAGGTCTGCTATTACGCCGTTTATCCCAACTTCCTGCTCAGCCTCCACCCCGACTACATGATGACTCACACCCTGTGGCCGAAAGCGGTGAACCGCACGGAGGTTGTCTGCGAGTGGCACTTCCATCCACGGGAAATGGCCAAGCCCGATTTCCAGGCCAACGACGCCATTGATTTCTGGGACCTGACCAACCGCGAGGATTGGGGCATCTCCGAACTCTCGCAACTTGGCATCAGTTCGCGCGCCTACCAGCCCGGACCTTACTCCGAGCGGGAGTCGCTGTTGCATGCCTTCGACCAGATGATCCTCGAGCGTGAACGCAGAAGCGGCCGATAGACTCGGCCCTGCGATGCCGTTCCAGATATTTGGCCTCGTTGACCCGTTCGGTTTTCCGTCCTACCATTCCCGCGCATGGCCACCCCTTCCCAACTCGTTGGCCAGACCGTTTCGCACTACCGCATCCTCGAGAAACTCGGCGGCGGCGGGATGGGGGTCGTGTATAAGGCCGAGGACGCCGACCTGGGTCGCTTCGTTGCCCTGAAATTCCTGCCCGACAATGTGGCGCAAGATCCGCAAGCATTGGAACGTTTCCGGCGCGAAGCCCGCGCCGCCTCCGCCCTCAACCATCCCAACATCTGCACCATTTACGAGATCGGCAGGCACGGCGAGCAATCCTTCATTGCGATGGAGTACCTGGGAGGTGTGACGCTAAAGCACAAAATTGCCGGCAGGGCGCTGGACATGGAAACCGTTCTGTCGCTAGGCATTGAGATTGCCGACGCATTGAATGCGGCTCATGCCAAAGGCGTGATTCATCGCGACATCAAGCCGGCGAACATCTTTGTGACCGGACAAGGTCACGCCAAGATTCTCGACTTTGGACTGGCAAAAGTAACGCCGGGCGCCAATGCGGAAGCAGGCGAGGCAGCGGCACAATCGACATTGACGATGGAAGAACACCTGACCAGCCCCGGCACGGCGCTGGGCACCGTTGCCTACATGTCGCCCGAACAAGTGCGAGCCAAGGAACTGGACACCCGAACGGATTTGTTTTCCTTCGGCGTCGTCCTCTATGAGATGGCAACGGGCGCGTTGCCGTTTCGCGGCGAGAGTTCAGGAGAAATTTTCAGTGCGATTCTGGAGCATCCCCCCCTTTCGCCTATCCGGATCAACCCCAAGCTCCCTCCCAGGGTGGAAGAGATCATCAATAAATGCTTAGAGAAAGATCGCAATCTGCGCTACCAGCATGCCTCTGAGATTCGCACAGATCTCCAACGGCTCAGGCGAGATAGTGAATCGGCCACCCTACCAGCGTCAGCTGCCACTGGAGGCGCCGCTCGCGCCGGGATCCGTTGGCAGTTCCTGGCGCCGCTTATGTTGGCCGTTGTGGGGTTGGCAGTAGGCGGCTACCTGTATCTGCATCGCACCCCCAAACTGACAGACAAGGACACCATCGTCCTCGCTGACTTCGCCAACACCACGGGCGACCCTGTCTTTGAGGGAACTCTGCGGCAGGGCCTTTCCGTCCAACTGGAGCAGTCGCCCTTCCTGAGCATTGTTTCTGACCAGCAAGTCCAGCAGACGCTGCAAATGATGGGCCGGATGCCGGATGCGGCGCTCACGCCAGAAGTCGCTCGCGAGCTCTGCCAGCGGACAGGCAGCGCCGCCGTCCTCGACGGCTCGATAGCCAAGATTGGCACGCCGTACCTGCTGACCGTGAAGGCGGTGAACTGCACAAGCGGGGAGTCCCTGGCGAGCATGGAGGCGCAGGCCAGCGACAAGAGTCATGTTCTCGACGCTCTGGGGAAAGCCGCCACAGAGATGCGGAACAGGCTGGGCGAGTCACTGAGCACGGTGCGGAAGTTCGATACGCCTCTGGAACAGGCGACCACACCCTCCCTGGAAGCGCTAAAGGCTTTCAGCTCGGCTCAGGACGGGACCTCCCCACTTGCTATTCCTCTTTATAAGCACGCTATCGAACTCGACCCCGATTTCGCACTCGCCTATGCCTGGTTGGGTATCGAATATACCTCCTCCGGAGAACCCAGCACGGCGGCGGAGTACACCAGCAAGGCATACGAACTGCGCGACCACGCCAGTGAGCCGGAGAGGTATTTGATATCGGCCATCTACTACAAAGAAGTCACGGGGAACCTCGAAAAAGCCGAACAATCCTGCCGGTTGTGGATGCAGGCTTATCCCCGCGCCACCATGCCGCATACCTATTTAGCCGGCGCCATCTATCCCGCGATGGGTCGAGACGATGGAGTAGTTTCAGAAGCCAGCGAAACGATTCGTTTGAAACCGGACGATTCTATTTCCTATGTCTTCCTCATGTTTGGCTACATGTCTCTGAATCGCTTCGAGGAAGCGGAGGCGACCTACAGGCAGGCCTCGGAACGCAACCTCTACGGCCCCTTCTACTCTGCTGCCCTCTACCAGCTTGCCTTTTTGCAGAACGATACCGCGGGGATGAAACAGCAGGTCAGATTGTGGGCAGGTCAGCCGCGGACGGAAGACACGTTGCTGGCCTACGAGGCCGATACGGCGGCCTATTCTGGGCGGCTCAGAGAGGCGCAAGAGTTGACCAGGCAGGCAATAGACTCAGCCGAACAGGCGGGGGAAAAAGAGAAAGCCGCGAGCTTTTCAGCCACCTCTGGACTAAGGGAAGCTTTGTTTGGCAACGCCGAGGAGGCCAAACGGCGGGCCACACTGGCAATAGAACAATCCACTGGGGTCGACGTGCAGTATGGCTCCGGGCTCGCTTTGGCCTACGCCGGAGACAGCAGGCGGGCGCAAGAGCTGACGGAAGGGTTGGACAAGCGGTTCCCGGAAGCCACCATCGTGCGGTTCAACTACCTGCCTACCCTGCGCGCAAGACTGGCGTTAAATCGCGGGCATGCCTCTAATGCGTTAGAGACTCTCAGAGTCGCCCTGCCCTATGAACTAGGGCGCACAACCTTCAGCGACTTCGTCTGGAACGCCTTGTATCCGGTTTATGTTCGAGGAGAGGCTTATCTGGCCGCTCATCAAAGCAGCCAAGCCGCGGCAGAGTTCCAGAAAATAATCGACCGTCGTGGACTTGTCTGGAACTCACCTATCGGCGCTCTTGCCCATCTTCAACTCGGCCGCGCCTACGCCATGCAGGGTGACACCGCCAAAGCCCGCGCCGCTTACCAGGATTTTCTCGCCCTCTGGAAAGACGCCGACCCGAACATTCCCATTCTGAAGCAGGCCAAAGCCGAGTACGCTAAGCTGCAGTAGCCGCCGCTTACTTCCCATACTTCTGCTGCAGAAACGCTCCCACGTCATTCTCCAGGCCGGCGTAGTCGCAATGGATGGTGGCACGCATGGCGGCTTCAGTAGAGCTGCCTTCGGCAATGCGCTTCAGAATGCGGACCAGGTCGTCCATGCCGTCGGTGTCACGGATGTACTCCGCGGCAGCCAGCGACTCGTCGTAGGCCAGGCGGGCTTCGGGCGTGCTGAAACGAACAAAACTGCCCTCCAGCATGTTGAAGGGAAGCGCCTGATGCTGGCTCATGAGCTGCCCAAGGCGGCGGCCGAAGTATGCGGCTGAGCGCGGTTCGAGAAGCTGCGCGATGCCTTCGTGCAGCCACTGCGGGCAGCGGCCGCCGCTAAGCTGATTGATAAACGAATGTGCCAGTTCGTGCTTCAGCACGTGTGCCAGCTCCGGCGTCACCTCGGTTAAGCCGCTTACCGGAATGCGCAGCTTGCCGTCATTCAGCGCGCTGGTCCAGCCCGGCGCCTGGGTCACGTCAAAAAATTCCTGCTCGGTGTAGAGCACCACGGGAATGCTGTAGCGCGGCTGGGCATCAAGCTGTGTGGACAGATCGTTGTAGTCGGCGTCCAGCACCTGCAGCAGCTGGCGACGGAACTCGTCGGAAGTCTGCCGGCCTTCATAGCGCAAGGTGAAGTGCCCGGTTTCGCGCTCGGAGAAGTTGGCCTCGGCGGCAACTTCGCGCTGAGCTTTGGCCAGAAATTGCTGCACGGTCGGGTCGGGCCGCAATTGCAGGGAGCGCTTCCAGGAGCGAACGGCATCCTGGCTGCGGTCCGACATGAACTGGGCAAAGCCGAGCACGGCAAAGGCATCCGCCGAATCCGGCGACAACCGCGTGGCACGCAGGGCCGCGTCCATCGCCTGGCGGTAGTTTCCGCCCTGCAACAGCACGGCGGCATAGTGAGTGAGGATGGCGGGATTTTCCGGCGTCAGTCCCAGGGCGTGCTGCAAATACGACTGCGCCTGCGTGCGGTGGCCAGCCTCCTCTTCATGCCGGCCCGCCAGAAAGTAGCCGGCAGCAGCCATTTGGGCGTTCCCGGAGCGGTCCAGAGAATCCAGCACCGAGGTATCCACCTGCCCGTCCTTGATGACGGAAACGGCGACTTGGCTGTTGTCCATGCTGACGCTGGGGGTAAAGGCCGGCATCTCGGAGAGAGGCTTTTGCGCGCCCGACCCGGCCGGGTCCGTTTCGGCCGGCGGCATCCCGGTGGCGTCCACGTGATCCACCAGCGATTTGGGGATAGCATAGGAATTGTCCCCAATGTCATATTCGACGTGAGTTGCGCCCTGGCGTACGCGGTCCGCCAGAATTCGGCGGCCATTCTTCAGATAAATGGTGTCGGCCGGGGCGCAAATCGCCGAGATGAGGACGATAATCAGGCAAGCCCGCACGTCGCGATTTTAACCGCGCCGTTCGCGGCTGAAACCGTGACCAAGGTAACTGGCCATCTTCGCGCATTGCTCCTTCTCGCGGGGCTGACAACGTGTGCCGTAACTGCCCTGGCGGCCCAGGACAATCCGCCGGCTGTCTCCCCAACTCCGGGGGCTACGCTTTATCAGGAACTGGGAAGCGTAGGCCTGGAGCCCAGCCGCGTCTTCCACATTCGCAACGCTTCTATTGAGCACCCGAACCTGCACGTAACCTTCAACGATGGCACCATCGCTTTCACCAAAGACGTGCTGGGCCGGGTAACCGGCGCCTACTTTGAGGGCGAAGGCGACCTGCTGCTCATGCCGCCCAATCGCGCCGAACGCGCCTCCCTGGGCCTGTTTACCGGCACCGCCATCGTGGAAGAGCAGTTCACGGCCGCCTATCTGCGCTTCAACGACGACACCAGGCAGAAGCTTGAACCGTTCATATATCCCGCCACCGACGCGCAGGAGTTTTTTGCCGCCAATGCCGGCGTGGCCAGTTCGCTGGCCGCCAGCGACGCGCTTCGGTTGCTCCTGACCTTCAGCCGCTTTCTGCCGACGGCTACACCCATGCAGCCATTGGCGGCCTATACCGGTAATGACCACTTCCTGCATTTGCGCCTGAGCAGCCCGCGGCGCGGGCTCTTCGACGTCTTCTTCGATTCCCTGGCGCTGGAGCAGGTCTCCGCCGGGCAATTGACGCTAACGCCGCAAAGCGATTTTTATGATCTGTGGACCTCGTTTTCCCTCCCCGCACATGCCAAGCCGGGTACGGGAATGCCGCCAGACAGCACCTACAATGCGGTTGACATCTCCCGTCATCGCATCCGGGCGCGGGTCACGCTTCCCCATGAGCTTTCGGCCAAGGCTCTGCTGGATGTCGAGGTGCGGCAAAGCGGCGACCGGGGGCTGCTGTTTGAGCTCTCGCGTTTTCTGCAAGTTAAGAAAGTGGAAGCCGACGGGCGGCCCATTGAGTTTGTGCACAACCCGGCCCTCGACGGCACACAGTTGGCGCGACGAGGCAACGATGTGATGGCCGTCATATTTCCGGAACCGCTGCGGGCCGGGCAGCGGATGCAGCTGAGCTTCGAATATTCCGGCTCGGTGCTTTCCGAAGCCGGCGGCGGGCTGCTCTATGTGGGTGCGCGCGGCACCTGGTACCCAAACCGCGGTCTGGCGATGTCGCAGTTCGATCTGCAGTTTCACTACCCAGCAGGCTGGACCCTGTTGGCCACCGGCAAGCGAGTTTCGCCTGTAGCGGAAGAGGGCCCGTCCTCCGCCAGCCCCGGTGAGCAGGTTGGACACTGGGTCTCCGAGCGCCCTATGCCCATGGCTGGTTTCAACCTGGGCCAGTACGTGAAAGCCGACGCCCATGCCGGCAAGGTGGAAGTTGATACCTACGCGGCGGCTGGAATGGAACGCACCTTTCCGCAAGCGCCTTCGCCTCCCGCCACTCCTCCCTCCAACCCGGAGATTTCCCCGGCCGAGCGCTTGGCGCAGGAGCGGATGGCGATGGCAGCGCCTCCCCCGATGCCTTCGCCGGCGCGCAATGCCCAAGCCGTGGCGGACGAGACGGCTCATGCCATTGATTTTCTCAGCGCCCGCCTGGGGCCATTCCCTTACAGCAGCTTGTCTTTGACACAAATGCCGGGAGCAGTCAGCCAGGGCTGGCCCGGGCTGATCTTCCTTTCCAGCTTTGCCTTCCTCTCTCCCCACGAACGCGAGGTTCTGCGCTTTTCCCCGCAGGCGGATGTGCTTTACGGCGAACTCATGCCGGCCCATGAAGCCGCCCATCAATGGTGGGGCGACATGGTGGGCTGGCGCAGTTACCGCGACCAGTGGATTGGGGAAGCACTCTCCAACTATTGTGTGCTCATGATGTTGGAGCGCGAGCATCCCCAGCAGTTCGCGCTTATGATGCAAACCTACCGCCTGCAGCTGTTGCAGAAGAACAAGGCCGGCATGGAACTGCTGCAGGCCGGGCCGGTAACGCTGGGCCTGCGCCTCTCCTCCTCCAAGTTCCCCGACGCTTATGACGCCATCGCTTACGGCCGCGGCACCTGGCTGTTTCACATGTTGCGCTACATGCTGCGCGATGCCACCAGCCAGTCCCGGACGCGTGAGCGGAAGCCTGCCGGCAATGGCGATGAGCTGTTCGTGCACGTGCTGCGTGTTTTGCAGGAGCGCTTTGCCGGCAAGGTGATGACCCTGCAGGATGTGCAGGCGGCGTTTGAGGAGAGCCTGCCTCCTTCGCTGTGGTTCGAAGGGCACAAATCCCTGGATTGGTTCTTCGATGGCTGGGTGAACGGCACCACCATCCCTCATCTGCAATTGGCGGACACAAAGTTCTTGCGCAAGGGTAATTCCGTGCTGGTCACGGGCACCATAAAGCAGGAAGACGCGCCGTCGGACCTGGTCACTTCGGTGCCCGTTTATGCGGTGGCCGGGCGAGCTCCTGTGCTGCTGGGCCGCGTATTTGCCGATGGCGCTGAAACCAGCTTTCGTCTCAGCGCCCCGGCTGGCGCGCGCAAACTGCTGCTTGATCCCTATCAGACTGTGCTAAGCCGACCGCGGTAGCCGGCAAGTACCGGCTGTTGCGATTCGCAACCACACCCTGCGTCATCTCGCGGCATTCCCCGGGAAGTCCCGCGTAAGCTATTGACTTTGCCCCGGTTTTGCAATATCAGATGCAAGCTGCACCTGCTCTCGCCGTTATTCGTCCTTATATCCCTTTGAGGTGGAAAGCTAATGATGCGTGCCCGCGTGGTCGGTTGCAGCCTGCTGTGTATGTTATTGGTTGTGTTGAGCTTCCCGTCACTTTCCCAGGTGGTGACGGTGACGGTGCAAGGCCGGGTCTATGACAGCACCGGGGCAGTGATTCCTGAGGCCCAGGTTACGGCGGTCAACACGGCCACAGCCATCTCCCGGACCGCCACCACGGATACCAATGGCGGCTACCAGATAGCTTTGCTACCCGTCGGCGACTACGTAGTGACGGTGAACAAGCAGGGCTTTCAGAAGCAGGTGAAGAAGGTCCACCTCGATGTCGGCCAGGTGGGCGCCGTGAACTTCACCCTGCCCCTGGGCGAGGTGACGCAGGAAATCAAAGTGGTGGACGTGGGTGTGACCGCCGAACCCACGCGCACCATGGTCAGCTCGGTAATTGACGAGAACAAGATCGAAAACCTGCCCGTGAACGGCCGCCAGTTCATTGACTTTGCCCTGCTGGCCCCGGGCGTGACCATCGGCGACACCACCTCCGGCAGCACCGACGTGATCATCGAACCGGTGACCAAGCTCTCCTTTGCCGGCCAGAACATTCACTACAACTTCGTGGCCATTGACGGTGCAGACGACATCTCCACGGCGTCGGGCGTGCAGAAGTACACGCCCTCACAGGATGCGGTACGCGAATTCCGCGTGATCAACAGCGACTACAGCAGCGAATTCGGGCGCGCCGTGGGCGGCATTGTGGACATCATTACCAAGAGCGGAACTAACGCCTTTCACGGGTCGGCGTACGAGTACTTCCGCAATGATGCCATGGATGCCAACAGCCTGCTGTCTTCCGAAGATCCATTCAGTTGCAAGGTGCCCGGTAACCTGAGCTCTGGCGGCTGCCGCCGACTCAACAAGCTGCGCCAGAATCAGTACGGCTTCACTTTGGGCGGCCCCATCAAGAAGGACAAAACCTTCTTCTTCGCCAACTACGAGGGCCAGCGGCGCAGCGAGTCGCCCTATTACAACTCCATCATCCTGAATAACATCGGGGTGATTAACCAGTTCAAATCCAGCATCGGCTTCCCGGCGGAAAACCTGAACGTCACCCGCAGCAACAATTACGACAACTTCCTGGTGAAGCTGGACCACTCCTTCAGCACCAAGGAATACATGTACGTGCGCTATTTCTTTGACGATGGCCGCTTGCACAACTATTCGCCGCTCAACGACGGTTCCGACCTGCCCTCCGGCTTCAAAAACAATTTCTCCCGCGACCAGTCGGTAGTGGGCAGCCTGACCTCGATCATCGCTCCCAGCCTGGTCAACGAAGTGCGCATGCAGTACGCCAAGCGCTCCTTCGATTTCCCCAC
>DATEGI010000011.1:0-2655 GCA_035280205.1 Terriglobales bacterium | reverse complement strand
GTGGCAAATGGCTGAAATAACTCCCCTCGCACATAGCGTGCGCCGCGCTTGGTGAGTTCCTCTTCCACGTAAAACTTCAGGAACTTGGAGCCGACTACCTTCTCCACTTCCTGGTCCTCCGCCTTGGAGAAGCCGGTCATCGTCTGTCCCTGGATCAGGTAGTCGCCATTGGAAGCCTTGGCGTTGAGCCATCCGGCCGAGCCGTGGCAAATGGAGGCAATAATCCCGCCGGATTCCCAAACCTCACGCAGAATGCGGGGAATATCGGGGTCATCGGCGAATTCGAATGCTGCTCCATAGCCGCCCACCAGCCACACACCTGCGTAGTCGCGGGGATTAATTTGCGACAGTTTCTTCGTAGCCGAGAGTTTTTGGCTGTGCAGCTTGTTCTCCAGCAGGCCCGTGCTGACGAAGTCATCGGGACTTTGCGCCACGGGGCTGTTGGGATTGCTCCAGGCGTCCACCGGGGCTTTGCCGCCCTTGGGACTGGCGACCTCCACCTCGTAACCGGCACGCCAGAGAAGCAGGTAGGGATGGGCGAGCTCCGAAATCCAAAAGCCGGTTTTGTAGCTGGTTTCACCCAGCTTGTCATTGCTGCTTACAACCGCCAGCACCTTGCCCTTGTGATTGTGGGCGCCATCTCGCAGCTTGCGGATATCATCCATCGCGTCGGGTGCCATTCTCCACTCCTTCGGAAAATCAGAAATTCGTTTGCTAGACGTCATGCAGGACCATTGGTGACGTTTTTATTATTATTCCGTCGGAAATTGATGCAGGAAGCCAGCCATGCGACCGCCGCACCATGTACCCGTTACGTACGTAATCAGGCGGCTACGCACGCTTGGCTCGGAAACTGTATTACCCTGTTTTGTAGATGAAAGCCGACCAAAACCCCCACCATCACGAACCGCCGAACCCGATGCTTGACCAGCGCTTCCTGGACGGGCTGGCCTATGCCACCAAATTGCACGCGCAGCAGGCGCGCAAGGGCACGCGAGTGCCCTATGTCGCCCATTTGCTGGGTGTGGCTTCCATTGTGCTGGCGGAGGGCGGGGACGAGGACATGGCCATCGCCGCATTGCTGCACGATGCAGTGGAGGACCAGGGAGGTAAGCCTACACTGCGCGAAATCGAGCGCCGCTTCGGCAAGCGCGTGGCCCGGCTGGTAGAGGCCTGCACCGACGCTGACACGGTTCCCAAGCCGCCGTGGAAGGACCGCAAAACGCGCTATATTGAGGCCATTCGTCACGAGCCGG
Organism: Terriglobales bacterium; assembly: GCA_035280205.1. Lineage (GTDB taxonomy): Bacteria > Acidobacteriota > Terriglobia > Terriglobales > Acidobacteriaceae > JAICWP01. Next base: position 1,399 of record DATEGI010000011.1, on the reverse strand, counting down.
CAGACGCGCGCCTGATCTCGGCGGCGGATAAGCTGCACAACGCACGCGACATTCTGGCCGACTATCGCCAGCATGGCGACGAAGTATGGAAACGATTCCGGGGCGGACGCGAGGGCACGCTGTGGTACTACCGTTCACTGGTGGAGGCGTTTCGCGCTGCCGGCAGTAACCGCCTGGTGGATGAGCTGGACCGGGTGGTTGCGGAACTGGAACACCTGGTAGGCAAAAACGGCCGCCCCGCCGCAGGGATCTGATGCTATGGCACGAATGGTGGACATGATTCGGCAATCGGCGGTGCCGCCCAACCTCCTGCGCGCCGCCGCCAAAGGCGCCCTCTCCGTGCCTCCGGCAGAGATGATCGAAATCCTGGTTCTCTTGACCCAGAACCCAGTTTTTTCCGAACAGGCCCGCATGACCCTGGCCAGCTGGGATGAAGCGGCGTGCCTGGCTGCGGCTTCCGACCCCCACACTCCGCGTGAGGTCCTGGAGTACATGGTGGACCCGCGCAATCGCCGTCCCAGCCTGTATGCCGCCCTGCTGGAGAATCCCTCTGTTTCCGAAGCCAGCTTGGAGGAGATTGCGGCCGTGGCCAACCGCGACGTGATTGAACAATTGCTGGCCAGCCCGCGAGTAAGCAAATCCCGCCCGGTGTTGCAGGCTCTGGCGGGCAATCGCGAATTGCGCGATGCGGAAAAAGCCCGCATTCAGGGCCTGCTGGCTGTGCCTCCCGCCGAACCACAGCCAGCCTCTGCGGCCTCTGGTCCGGAAACCGCCGACGAAGAGGTAAGAGCATTTCTGGTCGAGCACGCCGCGGAAATCGCCGCCGATGAAGGCAAGCCCTTCCACGTTATTGGCGGCATCGAAGAAACCGACATTCCTCCTGAAGCCCCGGTTGTGGTGACCGCACCTGCCGCAGTGCACGCCGCTGCCGCTGCTCCCGCACCGGAAGCCGCGAAGAAGGCCAAGAGCGTCTTGCAGAAAATCGCCGCCTTGACCGTGGGCGAGCGCGTGCAGTTGGCTATGAAGGGCAATAAGGACGAGCGCTTCCTCCTGATCCGCGACGGCGCTAGGGTTGTGCCGCAGGCAGTGCTGGAGTCTCCCAAGCTGACCGACACGGAAGCGGAAATGTTTGCCAGCATGAAAAACGTGCAGGAGGTGGTGTTCCGCGGCCTTTCCAGCAAACGCAAGTTCGTGAAGAATTACCGCATCCAGCGCAACCTGGCGTTCAATCCCAAGGTGCCCATCGACCTCGCCCTTGGCCTGGTCAACAACCTGCTGCTCAGCGACTTAAAGAGTCTTTCCATCAACAAGGAAGTTCCGGACACGGTGCGCAAATCAGCGCTGCGGCTCTTCGTGCAGAAGTCCGACACCCGCAAGCGATAGCCCGATTTAAGATGAA
>DATEGI010000010.1:0-16176 GCA_035280205.1 Terriglobales bacterium | reverse complement strand
GGCTCCGGCCAGCCGAAGGATGTTCTGCAAAACAGCCAGAACGTGGTGCTGGGGCGGCTGAAGCCGGGAGTTTCGCTGACGCAGGCACGCAGCGAATTACAGGTAATCGAGGCCCGCCTGCGGCAGGAAAAACCGGATGAGTATCGTGGCTACGGCACGAACGTGTTCACCGTGTACACGGAAAATGTGGCCGGCACGCTGCGTCGCAGCCTGTTGATTCTGCAATTCGTGGTCGGCTTCGTGCTACTGATTGCATGTGTAAACGTTGCCAACCTGTTACTGACACGGGCCGCGGGACGGGAGAAGGAAATTGCCATTCGGGTGGCGCTGGGGGCCACTCGCCGGCGCCTGGTTCGCCAGGCAATGAGTGAGAGCCTGCTGTTCAGCCTGCTGGGCGGCGGCGCCGGGCTGTTGCTGGCCTGGTGGGGGATTCGCGGGGTGCGGGCGCTGGCGCCGCCCGACATTCTCGGTCTACAGCAGCTCAGCATTGACCCCGGCGTCCTGGCATTTACCTTCGTCGTAATGCTGGTGGCCGGGCTTCTGTTTGGCCTGGCTCCCTCACTGCACGTGGCCCGCCAGGATATTCAGCACAGCGTGAGCAAGGGCGCACGGGCAGGGAACGCCGGGATTTCACGCCGGCTGCGCACGCTGCTGGTGGTGGCGGAAATCTCGCTGGCGGTGATCCCGCTGGCCGGCGCCGGGCTGATGGTGCGCACCCTTCGCGCCTTGCTGGCGCAGGACCCGGGTTTTCGCCCGCAGCACGTGCTCACGGCACAGCTCTCGCTGCCCCCGCTTCACTATTCCAATCCTGAGCAGCAGCGGGCCTTCAGCGCGCAGTTGCTGCAATTGCTGCAGGCGATTCCCGGTGTCCGCGCGGCCAGTCTCTCCAGCGGCTTGCCCATGCAGAACATCAGCTTGAGCGGGATCCACCTGGAAGGGGAGAGCTCTAAGACTTCCAACCGCACCTCGGACTATCAGTACGTTTCCGAAGATTATTTCCAGGCCATGGGCTCGCCGCTGCTGCGCGGAAGAGGCTTCACGCGCCAGGAGGCAGAGCAGGCATCCGGTCTCGCTGTTGTGAACCAGGCCCTGGCGCAGCAGTTGTGGCCAAACCAGGACCCGATTGGCAAGGTGCTGTACCTGGATCAAAACGGAGGCTCTAGGCGTGAGCAGGTGATCGGCGAGGTGCCCAACACGCACCAGTTGTCGCTCGATTCGGCGCAGCGTCCGGAGATGTATCTACCCCAGCGCGCCTACAGCGACATGAGCCTGGTGGTGCGGAGCAGCGGCGATCCGATGGCGCTGGTTCCCACCGTTACGCAGTCCGTACTCCGGCTGGATAAGAACCTGCCGCTTTTTGAAGTGCGGCCTCTGAACGAGGTGCTGCGCGACAGCGTTTCCGAACAGCGCTTCACCATGTACCTGCTGATCGCGTTTGCCGGGCTGGCTTTGGCGCTCTCCGCTATCGGGCTTTACGGCGTGCTGGCGTATATGGTGAGCCGGCGCACGCAGGAAATTGGAGTGCGCATGGCGCTGGGCGCGCAAGCCGCCAACGTTCTGAGGATGGTTCTGCGCGAAGGGGTGCTGGCAGCTGCGGCCGGGCTCGGCCTCGGGGTGGTGGGAGCGCTGATTCTGGCGCGCCTGATGTCCACGCTGCTGTTCGGCGTGAAGGCGGACGATCCCATCACCTTCCTTGCAGTGGGGCTGATGATCGCCGCCATTGCCGTGCTGGCCAGCTATGTCCCTGCGCGGCGTGCCAGCAAGGTGGATCCCATGGCGGCGCTGCGATACGAGTGAACGAACCCACCTTTTGCAAAAACCGCAAAGGGTGGGGCACCCATTCCCAATCTTATGGTGTGGTGACTATGAAAAAAACAAACGGTGTTTACGGTGTGGTTTGCGGGCTGCTCCTGCTGGGGTTTGCCGCTCCCGGCTCGGCTCAGGTGTTCCGATTTCCTAACGCCGGGTCGCAGTTTCCCAACCTGTTGAATCCTTATTCATCGGTTCAGGTGCCGCAGCCCAAGCTGACCAACACGCCGCGGCTGGACACGCTGATGAAGGACGGCAAACTGATGCTGTCGCTCAGCGACGCGGTGGCGCTGGCCCTGGAGAACAATCTGGACATTGCCATCGCCCGCTACAACCTGTCCATTGCGGATACCGACATCCTGCGGGCCAAGGCGGGCGCGGAAATCCGCGGCGTGGCCACCGGCCTGGTGGAAGGCACGCCCGGCGGCGGTGTGGGCGGATTCGGCACCGGCGCCCAGGGTTCGGGCGCGGGCGGCACCTCGGGCGGTGCGGGAGGCGCGGGAGGCGGTGCATCTGGACTAGTGGAGTCTACGCTCGGCATAGGCACGCCACTTCAGCCTTACGACCCGCAGTTAACCGCCAAATTGTATGTTAACCATGCGGCCCAGCCCATTAACAACGCTGTGACCATCGGCCAGGTGGGGGTGTTCCAGCAAAACACGTCGAACGCTAATTTCGAGTACACGCAGGCTTTCCCCACGGGCACGCAGATGCTGGTGGACTTCAACAATTTTCGGGGCACTGACAACAGCCAGTTCGACCTGCTGGTTCCGCAGGTGTTCTCTCAGTTTCGGGCAGAAATAAAGCAGCACCTGCTGGCCGGCTTCGGGCCAGGGCCTAACATGCGCTTTATACACATCGCGAAAAACAACCGCGAAATTTCCGATGTGGCCTTTCGCAACCAGATAATCGCCACTGTGTCGCAGATTCAGAACATCTACTGGGACCTGGTGTACGCTTACGAGGATGAGAAGGTCAGGGAGCGGTCGTTGAACCTGGCGGAGAAGACGCTTTCCGACAACCGCGAGCAGGTGCGCATTGGCGCACTTCCGGCAATCGAGGTGACGCAGGCGGAGAACGAGGTCGCCAGCCGCAAACAGGACCTGATTGTCGCCCAGACCAGCCTGCAGCTGCAGCAGTTGCTGATGAAAAACGCCGTTACCCGCAACCTGAGCGATCCTTTCATCGCCGCCGCACCGGTGGTGCCCACGGACACCATGTATGTGCCGGAGAAGGAGCCAGTACAGCCGGTTCAGGATTTGCTGCAGGAGGCTTCTTCCCACCGCCCTGAGCTGGCGCAAGCGCGCATGGACCTGACTAATCGCGAAATCAGCCGCAAGAGCGCCAAGAATGCGCTTTTGCCCACGGTGGACCTGGTCGCCTGGTACGGCGCCTCGGCGCTAGCGGGAGAGCAGAATCCCGCTTTCACCTGCGCTCCCGGGGTGGTGCCCAATCCAAACTCCATCCAGTGCCTGCCGCCGGGAACGGTGTCCCGCACGGGATATGGCAACGCTTTTGCCAAGCTGTTCCGTAACGATTTTCCCGATTACGCGGTCGGCTTCCAGGTCACCATTCCTTTCCGCAACCGGGTGGCCAAGGCGGACCAGATCCGCTCGGAGCTTGAATACCGGCAGGCGCAGATGCGGTTGCAGCAGCTGCAGAACGAGATCGGCATCGAGGTGCGCAACGCGCAATTCGCGCTGCAGCAGAATCGGGCACGGGTGGAAGCGGCTACCACGGCCCGCGACCTGGCGCAGCACACCTTCGAAATCGAGCAGAAAAAATATGCCCTCGGCGCCTCCACCAGCTACCAGGTGCTGCAGACGCAGCGCGATCTGGCGCAGGCAGAATCGGCTCGGGTAGGGGCGATGGCGGCGTATGAGAAATCGCGGGTGGAGCTGGATCGCGTGACCGGCCTGACCCTGACCCATAACGGCATCGAAATCGGCGACGCCGAAAACGGGCATGTGCAGAAGGCGCCGGAAATTCCCGGGGTGATGCCGCGCACGGACCTGACCGATCAGAAAGCCGCGCCCGCCGGCGACTTGCCTGGGCCCTCGCTGTGAAGGAGGAAATGACAGAGCGTATACAATCCTCGGGTAAGCCCAGGATGATCCCCGGCAATCAACCCGCTCCACGTGTGCTTGTCGCCGATGACCAGCGCGACGTCATCGAAGCGCTTCGGCTGCTGCTGAAGCCCGAAGGCTATCAGATCGGCGCCGTGTCTTCTCCCGCCGGCGTGCTGGAGGCGCTGCAGAAGCAGGAGTTCGATGCCGCCCTGATTGATTTGAATTACACCCGCGACACTACCTCCGGGCAGGAGGGCCTGGATCTGCTCTCGCAGATTCAGGCTGCCGACAGCACTTTTCCAGTAATCGTAATGACCGCCTGGGGAAGCGTGGACCTGGCGGTGGAGGCCATGCGCCGCGGGGCGCGCGATTTTATTCAAAAGCCATGGGAGAATGCCCGCTTGCTTTCCGTGTTGCGCACGCAAGTGGAGTTGGGACGGGCGCTGCGCCTGGGCCAGCGTCTGGAGGCGGAAAACCGGCTGCTACGGGCGGAGGGGCGGCCTACCTTCATTGCCGAATCGGAGGCCATGAAGCCCATCCTGCAGCTCATTACCCGGGTGGCGCCTTCCGACGCCAACGTGCTCATCACCGGCGAGCACGGCGGCGGCAAGGAAGTGGTGGCGCGCACGCTGCACGTTTTGTCCAACCGCGCCCACCGCCCGTTTGTCGCGGTTAATACGGGCGGCCTGCCCGAAGGCGTCTTTGAAAGCGAGCTGTTCGGCCATGTCAAGGGCGCATTTACCGACGCCCGCGCCGACCGCGTTGGCCGTTTCGAGCTGGCTGACGGCGGCACCATTTTTCTGGACGAGATTGCCAACGTCCCCGCCTCCCAGCAGGCCAAGCTGCTGCGTGTGCTGGAGTCGGGAGAAATGGAGCCGGTGGGCTCCTCCAAAACGCGGCGGGTGAATGCGCGCGTCATCTCCGCCACCAACGCCGATTTGAACCAGGAAGTTTCCGCCGGGCGTTTCCGACAGGACTTGCTGTTTCGCCTGAATACGGTGGAAATTCACCTCCCGCCACTGCGGGAGCGACGCCCGGATATCTCCGTGCTGGCCATGCACTTCCTGAAACGTTATTCGGAGCGCTACGGCAAGCGCCTGGCCGGGTTCGATGCCGCCGCTTTGCGCGCCATGCTGGAGTATTCCTGGCCGGGAAATGTTCGCGAACTGGACCACTCGGTGGAGCGGGCGGTGCTGCTGGCTGAGGGTGAGCAGGTGCGGGTGAGCGACCTGGGCCTGCGGGGCGCGCGCGACAGCGGACAAAAGATGGAAGATATGAGCCTGGAAGAAGTAGAGTCGCTGCTGGTGCGCAAGGCTCTGGCGCGTTACGGCGGTAATATCAGCCAGGCGTCGGAGGCGCTGGGCCTGAGCCGCAGCGCCCTGTACCGGCGCCTGCAGAAGTATGGAATCTGATCTGGCCAAGCCGGCCGCAACTAAGTCCCCTCGCACCAGTGCTGCCACCGGACGCCCCCGTCCACGAAGCCGGCGGCGCATAGCGCACGAAAACCGGGTTCTGCTGTTTGCGCTGGCGTCCGGCCTGGCTGGCGTGATTCCCGCCATGGTGCTGCTCTGGACCGGCTCCTTTTCCGGCAGCACGCAGTGGACGCTCTCGGTCCTGATTGTTACCGCCTGGCTCGCCTTCTCCTTCACGGTGCGCGGCACCGTGATGCGCCCGCTGCAGACCCTGGCCAACATGCAGGCGGCGCTGCGCGAGGGCGACTTCTCCATGCGCGCCCGCGTGGGCAACCCCGAAGACGCACTGGGCGAGCTGATGCGGGAGGTCAACGCGCTTTCCGAGATGCTGCGCGAGCAGCGCCTGGGCGCCATGGAAGCCAGCGCCCTACTGGGCACGGTGATGGCGGAGATTGATGTCGCGGTGTTCACTTTTGATCCGCAGGCGCGTCTGCGCCTGGTGAATCGTGCCGGAGAACGGCTGCTCAGCCAGAACGTGGAGCGTTTGCTCGGCAAGACCGCCACCGAATTGGGCCTGGCCGATTGCCTGGAAGGGGAGATGGGGCGCACCGTAGAGAAGAGCTTTCCCGCACGGGCGGGGCGCTGGGGCCTGCGCCGCACGGTTTTCCGCCAGGGCGGGGCGCCACACCAGTTGCTGGTCATCTCAGATTTGAGCCAGGCCCTTCGGGAGGAAGAGCGGCAAGCGTGGCAGCGCCTGGTTCGTGTACTGGGCCACGAGATGAACAACTCGCTGGCGCCCATTTCCTCCATCGCACAGAGCCTGGAAACGTTGCTTAAGCGCGAGCCACGTTCGGCCGACTGGGAAGATGATCTGCGCCGCGGGCTGAAAATCATCGCCGAGCGTTCCGACGCGCTCAGCAAATTCATGCGCGACTACTCGCGGCTGGCGCGCCTGCCCAAGCCGCAGCTGCAGGAAGTGGAACTGGGGGCGCTGGTGCGCGCCGCCGCCAGCGTAGAGACACGGTTGCCGGTTGAGGTGGTCCCTGGGCCGGACGTCAGGCTGCAGGCCGACCCTGATCAACTGCAGCAGGTGCTCATCAACCTGATCCGCAACGCGGCGGATGCATCGCTGGAGACTCAGGGCAAGGTCATCGTGGGGTGGCACAGGAACGGCGGCTCACTCGATGTGTGTGTGCGCGATGAAGGCCTGGGCATCGCCAATCCCGGCAACCTCTTTGTACCCTTCTTCACCACCAAGCCGGGAGGTTCGGGGATTGGGCTGGCGCTCAGCCGCCAGATCGCAGAAGCTCACGGCGGCACCGTGCAACTCGCTAATCGCCTTGAGGGCCGGGGTTGCGAAGCGCGGCTGCATCTGCCGCTCTAACCGAATCCGCGAAGTCAACGAGGGATTACCGGCTGGCCGACGTTATTCTGTGGACGGGCCCTTCATTTCTCGTTCCTGTACTGGAGCCGTTTTCGCCCGCGAGCTGGCTGAGCGGATAAGGAGAACCGCCAGAGACACAATCAGGAGGTAGGTGATTACCCCGCCGCCCAGGTGAGCCGCGAAGGCAATCACCCAAAGGGCAATAAGGACAATAAAGATGGCCCACAGAATTTGGCCGGATGGCGAAGGGCTGGGTTCGGAAGCTTTCATTCTGGTCACCGCTGGAGCTGGAATACTGGGAACCTGCTTTCCCTCCGCTCGTGCATTTAGCCCGCCATTTTGACCTCCGGCGCAAGCCCAAAGATTCAACAAATAGGACAGTGCTGCAACGAAATACAACACCGTTCAGATGCAAAGGTTTGCACGCGAGGAGTAATAGTGGGTATCGGGAGAACCTCAGTTGCGCGCTGCCGAGCCCACTTCCGCGGTGGGGGCTGGAGCGGCGGCCGGCGCGGAAGGCAAGTCGTAGAGGTAAGCAGCCGCGCCGTAGTCCAGGTACGCGTCCTTTCGCACCCCCATGCCATCCAGGACGTGCAGCGCGTATGCCGGTTCGTCTAGCCCATCGAGTGTCCAATTATGGGAAAAGATCACCCAGACTCGCCGTCCCTCGAGCTTGGAAAAGTCCTTCTGGTAGACATCCCAGTCCTTGCTGCGGGGAGGTGGAACGCGAAATCCGCTACCTAGCACGACGTTGCCGCCTGTCAAGCCGTAAGCTTCCTCGTAATACTCGTAGGCATAACGGGCGTAGTAGTAGATGTACCAGGTGTCGCCCGGGCGCTGATGACGTTGCACGTACTGCAGCACCGGGCGCAACTCCTCGCTAGGGATGTGATGCTGAACAATCTCGGCGGTGGAGAGCACGGGCTGAAAGAATAGGAGCACCATTAGGGCAGCGGCCACGGGAAGCGTCCGGGAGCGGGCGGCGAGACATATCTCCTCGGCTCCCGCTCCCACCAGCAGAAAGAGCCCCGGCGCGAAAAAGAGGTAGAAGCGCCCGGGCAGTGGATAGAGATGGCGGTTGGACGCAGCTAAGGCCAGAACTAGGGGCAGAATCAGAAAGCAGCAGGCGGCGCGGTCCTCGCGCCAGAAATGCAGCCCGCCAATGACCGCGGCAAAAAGCGAGACTCCGAGCAGCAGGGTTGAGGGGTTTTGCTGCAGGGTAAAGACGCTCTGAATTGCCATATCAACCGTAGAAAAGTGGATAGGGAAACCGAAAAAGGGGTAAGCATGGTGCAGGCCGGGATTGGCGCTGCTGGTGCGCAAAGTCAACCAGTAATCAACCGCGAAGCTGGCAAACCAGGTCAGAAAAACGGGGACAAGGCCCAGGCAGCGTCGCCAATTATGTTCGCCAATAGCGGCGGCCAGAACCGCCACGCCAAATCCGCCCGCTACAAACAGGACGGGATGAGAGAACCAAAATAAGGCGGCGCCCGCCAGCGACAGGACGACCACCTTGATCGCGGTAAGCCGCTCGCGCAGGGTCCAGAATCCAAGCAGCCAAAGGAGGGCGCAGGCCGCTGGGTCGCTGCCATAAGGCTTGAGTTCAGAAGAGTAATAAATGAGGGGCGGGGAGAGAGCGAACAGCGCTACACACACGAGGGCGGCGCGGGGTGCCAGCAGCCGCCAGGCGAGAAGCGCGAGCGCCACCATGGCCAGTGAGCCGCCCGCGACCGCCACCAGGCGAAACGCCAGTTCGCTGGGTCCAAACAGCAGACTGCAGGCTTTTTCCGCGAACAGCCATGCCAGGGGCGCCACCAGTTGGTAGTCTAAAGGTTTCGCCAGTTGGGCAAAGGAGCGGTGCAGCAGGTTGAGCACCATCAGCGCTTCGTCCAGCCACAGTGAGCGGTTGAAAAGGTACTGCTGCAGCCGTGCAGCGATTCCTGCTGCGGATATTATCCATAACCAGCGCTGATAACCGATTCCCAGCCACGCGTCCCCGGAACTCTGTTCACGGCCAGTCTCGGCGGGAAAGCTTCCTGGCGTGAAGGCGGGGGGAGCAGAGGAGGTCTGTGCCGGCATCGGTTTCTGTCAAAGCGCGGAGACCTGACGGACGCAGGTTGAAGCTTTATGCGCTGCGAGATTCTGGGTCATCAACATGGAAAGGATCAGCAAAGAGTTTTCGCAACGAGGCCAACAGGTTTCAACCATTGCTCTTTTTCCAGAAGCGCAGCCAGCGCCTTCCCTGCGTCTCTTTGGAGGCTGCTTTGGCCTTTCCGGGCGCCGACGTTGGTTCTTCGATTCCGAACTTCTGCCGCAGTTGGCTGAGTTCCTGTGCGTGGCGCTGGCGCTCTCTGGTCTCCAGTTGCATGCGCTGGCGTTCGTGCGCCTGCTGCCGCGCTGCCAAGCCCAGCAAATCCGCTACCCACTCGCCATCGCAAAACACTTCCACGCTGCGCGCCACCCAGTCCGGTTTGCCCTCCGCGTCATCGGCGCAGGAAACCCCAATATTCAGCACCAGTTCGTTATCGCAGCGAATCTCCAGCTGCCCTGTCCTGACCTCTTCCTCGATTTCATAAATGAAAGTGGTCTTGGTGCTGAAGGTGAAAACATACTCCGCCTGGGCCGTGCGCAGCAGTGTGGAGTGGTAGCCCAGTTCGCTTACTTCTTTTACGTCGGGATGAATGTAGTGGGGGCACATGGCCTTCCAGGCGGGAAAACTGCGAACGCTGTCCAGATAGAGCGCCAGCATCTTCTCCGGAATCTTGCGGTCCCAGGGAGCAGTGGTTTCAGGCCGGGGATGGCTCAAGTCCGACATCGGCAGCGGCTTTCGCGGGAACGGTCAGACAGCCAGATGCTAAGCTAACCCTCCGGCCGCTTGAGGTCAACTCCCTCCCGCTGGTTGAACTGTGGAAAGGGGAGCCGCCGCCAAACCGCCGGCCGGGTCCTCCCCGAACTGCGGGCCGCCAACGTGCAGTCTGCAAGCCTCGCTCAGGCCAGGCGATAGCACGCACTTTAGGGTGAAATGCAGACAAATTCCGATTGACAATCCAGAACACGCCTGAGCAGAATCAGGGAACTTGTTCCCACAATATTTAAGAGGCGGTCAGGGTGGCGGGTCCTTTAACTGCGCCCCCTTTTTGCATCGCTAAAGGAGGACTGCTTGGGACGTTCGTACCTGCGCCTCATCTCGCTGAGTTTGACTGCCAGCATCATGGCTCCATTGGTCATTTACCTGGGCAGCCAGACGATGGGTCACTCTGGACGCCTGAACATTGGCCCGGGAGTTGCCATCGCGATTGCCCTATTAATGGCTGCCGCTGTCGTCTTGCAGCCCATGGTTCGCCGTCTTGCCCCCGTTTTCGACAATGCGGCGACCCGCCAGGTTGAATTCCTGGATTCGATTCCCGACGATTACGCTAAGTTCGCCATCTTCGCCTCGGCCGCTCTGAGCCTCTTCCTGGAACTGGCAGTCATACGCTGGCAGGGCACCACCTTTGAGGTGTTTGCCTTTTACAAGAACTTCACGCTGCTGGCTTGCTTCGCCGGTCTGGGACTGGGATATGCCATGGCGCGCCGCCAGCACATTCCCTTGTTCCTGGCGCCGGCGGTGTTCTGCTGGCAGTTTGCGCTGCTCCTGGGCATCCGCTACGGCCTTCCGGAAGCGAATCGCACCAGCCTGAAGCTGTTGCCCTTTTCTGAACAACTGAACATGGGATTACCGGTAGTGGACAAGTTCTACCAGGGGCTGCCGGTCTTCTTTCTGCTGGCCATCATCTTTGTGATTACGGCGCTGGCGTTTATTCCTGTGGGACAGTTGTGCGGCCGAGTCATGGAGCGCCGCGACAATCTCTCCGCCTATGGATTCAATCTGCTGGGAAGCATTGCCGGCGTTGTGCTCATGTTTGTGGTGAGCTCATTCTGGACTCCGCCGGTTATCTGGTTTCTCATCGCCTTTGCCGGGCTGCTGCTGTTCCACGAGCGCCGACTCCGAATGCTGCTTTTTGCCGGCGGCGCCAGCGTGGCAGCGCTGGTGATTCTGGCCTGGCCTGCCGAGCCGGTGTGGCACAGGATCTATTCGCCCTACCAGCTTCTGGAAATAGGCCACGAAAACAGCGGCTTACTGTTGATCCGGGCAGCAGGCCAGTATTACCAGCGAGTGCACGAACTGGACCCTGCACGGAGCGGATCGGCCCCTAATCCGCGTTTGGAGAGCATCCGCAAATACTATGAATTGCCCTACCGGTTCTTCGGCCGGTCTCCTGACGAGGTCGCCATTGTCGGCGCCGGCACCGGCAACGACGTTACCGCCGCGCTGCTGCACGGCGCGAGGAACGTGGACGCGGTGGAGATTGACCCTGCAATCCAGATGGAAGGACGCGCCGGTCATCCCGATCACCCTTACTCCGATCCCCGCACGCATGCGATTTTGGATGATGCCCGCTCCTTTCTGCGCAACACCAGCCAGCACTACGACATGATTGTTTACGGCCTGCTGGACTCGCATACTTTGCTGACCCAGGGCTCGAGCGTGCGCCTGGATTCTTTTGTCTACACCGTGGAGGGTTTGCGCGAGGCGCGCGCGCGGCTCAAGACGGACGGCATGCTCTCGCTTTCCTTTTCCGTCATGAACCGGCCGCTGGGACGAAAAATTTATCTCATGCTGCAGGATGCTTTCGGCCGGCCGCCGGCTTGCATCCTTGCCGGATATGACGGTGCCGTCATTTTCCTGGAGGCGAACGACCGCCCGGTTACGTTGCCCCCGCAATTGCTCCAGCAGACCGGATTTGAGGATGGAACTCACTTCTTCGCTGATCCCACCATCCAGGCGGATGTTTCCACCGACAACTGGCCATTCTTTTACATGCCGCGCCGGGTCTATCCCCTGTCGTACGCCATCATGGTGGGGCTGGTGTTGCTGCTCTCCGCGGCCATTTTCCGGAAGTTTCTTGGCGAGAAACCGCAATTTGGCTACGCCCCGTTTTTCCTGTTGGGGGCGGGATTCATGCTGATCGAGACTAAGGGTATTACCGAACTAGGCCTGGTCTTCGGCAACACCTGGCAGGTGATGGGCATTGTCATTATCGCCATATTGGCGATGGCATTTCTGGCCAATTGCGCAGTGCAGTATTTTGACATCCGCCATTGGGCCATTCCCTATCTGCTTCTGTTCGCGACTCTGGTCATGGGGTGGCTCGTGGCGCGTATGGGAGGATTGTCCTCGAATCTGGTTGGGCGTATCGGGATGGCGATTGTCTTGACCTGCCCCATGTTCTTTTCTGGCATCGTGTTCTCCACCCTGCTGCGCTCACGCGGCGCGATCTCCGGCATCCTGGCGATGAATCTGCTGGGTGCCATGTGTGGCGGGCTGCTGGAGTACAACTCCATGTACTTCGGTTTTCAGTTCCTGTATTGGGTGGCGGCGGGACTGTACCTAATTGCTTTTATCTGGGAACTGGCGCAGCCGAAGTTGCAGATGGAGGCTGTGTTGGAGCCCAAGGTAAATTAACCTAAGCGCTACCGGAACATCAGGTCGGAGAAATTATTTTCAGGAACGAACTATCGGTTTTTGGCGCGTGCTTTCCGCTTCCACACCAAGCCTAGCCCGAACAAGCCGGAGAGCATCAGGCCCAGGGAAGCAGGCTCCGGGATAACGAGACTGCTGATCTGCGCCAGGTTCTCATTGCCGTCGAACCCAAAATTGATGATGTTGAAGAACGGGCTGACCCCACCTTCCGTTCCGTAACCCCCGCTGCTGTACTCTTCCGCGGAGGGGATGCCAAGTCCCAAAAAGGAGAGGGAATTTCCGTTAGGCGTGGGGCAGACTGTACCGGTAATGTCATTGAAGCAGCTGAGCCCTCCTGCGTCTGCGAACGCGCTTCCATCAGCGGTAAAAACCTGCAGTATCGAATTGATCGTCTGACCGCTTTCATTGAGAAATCGGCAGTCAGGCCCGCTGACAGTCGTGTCATCGAATGGGACGTCGCTGACGATCGGACAAAACGAGGCCGTAAAAGGATTAAACGGGAACGTGACAGGGGTAACACCGTTAATCTTGATGCTGAGGTCCGGTTCGATGACGGCTACATCTGTTGTGTAACCAGAGCCCCTACGGATGATTCCGCCGGGGTCGGGAATGGTGCTGGCCAACGTGCAGGCCGAGAAAAGAAGCACAACAGCGGCGAGCGTCAGTCCGTTCCGGCGTTTCATAGGCGAGATCCTCCTTCGCGCTAAGAGGCAATTCGTAGCACCCGACTGACCGTAATCGCGGAGCGGCTGTTTTTTTTGGGGCCGCGACTACAAGCACTTGCAACGCGCAATCCAAAAACTCACAAGTTTGGACCAGCGGAGCCGCAAGTTCTTGCCGCGTTTTGCGCACCTTTTTGCAGTGTTTGTGAAGGGCGGGTGAAAACCGGCAGCGTCGGAAGCCTTGTGGGTTAGTTCACCTTGCTGCCAAACTGTCGCATCATGGCGGCAAACTCAGGAAGGTTTTGCAGATCTCTTAGCTCGGGATCGCTTTGCGCTTCCTGGGCGGGATAGCCTTGTTTGAGGGCCTGTTGCAGGTCTTTCAACGCCTCGCTTTGCTGCCCGGCTATGCATTCCACCACCGCCTGGAAGTAGACCAGGGAAACATCGCTCGAATCCATGGCCCGGGCCCGGCGAACCAGTTGCAAACCTCGCTGAGGTCGCCTTTCTTTGCGAGATACTGCCCCAGGTACCCCATAGCGTCTGCATCGCGTGGATTGATGGCCAACTGCTTGTAGGCCAGAGCGATGGCCTTGTCGTAAGTAGCCAGGGCCTGCTGGCGTCGTCCCGCCCAGCGATAACCGTCGGCCAGATTACCCATGGCCATGTGTTCATTGGGATTCATGGCCACCGCCTTCTCAAACATTTGTACCGCCTCGTCATAGCGCTTCAGGAAAAAGTAGGCGGTTCCCAGGTTGGAATAAGTGGCATAGTAGGGTTGGAGCTGCAGCGCTTTCTGGAAGTTGGGAATGCAATCCTTCCAGCGTTCCATGCGCATTAGAACGACGCCCAGGTTGTCGTAGCCAGCGGCGTTATCCGGCTCCAATTCAATCACTTTCTTGAAAGCCGCGACCGCTTCTTCGTTCTCCCCGAAACTGTAGTAGGCTCCGCCAAGCGCGTCGTAGTTTTCCCAATAATAGGGATTCAGCTCGATGGCCTTCTTGTATGCCTCGATCGCTTCGGGCTTGCGGCCAATAACGGTATAAACCTGACCCATCCGGCGGTAGCCCTCATCGGACTTGGACGCCAGTTCTACTGCGCGCTTCAATTCGGCGATGGCTTCGGCGGTCTTGCCCGTGTCGGTGTAAACGCTTCCCAAGGAAAAGTGGACTTCGGGCAGGTTGGCGTTCAGTTGCTCCGCCTGTTGTGCCGCGCGCAGGGCCTTATCGGACCAGAAACTGTCTTTGGTGTGGCGGTACATGGAAAGGCTGGCATCAGCAATGCCGGCATAAGCCAGGGCAAAACCGGAGTCCTTGGCCAGCGCCTTCTGATACAGGTCAATCGCCGCCTGTACCTTCTTGACCTGTTGCTCTTGACGCATGTTTTCGCGCCCTTTCAGGTATAGGTCGTAAGCTTCAACGTTTTCTGTGGGATGGACACTAAGGGCGGCTACTTCGGAACTGCTGGGTTTCAATTCAAGCGCGGCTACCAGTTGGGTGTAGATGTTGTCCTCCAGGGTGAGCAGATCCTGGGGAACCCCGGAGAATTCGCTGGTCCACAACCGCTTCCCAGCGGCTACGTCGTCCAGGCTGATGGTGATGCGCATCTTCTCCGCCGTTCCCTGAACCGTTCCCTGTGCAATGAGGTTCACGCCCAGCTGGCGGGCAATTTTCTCCAGCGGCTGGTCGACACTCACCGACTGCACGGCGTTGGGCGAAGCCAGGTGAATATCCTTCATCTGGAAGAGCTTGGCCGCGGTTGCCTCCACAAGTCCATCGCTCACGTAGCCCAAGGCGTTCTTGTCGCCGATCACCCGAAAAGGAAGCAAGGCCAGGTACTTACCCTGGCTGGCCGGGGGAATACCCGCGCTGGACTGGGTTGAGGATGGCCCAGGTCGCAGCAGTTTTTTCACCCCAGGTATCGTCAAAGAAGCCAGCAGCGCAAGCAGGAGCACTCCGGCGCCTGCGTACCACAATGCGCGGCTTGCCCGCTTTACCTGAGGAACGGGACGGGAGGGCGGCCGGGAAGGCTGGGCTGATTCCAGGCCATCCAGAATTTCGCGTGCGCTCTGGTAGCGCTGCGCGGGCTCAGTCTCCAGGCAGCGCATGATGATTTGCACCAGGTAATCGGGCAGGTCAGGATTGATCTGGCGTGGGTCCTGGGGCTTTTCATGCACCCGCAGATACATCGTTTGCAAGGTGGAGTCCGCTTTGAATGGTATGTCGCCCGTTACCATTTCATAAAGAATCAGGCCCAGGGAATACAGGTCGCTGCGGTGATCCACCGTGCTGGCCAGAGCCTGCTCTGGCGACATATACCGGGGAGTTCCCAGGAACTGGCCGCTTACGGTCACCTGGGTGGCGTCGGCGGCCAGCGACTTGGCCAGGCCGAAATCGGAAACGTAAACCTGCCCCGCCTTATCCAGCAGAATGTTCTGCGGCTTCAAATCGCGGTGGACCACCCCTTCCGCGTGCGCCGCTTCCAAGGCGGCGCAGAGCTGCTTGGTGAGGCTCACGGCGCGGCTTACCGGCAGCCGCCCTTCGCGTTTCAGGAGTTGGTGCAGGTCTTCACCCTCGACGTAGGCCATGGAGATGAACTTGGTTCCATTGGCCTCGCCCAGGTCGTGAATGCGCAGAATGTTCTTGTGGGAAACCTTGCTGGCCAGCAGCAGTTCCTGGCGAAAGCGCTGGCTCATAGTTGGGTCGGCGCCCAGTTCGGGGCGAATCAGTTTCAGGGCGACGATGCGGTCCAATTCCCGGTCATAAGCGCGGTACACCGCGCCCATTCCGCCTTCGCCCAGCAGGGCTTGCACCTCGTAGCGCGGGCCAAAATCCACCGGCTTGGCTTGGCTGATGGCGGAGCCGGAGGAGGAGGAACCTGCGCTGGAAGGAGGTGGAGTCTGGGCAAAGCCGATGGCGGTTGCGGCGTCGTGCGAGGACGACTGTTTCTGGCCTCCGGCCGAACTCTCGTACCTCGCGGGTGGGGACTCGGCCGGGGCGGTGGAAAGCGGCGAACCGCAAGCGGCGCAGCGGGAGGCCCCCATGGGATTCTGCGCCAAACACGAAGGACAAACCATGGACAGCCACCCTCCCGCCAGCCCGAATTATCGGCCAGTTGGGAGCGCTTCGGCAACAACAAGATAGGACCATGGCACCTTCTGCCGCATACCCCATGGTTGTTTGGTCCCAGGGGCTGCGGGAGAGATGCCGGGCTCGTCAGAAAGAAAATACGCGCATGAGATAATCGAATCAGTTGCTTGGCGTGGCCCCGTAGCTCAGATGGATAGAGCAGCGGTTTCCTAAACCGTTGGTCGGGTGTT
>DATEGI010000009.1:0-16848 GCA_035280205.1 Terriglobales bacterium | reverse complement strand
CGCCAGTTTACTGGCGGGAAAGGAACGGGAGGCGGAGGTAAGTCCCGTAGGGACGACGGAATTATCCGTAAACGTATTGCGGCTCGTATTCGATGCCGTGCTTTTTCAGAAAGGCGATGAATTCCTCTTCGAAACTGCGTTTCGCATGATGTTGCGCCGGGCCGGCGATATACGCGATCGTGGCCTCCCTCTGCGAGATTCCGACGGTAAACGCACCATATCCTTCCTGCCATGCGAAAACGTGCCCAGTCGAATCGTGAATCCATTTGGAGGAGCCGCCCTTCAGGAATTGCACGGCCTTGGATACAGGCATTGCGGCGGGAAGGGACAATAGGATGTGAACATGATCATCGGTGCCGCCAACTGCCAGGGCGTGAAATCCATTTTTGCGTGCGATTCCTCCCAGATACGCCCAGAGCTTGGGTTGCAGCTCCGTGGAAATAGCCTTATGGCGACCTTGCGTGGAGAAGACGCAGTGCACGAGTTCTGAGGTGTAGGTGTGAGCCATGTTTCAGCCGTCCCTACGGGACTGAGCGCAACTCCCATCGCCTTCCCGCCACTGAAGTGGCGGGCTACTTTCAGTTGGTCCCTACGGGACCGGGCCGTGCGACGTAAGTAGGAAGAGCGGTTTCTAAGCCCATAGTATTTCGTCAGGCAGTATGAGTGATGAGGCTAATACGGAGAAATTTCTATCGCGGGGTTCCGAATTGGAACGCGAATGGTTTCTCGGCAACCTCGGCGTCTCGGCGGTAAGGAAATTCGCCGGCGGCGTTCTCGGCGGCGAAGGGATATATCGGATGCTAGAATAATTGCATCTCCCATGCTCACAGGCTCGGAAATTCGCCGCAAATTTCTGGATTATTTCGCCCAGCACGACCATCGCGAGGTGCACTCCTCCTCGCTGGTGCCCGCCAACGACCCAACGCTGCTGTTCACCAACGAGGGCATGAACCAATTCAAGGACGTTTTCCTGGTTCTGGAAAAGCGTGATTATAAGCGGGCCACGACCTCGCAGAAGTGCGTGCGCGCCGGCGGCAAGCACAACGATCTGGAGAACGTCGGTTTCACCAACCGCCACCATACGTTCTTCGAAATGTTGGGAAACTTTTCCTTCGGCGACTACTTCAAGAAGGAAGCCGTCAAGTACGCCTGGGAGCTGGTCACTCATAAGGACTGGTTCGGCATCCCCAAAGAGCGCTTGTTCGTCACCATCTTCAAGGGCGAAGGCGGTGTGCCCCGCGACGAGGAGGCATACCGCTACTGGCACGAGGACCAGAAAGTGCCCAAGGAGCGCATCTACGAATTTGGCCTGAAAGAAAATTTCTGGCAGATGGGCGATACCGGCCCTTGCGGTCCGTGCAGCGAGATTCACTGCGACATCGGCCCCGAGGCCAGCGACCAGGGGCACAAAGACTGCCAGTTTGGCTGCGAGTGCGGCCGCTACGTGGAAATCTGGAACCTGGTGTTCATGCAGTTCGACCGCGATGCCGGCGGCAACCTGAATCCCCTGCCCGCGCCTTCCATAGATACCGGCGCGGGCCTGGAGCGCCTGGCGGCCGTGCTGCAGGGCAAGGTTTCCAATTACGACACCGATCTTTTTCAGCCGTTGATTGGGCGCGCAGCAGCGTTGACTTTTCCAGACAGCGACCTGCGCCCTATATCAGAACTAATCACCGGTAGCGAGCATCAAGCATCTTTACGAATAATCGCGGATCACGCTCGCGCAACAACATTCCTGATCTCTGACGGTGTTGTACCGAGCAATGAAGGTCGTGGCTACGTTTTGCGAAAAATCATGCGACGTGCCATTCGGCACGGACGTATGCTCCGGCGGAACCAACCTTTCTTTTATGAGATGGTCTACGCTGTTCGTGATTTAATGAGCGACGCCTATCCGGAACTGAATCATTCGGCAGAGCGAGTTGCTCACGTTGTTCTAGCCGAGGAGAAGCGTTTCGCTCGTACACTCGACGTCGGCCTCAAGAGACTCGAACAGGATCTCGCTCCCCTTATTGCTGAAAAACACCTTGCAAAGCGACCCGAAAAGGGCCTTGATGCTCTAGGGCTTACACGGGATCAGTGGGGAACTCTTGAACCTATGGAATTACCCGAATACTCGGGAGAAAAAGCGTTCAAGCTCTACGACACGTTCGGACTGCCGCTCGACTTTATTCAGGACGCCGTACGGGATGCAGGGCTGCATTTTGATCAGGTTGGGTTCGAGGAAGCTTTAGAGCAGCAGCGCGTTCGCGCCAAGGCCTCCTGGAAGGGCGGACACAAGCAGACAGCCAATCCCGCCTACCGCAACCTGCCAGCGACCGCGTTTGAAGGCTATCGCCAGACCGCCTCGCGCGATTGCGAGGTGCTGGCGATCATTGGCGCCAACCACCAGGGCACGCAGGACTTGAAGCCCGGGCACGAGGGCGAGGTCATCCTCGACCACACGCCCTTCTACGCCGAGGCCGGCGGCCAGGTGGGCGATGTGGGCTGGCTCTACGGCGCCGACCACACCACGCTGCTGGCCGAGGTGCGCGGCTGCTACTACCCCATCCAGGGGGTGCGCGCCCACAAGATTGTGGCGCGCCAGCCGATTCACGTGGGCGAGCGCGTGGACGCCGTGGTCAACACCGATGTTCGCGCTGAAACCATGCGCAACCACACCGCCACCCACCTGCTGCATGCCGCGCTGCGCGAGGTGCTGGGCAAGCACGTGAAGCAGGCGGGCTCGCTGGTAGCGCCCGACCATCTGCGCTTCGACTTCTCCCACTTCACCGCCGTGGAAGACGAGGAATTGCAGGACATCGAAAACCTGGCCAACAAGGAAGTGCTGCGCAACCAAAAGGTGCAGGTGATCGAGGACGTGCCCATAGACGTCGCCATTAGCGAGTACCACGCCATGGCGCTGTTCGGCGAGAAATACGGCGACCGGGTGCGGGTGATCAAAATTGGCGATTTCTCCACCGAGCTGTGCGGCGGCACCCACACCGCCGCCACCGGCGAAATCGGGCTGGTCAAAGTGCTGGACGAGGGCAGCGTCTCCAGCGGGGTGCGGCGCGTAAACGCGGTGACCGGCACCGGCTCGCTGCACCACTTCCGCGCCGACCACCAGCTGGAATCGGTGGCCCGCGGGCTGGTGCATTTTGGCGAAACTCCGGAGGGCTCGCTGGCCACGGCGCTGCGCCATGAAATCGAGAGCCGCGACGAGGAGATCAAGCGCCTGCGCAAGGAACTGGACAAGGCGCGCCTTAAGAGCGCGGCATCTTCCGTCTCCACGCAGGAAGAGAACGTGCGCGTGATCCAGGGGGTGAAAGTGCTGGCCACCCGGGTGGATAACTTGGAGCGCCCGCAAATGCGCACCCTGATGGACCAGTTGCGCGACAAGCTGGGCTCGGGGGTGGTGGTGATGGGTTCGGCCTCGGACGGGCGAGTGGCGCTGCTGGTGGGGGTCACCAAGGACCTGACCAGCCGGCTGCAGGCGGGCAAGATCATCCGGCCGATCGCCGAAAAGGTGGGGGGCTCCGGAGGCGGACGTCCCGACATGGCCGAGGCGGGGGGCAAGAACCCGGAAAACCTCGACGCCGCCCTAACTGAGGTCTATTCCCTCGTTGAATCCATGCTGCAGTAGCAGATACTTATGTGGGGGCGAGTCTTTGACCCGCCCTGGGCCCGTTCGACAGCCTCGCCGTCCTCGGCTGCTCAGCGCAAGGTTGCCGAGCCCCCATCCCCCACATTCCTGCCGTAGTAGACTCCGTGCGGCGCTGGCTCCTCCCCATGTTCGGAATCCCTGAACAGGATGAAGTTGTCTAGACTTGGCTGGCTAAACGTTGTATATAAGCCTGAATCCAGCCCGCTTGGGGAGGGAGCTATGAACGGGGATCGGGTCCGCTTCATCACACACCGCGGGCAGCGCGTCTTACTGGTGGAGTACGACGGTTGCACGGCTGCACAGTTCGCTAAGGTCTGCGATCTGGTCCCTTCTTACGTTACGGCCGAACCTCGAGGTTCGGTGCTGCTGCTGGCCGACTTCACCAATGCGCAAATGGACCGTGAGGGTCTGGAACACCTGAAAAAAGCCACGGTATTTGACCGCCCCCACCTCAAGCGTTCCGCCTGGGTAGTCACCGATGATTTCCCCAAAGCGTTTTACGAGAACGTCAAGGCGTTCTCGGTGCGAGATCTGCCCACCTTCCGCACACGGCAGCAGGCTCTGAGTTACCTGGTTGGAGAAGACGAGGAAGAAACCCACGAGCTGGCCTCACCAGCCTGAATCGTCTCTCAGCTACGCCATTTCAAAGTGACTGGGCCAGCCATAGGATGGCGCATCTCGCCGCCGTTGCGGCGGGCGTCCATATAGGCCTGTTTGAGCTGGAAGTACCATTTGGCCGGCCGATCGGCGTCGTCAATCAGCATCAGGTGGGGATCATGCCTCAGGCCTTCCGCCTGTAACTCCATGGTGCGCCGGTCCTGCTCCACGAATTTGGCAAATACAAACTTGAGCAGCTCGGGGCCGAAGGGCAGCCAACGGAATATGTTCCACGCCGCCACAACGTCAATGCGGCAGCGATTGCGGGTAATAGGAGTAACTGTTGTCAGGCTGGAAAACCAGCACTTCCCGGCGCGGATGGTCTCGGAGCGCAGGTTGGGAAGTACGAAATCAATGGTGGTGGTGATGGAATCGGCGGCGGCGTAGAGGCGCAGCAGCTTATAAGGCGCGCTGTTTGACGAAGGCGTATGCGCGCTCATGCGGAAGCCGTTGGGGATCGGCTCAAAAGCTTTTTGCTTTTCGTGGATGCTGTGGCGGGAGCGCCACCACCAAGCCTGATGGACGAAAGGGCCGTGCGCTGGGTCCATCAGACCGATAATGCCGTGGTCCACATTGACCGGCATTTGCGCGGTCAGAAGGGCCAGCTTGTAACTCCCTGAGAACGTGGGCACGCGCGGAGCGGGTGCGGGCGGCTCTGCCGCCTGGGTAGCACCAGCGCCGGGCAGACCCGGCTCGGGGACGAATACCCAGATGTAGTCGTCGTGCTCGGCGCAGGCCAGGGCGCCCGCGTATATGCGGTCCACCCGCAGTTTCTGATCGGCCGTAAGTGATGGAATCAGCTGGCATTGCCCTGTGTGGGCGTCAAATTTCCAGCCATGATAGCTGCACTCCAGTTGCTGACCGTCAAAAATGCCACACGAGAGAGGCATGCCGCGGTGGGGACAGGCATCACGCAGCGCGAAGGCACGACCCTGGGCGTCACGCCCGATAACCAGTGGGATTTCCAGCAGCATGGCCTTTTGCAGGCGATTGTGACGCACGCGCTCGCTGGGCAGGGCGCGATACCAGAAGCCGAAGAGCATTTCTGCGTCCGGCGCCTGCCGCTGGGGAGTGGCAAAAGAACTCATGGGAACTGAAGGAAATTGTAATTGAGTTTAGCAATTGGCACTTAGCAGTTAGTATTTAGCCCCCGAAGCGTGTTCATAGAACCCCGGAGAATCGGTGGCCGGCTAAATGCCAAGTGCTGATTGCCAAATGCTAAGGGCCGCATGCCAATTGCTAATGCCGACCCGCTTAATGCCAAACCAGTTAACCCGCTGCACCACAGTCACTTAGCTCTATTACTTTGGATGGTTCTAAGGCCCTTCGGCAGATTGTTTCGCCCCGGAGGCGGCCCTATAATCGAAGTACTCTGGTGAATCTCCGTCAGGCTGAGGGTAGGTAAGCGAAGGAGTGTGTTTCCTCGCGGAAGCCTTACCCGATGATGCGCCAGCCCCTGCATTTCGTCCTGATGGCAGTTCCCGCAATCGCGATCTCCTTTCTTTTCACCACGCCATCCCTACGGGCCGGCACCGGTGCGGACTCCTCCGCGAGCGCCGGAGAAATCGTCGGAGTACAACGCAATGGTCGCACGGTTTACGAAAACGACGTTGCTTCGCCAGTAAGGCGAGCGGCGACACGACCGCAGCCCACCCAGTCCACGGGCGCCCGCCTGATGTACTGGAGCACGACTGAGCATCGGTGGAAGCCGGTACCGGCAGCCAGCCACTACTCCATGCGGGCGGCACGCTCCGCTGCAGCAGAAGTCCGCAGCATGCTGAAGGCGGCTCCGGCGCCGAAAGGCTCGGCAGCGGGGGATGCCACTCCACCTGCGGATATCAACGCCGCCATTGAGCAGGCCGCTGCGCGCCACAATGTAGACCCCAACCTGGTACGCGCAGTCATCAAGGTGGAGTCCAACTTTAACCCGCATGCGGTATCGCGCACAGGGGCGATGGGACTGATGCAGCTTATGCCGGTAACGGCACGGCAGCTCAACGTCACCAACCCGTTCGATCCGGAGCAGAACGTGGATGCGGGTGTGCGTCACCTGCGGCACCTGCTGGACAACTTCGGCGGTGATGTGCGGCTCACGCTGGCGGCTTACAACGCCGGGGTGGGCGCGGTGATGCGCAGTTCAGGCGTGCCACCGTACTCGGAAACACGCAACTATGTGAAGAAGATTACCCGCTTGTATTGGAGCGGCAAGTCGGGCTCAGGAGCGGGAGTGTTCATCATGCCCAACCGGGACCCGGTGCGCATATATCGCGACGCGCAGGGCGTGATGACCATGACAAACACCGATTAAGTGGCAGTTCGGTGCAGCGGTAACGGGAACGGGCTAACATTGAAACAAATACTCCCAGGTCAGGCGCAGTTGTGTGCCGCTGTCTTGTTGGCCTCAACCTTGCCGTTACTGGCGGCCGCCCAAGCGCGCAAGGCACAGGCAGCGCAAACGCAGTTCACGCGGGCAGAAAAATCACGGGACAGCCTCCATAGCCGCCAAGCGGAAAGCCTCACACGGCACGATTATCAGCGCGTAATCAGTGTCTACCGCCGTGTCTATTACCTCGATCCTGGTTCTGCTAAAGCACCGGCCAGCGTGCTGGCTGTGGCCGAACTACTGACCGAGGCAGGGCACCAGTTTGATGACGTCAAAATGCTGCGCGCCGCTATAGGGCAGTACAAATTCCTGCTGCGCGAATATCCAGGCTATCGTTATCGCGGCAACGCTTTGCTGGCGATGGGACAGATTTACAAGGATGACCTGAATCAGCCGGCACAGGCCAAGCCGATTTTCCTGCAGTTCCTGAAGGAGTATCCCCACAACAGCCGGGCGGACGAAGCGCGGCAAGCCTTGGCCAGGAACAAACCCGCGCGCAAGCCGGCTCCGGCCGAGGCGGCAAAAACGACGCCTCCCGCGCCCAACAGCGATTCTGACCTGGCGCGGGTGAAGGGAATCCGCTACTGGTCTACGCCCGACTACTCTCGGGTCGCCGTAGACCTGGACAGCGACATCACCTTCCGTTCCGAGCGCCTGCGCAGCCCGGACCGCGTTATTTTCGATCTGCACTGGACGCGGCTGGCGCCGTCTTTGACGGACAAAAGCATCAAGCCAAAGAACGGTTTACTGAAGAACGTCCGCATTTCCGAATACCAGCCCGGAGATACGCGGTTGATTCTGGAAGTAAACGATCTCGCCAATTATTCCGCGTTCCTTCTTCCCAATCCCGACCGACTGATCATTGACATGCATGGCCGCGAGGCGAGCTCAGCAGCGCGGAAACCGTCGTTCAAAATTGGGAATAGGGTGCGGCCATCAAGCCAATCGGCGGAGTCTGTGCCGGGCACAACTTCGGTTACCGGCACAAGAGCGAAGGCGGCTGAACCGAGGATTATCAACGACGATGACGACGACAACTCGAACAGGGGAAAAGTCGCAGCCCGGCGCTCTGACGTGTTGCCGCCTTCAGCAAAGCGGCCATCCCGGTTAGTTATCAGCCAGGACGGCGAAGAGGTACAGGCGCGGGAGGCACGCCCCACCTCCAGCGGCGACCGATCGCTGATCCGCGCGCTGGGCCTGAAGGTTGGCAAAATCGTGATTGACCCTGGGCACGGTGGGCACGATACCGGCACCATCGGGCCGCAGGGTCTGGAAGAAAAAGACCTTGTGCTCGACGTCTCTTTGCGGCTGGGGAAACTGCTGCAGCAGCGCCTGGGGGCAGACGTGGTGTACACGCGGGATGATGACACCTTCGTTCCCCTGGAGACCCGCACGGCCATCGCCAACCAGGCAGAGGCCGATTTGTTTGTCTCCGTACACGCCAATTCCAGTCACAATCCTGAATCCCGCGGCGTAGAAACCTACTACCTGAATTTCACTACCTCCAGCGATGCGCTGGAGGTAGCGGCACGTGAGAACGCGGTCTCCGATCAATCCATTCACCAACTTCAGCAACTGGTCAAGAACATAGCCCTGCAGGAGAAGGTGGAAGAATCACGAGAATTCGCCGCCGACGTTCAGCATGCACTGTACACGGGGTTAGCGGTGACCACACCCGCCATTCACAACCGGGGAGTGAAGAAGGCGCCGTTCGTAGTACTGATTGGCGCCAAAATGCCTTCCATCCTGGCGGAGATCTCCTTCGTCAGCAATCCACAGGACGAGCGCAAACTGCGCAATTCCACCTACCGGCAGCGCATTGCCCTGGCCCTGTACCGGGGTATTGCCCGCTATGCCAGCGGTTTAAGCGGAATTAAGATGGCCAGCAGCGTGGCTCAGGGCGACGGGCAGTAGCCGGGAAGTAGAAACTTCTGCCTGTGCGGCGTAGTCTAATAGGAAGCAGGGACCCTCTCGCCCGTTGTTGAGCCGGATGAAAAAACTAGCCATTCTCGCAGTTTTCTGCCTCGCAAGCCTGACCGTAGCCTTTGCCGCGCCCGAAAGCGTTAGCACAACGTTTTTGCCAACGGAATTTGCCGGCTGGCGCCTCTCTTCCCCTCCGGCAGTCAGCAAAGATGCCGCGAAAGCCGATCCCGCATTCGCTCCTTTGCTCAAGGAGTATGGCTTCCACGATATGGAGCAGGCCACTTATGTGCGGGACGACCGCGTGATGAAGGTGAAAGCCGCGCGCTTTGCCGACGCCAGCGGCGCCTTTGGCGCTTTCAGCTTTTATAAGCAACCGGAGGTGGCGACAGAAAATATCGGCGACCAGGCAGCCTCGAACGACGGGCGGGTGCTGTTTGTGCGCGGCAACGTTATGGTAGATGCGGTGCTCGACCGCGTAACGGTGATGTCGGCGGCGGAGTTGCGTGATCTGGCCGCCTCGCTGCCTTTGCCCACGGGTAATGCCCGCGACCTGCCTCCAGTGCTGGGCTATCTTCCGAAGCAGGCTCGCCGCGCCAACTCGGTCCGCTATTTCATGGGAGCGGTGGGCCTCGGCGATGTCTCCACGCCGATTTCGCCCGAAGTGGTGGATTTCGCCAAGGGTGCGGAAGTAGCAATGGCACAATATGCGACTTCAGCAGGTTCCCAGGGGGATGCCACGCTGATGGTGATTTCGTATCCGACGCCGCAGATTGCGGCGGAGCGCGCGAAGGCCATTGATGCCACGTTGCGTACCACGTCGCAAGCGGAGAACCCCGCCAGCCGCGTGAAGCGCAGCGGACCTTTAGTGGCCCTGGTTTCCGGCCAGGTTTCCAATGGTGATGCCAAGTCCCTGCTGGACCAGGTGAACTACGATGCCGACGTTACCTGGAACCAGAATACGTTCTTTAGCAAGCGCGACAACATCGGCAACTTGCTGGTGGGCGTAATTCTGCTGGTTGCCATTCTGATGGGGTTCGCGCTGGTAGCGGGGCTGATGTTTGGCGGATTTCGCCTGCTCATGAAGCGCCTGTTCCCGGACCGCATTTTCGACCGCTCCAAGGATGTGGAAATCATCAGCCTGAAGCTGGGCGACTGGCGCTAATCCCGGCTAAACCCCTCAAAATCTTGCAGTTAGGAGACTCCGTTACCGCTCGGCTGGTCTATTTTTCCCATTTTTATGCTTGTGGTGCGACTAATCACGTTATTTGTAAGTAGTTGAAAAATAAAGCAGTTATTCTGGAAAAAAATCTTGACACCCCGCTTTAGTGGCTCATAAGATTTCGCCAGAAAGTTTTGACGGTTTTGAAACTCCGTTAGAACTATTCTCCCTTGAACAAAAGGCTGCCTGCGCTGCCAGGCGGCCTTTTGGATTTTTGGGCGTTCAGTCTCGAGGCATTGCACCGCCAGTGCACGCGAGATGCTTCGGGCCTGAAGGCTCTCAGCATGACGCCCTGGTGAGAAGGTGCATGCGAGCAATAGCGTGCCCTGAGCCTGTCGAAGAAGGAGCGCCTGCGCCACGAACTTCAACACGAGTTTCCGAATAACTTTCGGAACCTCATATCTTTGCCACCAACGTAATTCCGTGGATTATCGGCCGCGGGCGTACCAGACGGAACCGGGAGTGTTCCAGTTCAGCCCCTCTCCCCAGACGACGTGGGTGCGTCCCAAATCGTCAATCGCCATCTGGAAATAATCGCCGAAGGGAAAACTGAAGGCGGTGGCAGAGATGTAGCTGTAGCCAGCCACGTAGGAAGAGATCCGCGTTTCATCGGACCAAGAGGCGCCGCCGTTGGTGGAACTGCGGTAGAAGGTGTTCCAGAGAGAAGCGGAACGAGTATCCATCCAGGAGATGCGCACATCGCCCGCGACACCAGCCGCGATGGCAGGAAAGGCGTGCTCTACGCCCGGGGGCGCGGAAGAGACGTCCTGTCTCGCGCTCCAGGAAGCACCGCCGGTGGTGGAGGAAGCGAAGTAGATGCGTTCGGCAGCGCCGGTCTGGCGCCCGCTATTCCACAGCGCGTAAAGCGTGCCCGCTGCGTCCGAAGTAAGGGCCATCTGGGCGCC
The DNA here is from genome assembly GCA_035280205.1 of Terriglobales bacterium. Classification (GTDB taxonomy): domain Bacteria; phylum Acidobacteriota; class Terriglobia; order Terriglobales; family Acidobacteriaceae; genus JAICWP01. The sequence goes on along the minus strand of DATEGI010000009.1, from coordinate 6,115 downwards.
CAGGAAAGCCCAGCCACATTTGTGATCGGAGCAACCGGGAGGCGCGGTGGAAGAATCGAGCAAGGTGGTCTGCCAGCTGCCGCCGCCATCGCCGGACTTGCTTAAGTAGAGATTTACCGGACCACTAATGCCTTCGCGCTGCCGAAATCCGGCCCAGGCAAAATAAACATTTCCAGCCGGATCAATGGTGGCTCCGCCGGCGGTCACCCAGCGCAGCCTGGGATTGTTGTTGAGGAGGGTAGCAGAGAAGGTCTGACCGCCATTGTGAGAGGCGGATACCCAGAGATGCTGCGCCTGGCTATAGGCAACGTAAACGTCATTGCCGCGCACCGCCAGGACGTCCTTATCAACACCATGGGCGATACGGTTGGCTACCACCAGGGACCAGGTCTGGCCGAAATCGGTTGACTTGGCCACGACGGCGCTGCTCTTCGAGTTCTGCAGCCAGGAGGCGTAGAGTGTGCCGCGGTCGAGAGAATCAACGGCGACCTGAGGATCGTACTGGCCGTCACCGGCGGGCGCAAGCACGCGCGGCGCTGACCAGCTCAGGCCACGATCGCTGCTCACCTGCAGAATCATGCTGGGGCTGGGACATGTGGGGCAGCCGGGCACCAGGCCATACTGGGGATAAAGGAGATAAACGTGACCGAAGCCATCGGCGGCTACAGCGGGCTCCCACTGGTCCCCAACGCTATAGCCGAGCCGTTCCTGGGCAGTGAAGTTGGCGGCCGCCTGGGCAGTAGTGGCCCCCAGCAGCAATCCTGCGAGGACGAGACCAAAATGGAGTCTGGTGTGTGTCCAGAAACCCAAACACATCCTCCCGGGCCGCAGGGGGAGCAGGAAGAACTGAGGGAATGCGGCCCCGGCTTCTCTCAAACTATACCAGCGTTGGATGGTACATACACGGGAAAAGCAGCCATTTGTAAGCATTTGCGGGGCTGAGTGGGAAGAAAAGTTGCTCAAAGGTACATGGCTGCAGGGGATGGGCCCGCCCCAGAGTCAGCCTGAGCGCATTACCACTGCCGGGCAACGGCAGCCACGATGCGCGCCAGCGCGTCCACGTCGCGCGTGTCCACCACCTCGCCGGGAGAATGGGAATAGCGTAACGGCCAGCCCAGCGCGATGTCGGTGGACCCGTAGCGCAGAAACGCGGCACCGTCGTTGCCGCCGCCAGTCACCCCATACTGCGCAGGAATACCCTGGGCGCGTGCCAGGGCCAACAGTTTTTCGACTAGCTCGCGGGGCACGACGTTGGAATTGTCCACGGCGCGAACGACGAAGCCCTCGCCCACTTTAGCGTCGGCAAAGCGCGTGGATTCCAGCGGCGAGTCGGAGCTGACGAAAGTGTCCACCGCGAAGACGTAATCTGGAACGTGGCCTTCCGTTGCCATCCTCTTGGCTACGGCAGCGGCTCCGACGAGGCCCAATTCCTCACCGGTGGACCAGACAAAGGTGACATCGCGGTCGTTGAGGCGCGGCCCCAGAGCCCATGTGGCTGCCACCAGCGCCGTGCAGCCAAGGCGGTCGTCAAAACTGCGAGCGTTTACGCGCGTGCCCAGGAGATGGCGATACTTTTTGGGAATGGTGACAAAATCGCCGGTCTTGATGCCCAGTTCGGCCACCTGCTGCGGGTTGGCAGCGCCCACATCCATGCGGTAGGTCGCGTTGCGCGATTCGGGCGGCCAGTGAAACCCGGGCTGCTCCCAGCCCTGCGGTAGTTCCAGCACCCCGGGGCGAATGCCGCTAGCCGTGTGGACGAAGCCAGCGTGGCCAAGGAAGAAGGGGGGCAAACCCCCACCTTTGTCTTCCAGTTCGAGGGTGCCGTCGGGCAGGATGGTGCGCACTTCATAGCCGATTTCATCCTGGTGGGCGACAACCACGATGCGGGGTCCTACGCCGGGCCAATGCAGGATGAGGTTGCCGTGGTCGTCAGTTTGCGTTTTGGCCCAGACCGGAAGCAGGCTGGCGATGGCTTCGCGCACGAGCGTTTCGTGGTCGCTTACGCCATAAGTTTCCACCAAATCGCTGAGCACGGCTTCCGGAGTGGGTGCAGCACCGGGACGCGACGGCAACGCCGGTTCGGCCAGGGGTGCAGCATTAGGAATGTTGGCCCGACTGGCTTCGCCCTGAAGATAGGTTTCCAGCAACGCGACCAGTTGGCTGAGGTCGTGAGCATCAAGAAATTCCCCCGGCGTCGAAGGCCAGGCGGTGGCCACGCCCAGGTGTACCCAGCGCATTGGCAGCTGCGGCTGTGGCAGATAACCGCGCGGCAGAAGGGGCGCTGAATAGTCCGTAACCAGCGGAATTTTGGTCTGGCGGGCAAGCTGAGTCAGATCCGAGGCGAGCGGTGATTCCTGCTCCGGCGTTGCGGCGATGAGCACGCCGCTGCCGGGTCTTTGCGTGGGTCCCGGAATTTCCTTGCCAACGCTTGGAGGTCCAGGAGGCGCGGGCCCGCGGGTCAGACGGCCCACGTAGAGCAGTTCATCGGGCTTGACCACGTCCAGCAATCGCTGCAGACCGCGCGCCCCGGTCCATTGCTGGGTTACAAAGGCGACGGTCAGGCGGCCGCGCAGTTTTTGCGGGTCGAGCGCGCGCAGCACTTCGACCAACGCAGCAGCACCAAAGCGGTCGCCGATGGCGGCCGCGGTCCACTTGCCGAAGCCCATCTGGTACAGCGTGCGGTCAATCGCCAGTGGGCTGAGCACGTCGGCTCCGGCGTTGCGCGCCTGGGAAGCGGAAGTAGCACCGATATCCACGTACATGTTTTCAATGTCGCCGAGGTCGGGAGGATGTGAACGGCCTGGCTGCAGGTGCACAGAGGGGCCGGCGATCACGCCATCAATCCACTTGCCCGGCGCGGTGTGAATCTGCACCGGTTGGGCGGAGTAGAGCTCATTGAACAGCGGCAGAACGCCGAACTGGGGCAGACGCTGCAGGCGCAGGTAACCTTGCGCAGTAACGTCGCTAACGACGTAGCCGGGCTCATCAATCGGCGCCACCAGCAGGCGGTTAGGCGTGCCGCTACCGACAGAGACAACCACGTCACCCAGGCTGTCCACTTTCGGAGAATATGCCGCCAGTTGCTGCGCGATAGCACGTGACAGATCCTGCTCATAGCCAGGAACGGCAGGTGACTGCACGAACTGCTGCATGTCGGCGAGGAGGTCGCCGGGCACGTGCTTGGCGGCAGCGACGGCGGTGACAGGTGTAGCACAGACAATGGCGATCAGCACAACGCTCAGGCGGGAAGACGGTAGTTTGTTCATAGCGACAATGCAGAACTGAAAGAAGGTATTCGTTCTCGGGGCGGGAAGCAAGCGCAGCCGGCTCCCTAACGGGCAGAAATAATATCGCGCTGCGATGCGTTTGATATAATTTGCCGCCTTCTCGGGAGCCATCCGTGAAAAACATGCGCTTCTTTACAATTCTCTTCCTGTGTTGTGCGTGGCTGGCTTCAATCAGCGCGATTTGCGCGACGGATGCCGCAGCGCAAACCGAAGGCGTGCTTAACCACCCCATCGTAATCAAAGGCGCAACCATTCTCACCATGACGCATGGAACCATCGCCAACGGCACCGTGGTGATTGAGAACGGAAAGATTGCCGAGGTGGGCACCGGAGTTCGCGTACCCGCCAATGCCGAGGTCATCAATGCCGCCGGCGAATATGTGCTGCCCGGATTGGTGGATCCACACTCTCATTTGGGCGTTTATGCGCTGCCGGAAATCAAGCCCAACTCCGACGGCAATGAGATGACTGGCGACATTGAAGCACAGGTGCGTTCGGAAGACTCCATCAACACCGACGATCCGGAAATTGCGCGAGCAGTTTCGGGCGGCGTGACCGTGGTGCAGGTGCTGCCAGGAAGCGGCAACAACATTGGCGGCTGGGCCACTATTGTGAAGCTCAATGGCGGGCAGACGCTGGACGAAATCAAGCTACAGGGCGCGCCTGCCAGCATGAAGTGGGCCTGGGGCGAGAACCCGAAACGGGTATATGGCAGCAAGGACAAGGCGCCCTCCACGCTCATGGGCGAGGCTGCGGTAGTGCGCCAGCGGCTTTATGACGCCCAAAATTACGCCGCTAAATGGAAGGCCTGGGAAGACGGCGGCAAGAAGGGCGCGCCACCGGAGCGCGACCTGCAACTGGAGGCACTAGCTGACGTGCTGGCAGGCAAGGTGCGGCTCAACATCCATTCGTACCAGGTCAACCACTTCGAAGCACTATTTCGCATCGCCGACGAGTTCCACTTCCACATCGCCGCCCTCCACCACGCGCTCGACGCCTACATGATTGCGCCGGAAATCGCGCGGCGGCATATCGGCGTGGTGACATTCGCCGACGCCTGGGGCTTTAAGGTGGAAGGCTGGGATGCCATTCCGCAGAACGCTTACATCCTGTGGAAGGAAGGCGTGCTGGTGAGCCTGCACACCGACAATCCGGTGATTGAGGAGCGCGATTACATCGAGCAGGCCTCGATCATCAATCACTATGGCATGCCGGACGAGGCGGCGCTGCAGGCGGTGACTATTAATCCGGCAAAAATCCTGGGTATTGATAACCGCGTGGGCTCGATTGACGTGGGTAAAGACGCTGATTTGACGATCTGGAGCGGGAACCCGCTGGAGCTGACTTCAAAAGCCGACGAGGTATTCATTGACGGTAAGGCTGTATACACGCGCAAAGACGGCTTCCTGCCGTGGAAGGGAAGACCGGCCACGCTGGTGCCGTAAGACAGGTTTCAAGGTTTCAGAGTTTTCAAGTTTAGAGTTTCGGGAGATGGAAATGCTCGACAGACGAGCTGCCGCAATAGTCACAACAATCCTGCTTCTTGCTGCGTGGCCGGCCGTGGCGCAGAACACCATTGCCATTACCGGCGGGCGGGTGCTCACCATCAGCCATGGAGTGATCGAGAACGGCACGGTGCTGGTGGAGAACGGCAAAATCGCGGCGGTCGGCCAGAACGTTAAGGTGCCACGCGGGGCGCAGGTGATTGACGCGCGCGGCAAGGTGGTGATGCCGGGCATGTTCGACGCCGGCGACAAGTTGGGCACAGTGGAGATTCCGGCGCTGCAGATTACTGTAGACGATACCGAATACACGGAGCCGCTGCAGCCGCAGCTGCGCGTGCTGGATGCGCTAAACCCGGGCAGCGAAAACATTCTGGTCAGCCGGGCAGCGGGGATCACCAACGCGCTTTCCACGCCGGCGGACGGCAACCTAGTCGGGGGCCAAAGCGCTGTGATTCAGCTCGATGGCGATGACGTAGATGCGATGGTAGTGAAGTCGCCCGCCGCTTTGCACATCAGCCTGGGCGAGCCAAGCAAGACGACGTACGGTGAAAAGAATCGCGCCCCCCAAACACGCATGGGCGAAATTGCCATGCTGCGGCAGGCGTTCCTGAAAGCGCAGCACTACAAGCAGGTGCAGGACGCCTATGCGCAGAAGCAGAGCGGCGAAAAACCCTCGGCTCCGCCGGCGCGTGATCTGCAGATGGATGCGATGGTGACGGCAATGGAGGGTAAGATTCCGGTGGTGGCTCATGCCGACCGCGTAAGCGATATGGAAAGCGCGTTGCGCCTGGCGGATGAGTTTCATTTCCACCTGATCCTTGCGGATGCAACCGCGGCGTGGCGGATTGCCGACCAGCTTGCGGCCCGCAAAATTCCCGTTATCGTGGGGCCCATCCTGGAAGAGCCCGGGCGCATGGAGTCGTTGGACGTGCGCCTAGATAATGCCGCTCGCCTTTACCGCGCGGGCGTGCCCATCGCCATTCAAACCTCGGCGGATAACGAAGTGCGCGATCTACCCTTCCAAGTGGAGTACGCCATTTCCTACGGTTTGCCGGAGGATGCTGCCCTGCAGGCGCTCACGCTCAATCCGGCGCGCTTTTTCGGCGTGGACAATCGCCTGGGCAGCATTGACGAAGGTAAGGACGCCAACCTGATCGTGCTCGATGGCACACCCTTCCAGGTGAAGACGCATGTGGTGACGGAGGTGATTGATGGCAAGCTGGTGGATCTCTCAAATCACCAGACCAGGCTTTACGACTTCTATAAAAAGAAGTATGGGATTCAGTAACGGTTTTTTGGCTCTTTCCTTTTCGGCTTTTGGCT
>DATEGI010000008.1:0-12074 GCA_035280205.1 Terriglobales bacterium | reverse complement strand
TTGTCAGCGTCTCCATCGCCCGGCTGGATCCGGCCGGCTTCCGCAACATCGTGCTGAGCTGGGAGCTAAATGAGGGCCTGTATTACACGCTCTTGCGCAGTTGGATGCATCTGGGGCAGGGAGAGTTCTTCGTACGCCTGCTTTCACTGCTGCCCTCGGTCGCGGCCATTCCTTTTGTTTACCTTCTGGGACGCAGACTATTGTCGGAGAAAGGCGGCCTGATAGCGGCCGTATTGCTGGCGGTGAATGCTTTCGATGTGCGCTACGCCCAGGAGGCCCGTGGCTACAGCCTGTTTGCGTTCCTGGTGGTGCTGGCCTGCTGGTTTTTTATGAGGTGCATGGACGCGCCAGACAAGAGGGGGAACTGGGCAGGGCTGGTGATCGCGCTGGTACTGGGAATGTATTCCCATTTTTTCGCGGGCCTGATGCTGCCCGTACTCTGGCTGGCTGCCGTGCTGCGCAAGCGTGGTTTCCCGTGGAAAGGATTTCTGATCAGCAGCGGGATCATCGTCGTGCTGGCCATTCCGACTCTGCTGTTTGTAGCCACGAAAAATCGGGGGCAGGTGGGCTGGGTGCAGCCCACCAAGTGGAAGGATCTCTATGCACTGGCAAGTCTAATGAGTGGCCGCGGCGGCCCGGCTTTACTGCTGATATGCGCAGTCGGATTGGTACTGGCGCTGGTGAGGTTGATTCGCTTACCAGCACAGGCGGGAAGACAGTCGGTTTGGGGCGAAGCTTTTGTCTGGATGTGGCTGGTGCTGCCCGTGGCCATGACGATGGTCATCTCGCTTTCTAAGCCGATGTTCGTGAGCCGATATTTTGTTTTCTGCCTTCCGGCCTTTGTGCTGCTGGTGGCGACAGGGTTGAGCGTGATTCGCCCAAAATGGCTGCTGGCGCCGGTATTGCTGGTCATCATGGCACTCTCGCTGCGTGGAGTGGCTGAGTATTACCGCACGGGGTTCGATCCGCCGGAACAGGATTGGCGAGGCGCTGTGCAGTACATGCTCTCGCAGACACAACCGGGCGACACTGTCCTCTTTTACCATCCCCTAGCGCGGTTGGCCTATGAGTATTATCGCCAGCGCTGGCCGCAGTATTCGGCTCCCAGGGTGGTATTTCCTCCGCGTGCTGACGCGCGCCTGCTGAAGGGAACGCAGCCGGATTTTGCCCTGCTTCCGCAACTGACGGAGCAATACCAGCGCCTGTGGGTGGTGCAGAACTGGGGCCCGGATCCGTTTACGGTGCGCATGCACACCATCTTCTCTGCACACTACAACAAGGTCAGTGAGCGCGACTTCAGCATCATTCATGTCCTGCTTTATCAGCAGGCATTACCAAAGTAACGTCACAAGAGCTGGGCAATTCTCATAAAGGGAACGGTGCCGACTGTGAGTGCAAATCATTTCACACGGGTGCCGCCATCTCCAACAGCAACGCGCGTAAGTTCAACTGTGATCGTCTTTTGCGCAGCAAAGGCAGTGGCAGATCAACTGCACTCCCCTGGACATCCCCGATTTCTGATTTACAGGAAACAACAATGAGTCAGCTGCTGCGCCGCGTCAGATCTGGTGAAGCCACTTTAAATCTGGCGGAGTACGCCGAGTACGCGCTGATGCTGGCCATAGTGTTGACCGTCACGTTGCTGACGGCTGCGATGATAGGCAGGAGTTCGCATCACGTGATCAGCGAGATAAGTAGGAACTTGAGCTAAAACGTAAGGACGCGCCACCATGACGAATACAGATTTGCATTCCAGCAGCATCGAAACTTCAAAGCTATCCGACTTCTCCTTTGGACTTGCGGCTTCTCCCGATAACGCCCCGGAACACTTAGACGTGAATCAGGAGCCCGAGCAAAAGCCACAAAGGAAGCGGCCGGGGAAATCCACACCTGGCGACTTGTTCGCGGCGTTGGTGATCCTGGCAGCGGCCATTATGGGCACCCTTGGGGTGAACAGCGAGATGATGATTCACTATTTTCCGCAGGTTGCGGCGGTGCTGCACCTTTCCTCGCCGGCAGAGCGTGCCGCCCTGCCTTCGGTGGTCAACGCCAAAGTCAAGGTGTGGGTGGACCTCAACACCGGTCTGTATTACTGCCCGGGCGCGGATTCCTACGGGCGCACCCGCAGCGGGCGCTACTTGAAGCAGGCCGACGCACGGTTGGGGAATTTTGAGCCCGCCGGACGCAGGGAGTGCACGACGGAATCGAGCGCCATGCTGGAAGGCTTGGCGCATCAGTAACTGCGGTTTTGTTCGAGCCCAGGGCGGTTGTTAAGCACGGCTAGACGTATCCCAACCCGGCTAGGCGATCCATGATGATCTGGTCGTTATCCGAGCCGGCGCTGCCACCCTTTTTCTCAATTCCTGCGACCAGCGAGCGCCCCTGCATGGAGGCCGGAATCTCATAGCCGGCCAGGTCGAGAAGCGTGGGCGCCATATCCAGCAGGTGTGCTCCTTCATATATTCCACTCAGCGGAGAGTTAGGCGCAGTGAGCACGAATGCGCCGGGCCCGCCGGGAGTGCAGCCCTCAGCCAGATTTTGGACGACTAAGCCGGGATGACCGACGCTGCTCGCCGAAGACCAGCGCCCCTCGCCCAATTGCACGATCAAATCGGGAGCGACGCTGCTTGCTTCACGGTAGAGATCCGCGGGCTTGAAAGCCTGGGCACTCAGCGGCTGGCCGTTCACATCAGATAAGGATTCCACCCGAGCCTTGATCTGATTGCGGAACGATTCATAATCGCGTGCGGGAATGTTGCCCTGTGGTTCGCGGCCCGATACATTGAAGTAAAGAGCGGCACACGGACCATCGCTGCTCCATACCTTGGTCTTGGCCCAGTTGACCTCAAGCTGATCAAATGCCGTGACGTTCGGATCCTTCGCCTGGTTCAACACCAGCAGACCTTCCTGCATAAGCCACTGGTTGATGGCGAAACTTCCGTCCAGGCGTTGCATTCCACTGGTTGAGGCGAGCAGGAGCAAGGTTTGCTCATCCAGGAGTTCCAGTACGCTGCCGATCTGTTCATCCAGCCAGAGATAGTAATCAGGAATGACTTGCTCGTAAGGACTGCCAGGCCTGTAGCGTGGGTGTTGCGGGTCAAAAAATTCCCAGAAGGCGCGTTGTAGGCGATCCAGGCCGATGTCCACAAAATGGAAATAATCCCACTCCTTTTCCCGCAGCAGCCAGCGAACCACGTCCCACTGTTTGCGGCTCATCTGGAAAATTTGGTCGCGCAGGGCTTCTTTACTCAGTCCAGCAGTCCTTATATCCGCGACATAGTCTCCTACGAGCGATTGGATTTCCTGCTTGACACTGGCAGGCAGGGTGAATTCCACGGCTGCCGGATCAGGCGTGAGGAAGCAGCCTAAGCTGATGCCCGCGACTGAGCGGGGCGGGAAGTTCGGCGGCACAGCAAAGACGATGGATTTCCTGCCGGCGGCTGCGAGCTGGTCCCACAGTGGAGAGCCCTGAAGGCCGGGAGGAGCGGCAAGAGCGGGCAGGGAATAGGAGTACTCGAGGCGGTTGCGCAAGCCGTAAACGCCGAGAGACCCGGGATCCTGGCTGCAGGCCAGGCAAACCCAGCCGGGCACAGCGCCAGGCGGCGCCACATTTTGCAGTTCGCCGTACGTGCCCAGTTCCATCAGGCGGCGGATATTTGCCAGGCGCTCGTCGGCAAAAAGCAATTGTGAACTGGCGCCTTCCAAACCGAGGATGCAGATTTTCATATTCGGCTGGCGAATGGACTTCAACTCGCCCGCCAGAAAACATCGGCAGGCTGAGATAGTAAATCACAGACGGCGGCCTAGTTCCTGGGTGCGGTGTCGGAAGATTCTTCCTGAGGGGCGGGCGTCAATTCAGTCTGGCGGTCAGATCCGCGAAACAGCCGTCCGATTTTGCCAATCGTAATCATGACCTTGTTCCAAAAGATGAGGAGAAAAGCAAAGGCCGCGGCCAGCCCCGAAGTAAGGGGCATCAACTGATCGGGTCCGCCGTAAAGAATGAAGCCAAAGTGCATGTCACCCCCAGGTTGCTGCCAAACTGCGTTTGTTTTGCACTGCCGACATTCCAACCATCTTACTACAAGGGGAGTAATGGTTGTTCTCACCTGGTAACCCCTTGTGAGAACTCAGGCCGAGCGACTGGTGATTCAGGGCGGCCTAGTGCCAGCGGTCAACCAGCTCCCACCAGACCAACTTGGTCCATTCCAGGAGCGTGGTTTTTGCCCATTCGCGATGCTGCCACCAGTTCACGCCGAAATCGTAGGGATTATAGGCGGCCGCCACGGACCACTGGTACTGCGGAAGACGCGAGCGAACGATTTGGAAGGAACGGCGGGTGTGATATTCGGAGGTGACCAGCAGCACTCGGTGAGCTCCGGTCGGACGCAGACAATCAGCTATGTGTTCGGTCTCTTCATAGGTGGAGTCTCCCCTTATGGGGCACATCTTAGCTTTGGCCAGCAGAGCGCCGGCGGTGTTGTGGATGAATTCCTGTCCCATGTTGAAAGGAGTGCGGCCAAACTGAACGACGTCGGTGCGGGCATCGAAAAACAGAACCTTCCCGTAGCCTTTGCCCAACATCTCCAGCCCTTTATCGTAGCGATTGTCGCGGCCGCCGGCCAGCACCACAATGGCGTCGGAAGGTTGGGGCTGGTCTACTACCAGGAGACGCCCGGCGAAGGCCAAAAAGAGAGCGAACAGCAGCACAACGCCGGTTAGAGTCAGGGCTATACGGCGCCAGCCTTGCATGCCTCCAATGTACTATTGCCGCAGCCGGTCACGACCGGTCGAGCGATGGCGTGTGCCGACGTAATTACTGCGCCGGAATAGTGGGCACTGAAGGGGACGACGTAGGAGTGCTCGGCGTGGAACTCTTTGAGGAAGAGCCGCCGCGCGCCGCCAAAGCAATCCCTCCCACTGCCGCTCCCGCCGCTCCTAAGATGATGTAAAGCTTCTTATGACTCGGCGCCGGACGGTTGCTTTGCGTCAGCGAATCAGTGGGAAAAGAGGTCTGCCAGATGCTGTCCTGTTCCTGGTCTTCGGCCGTAAGCTCGAGGCGGCTTACCATGCCCGGATTGACCACTACAGTCTGCCCGGCGGCCACATCTACGGGCGCGGTGCTGGTCCCATGCAAGGGACGCACCAGCACGATTCCGGAGTAGACAATCACGCGGGTGCGGTCAGAGGCGACATCAAGATAAAAATCACTGTTACCGCGGGAGGTGATTTGGGCCTGGGGCGTGCTCATATCGTAGCTGCCTTCGCTCTTATGGAAGCGCCCTACCTCGCTGCGTACCTGTCCGGATTGCACTCGAACCGCCGCGGTTTCTGCCTCGGGATTTGCGCGCGAGACCTGCAATTCGGTACCGCTGCCGAGGCTAAGAACCTCGCCGCCGCGCAGCCGGATTCTTACGCGCCCGGTACGGTTGGTGCGTAACACAGCATTGCGCAACAAAGGCTCGGCTTTATCCAGGGGCAGGTTGTCTATGGTGGCGCCGGCTTTTACACCAATAACCGCGCCTGCATTTTCGGGGGCGGGATAGCTCTGGCCGGCAGAGAACGTGGCCTGAGCGAGCAATCCACAAAGCACCAGCGCCAGCGCCTGACGCGACAGCGAAATTCTGTTCGTCTGAATCCGATGCTGCCTGTCTTGTGTGCGCATGAGAATACTCCTTATTGAACCGTCAAAGTCACCGCTGTTGAACTCTGCGCCCCTCCGGAAGTGCTGGCGCGGACGACGACTGTATACGTGCCTGAGGGTGTGGCCGTGCCGGGAGTAGGCGGAGACGCCGGGTTGCTGGGCGGCGGCGATGAAGAACTGCTCCCGCTGGCCCCGCTGCAGGAGAGCAAGGGAATGAGGAAAGCCAGCAGCAAGCATACGAGCACAAGCCGCTTGCGGCGCTGGTCTTTCCCTCCGCCAACAAAAACAAACATCACCCCGAACCCAGGCAAAGCGAATGCCAGCGCCCACGCAGAGGCTTTGCCTGGCCGCGCGAGCTGGGCCGAGGCTCCTGCTGTACTTATAGTGAGTTGTATGTTCTGTGGACCGCCTGCCTGTACGTTAGCGGGCGAAAACGAGCAAGAACTGTTGGCTGGCAGTTCAGCGCAGGCCAGTGCGAAAGTTTGCCCGGAAGCAGCGCCATTGGGGTTGAAATTCAGGGTAAAAGTCGCGCTCTGACCGGCGGTAATGCTGGCCTGAGCCGGGCTAGGGGTCAATGGGCCGGCGGGCGTCACACGGGATGGCGCTACCCGCTCCGCGACCCCGTAAACAGTGTTGGCCGCGCTTCCGGAGTTGAACTTGGACACCTGGTTGCCGGAATTGAGATTGAATTGAACCACGTCGGAGCTGCAATAATCAGCCGCCCAGAATGAGGCGTTGTCGGAATCCAGCGCCACGCTGACCCAGCAGCTCTCCCCGGATGCGTTGTAGGTCATGACCTTTCTGCCGCCGGAGTCGAAACGGACAATGTCCTGCTTGTCCGCCACCAGAACGCCTCCATCGGACAGGATCTTTAGCCCCAGGCCGGTATTCAGCCCTGTGGCAAAGGGCGCCAGTTGTTGTTTGCTGCAGGCGTTGTAACGCAGCACCGACGAACCCTGGGAAGTGTAGAAAAGGGTGCACTGGTCGGAGGCGAGGTCAATCCAGTCGCTGCCTTCCTGTTCGGTAGCCACGGAATAAGCGGCCGCGAGATTGCCATAAGCGTCGAATTTCAGAATGGCGTGGCTGCAGCCTGTTTCTCCCACATAGGCGTTTCCGGCCTGGTCGAAGGCGACGGATTCAGGCTTGCAGTTGTAGCCGCTGCCGAAAGTTCCCATGAGGCTGCCGTTGCCGCTGAATCTGCTGACTGTGTCGGCAGTGAAATTTGTCGTGTAGAGATTTTGCACCATATCGAAACCCATGCCGGTCATCGAGCCGCCCTGATTGGAATTGAGCGTGGTCTGATGATTGCCTGAGCGGCTGAACTGCGACACTTGTCCGCCGCTGATGCCCACGAACAGCACGGGATCATCGCTCACGTTAACGGTCTGCGTGGCGGGCTGGGAAGTATTGCCCGCCTTATCGTGGGCGAGAACTGTCACCGTGTAGCTTCCGCCCGTGACATAAGTGTGCTTGGGAGCATTGCCGGTGAGATAAAAGCCATCCCCAAAATCGGTCTGCACGGTGGTGAGGTCGTTGCCGGCATCGGAACAGGTGGCGGTAACTGTGACCGCCAGCGGCGCATTGCCGGAAGTGGGCGAAACCTGCAGACTGCAAGTGGGTGTGGTTGTGGCGACGCTGACCGGTTGCGACGCAGTCGCGGCATTGCCCACGGGATCGGTTGCAGTGACTGTAACCGTGAAGTTGCCCGAGTTGGTGTAGGTGTGCATGCCGGTAGCGCCGCTGCTAGTAGTGCCATCTCCCCAGGAAATCAAGATGGACAGGGGGTCGCCATCAATATCACTGCACGTCGCGGTTGCTGACACGGGCAGGGGGGCGGGGCCACTAGTCGGCGTGACGGCAAGGGAACAAGTGGGGACCTGATTGCGGCTGACGGTGACGCTTTGCGAAGCGGAGCCGGTTAAGTTGGATGAGTCCGTAGCTGTGAGCTTGACGGTGTAGTTTCCCTTAGCGGTGTAGGTATGAGTGCCGCTGGTGCCGGAGGTCGGGGGACTGTGGTCGCCCCAGTCTAGAGTTTCCGTCGTAATATCATTTTCCGGATCGGCACAACTTCCGGTGGCCGTAACCGTGAGCGGAGCAGGGCCGCCGTTGGGCGCCACGGACAAGGTACATGTGGGCGGCTGATTGGGCGTAACGGTTACAGACTGGCTGAAACTGTTGGTGGCCGAGCCATCGTTAGCGGTTACCGTGGCAAGATAGCTCCCGGCGGCGGCGTAGGTGTGCTGCACAGGAAACACGCCCAGGGTGTAAACCGGAGAACCATCGCCCCAGTCGAGGGTTATGCTGACAATGGGAAGGGGATCGGTACAGCTGACGTTGGCGGTGACGAGAAGTGGGGCGACACCGCTGGGGGGCACGACCGAAAGGCTGCATTGAGGCCCAGGGCCTTGGGCTAGGGCGGAAGCCGAAAGCGCCAGGCTAACAGCCACAAAGACAACAATTTTGCGCATCATGAGGATGCTGGGTCCTGGTTGTCGGGCTGTCCGTCGCTCGTTTCGCGGTCGTGGTCGCTGCCGCGTTTGATCCTGAATCCGCTTAGGATTCAGCTCTGTCGGCCAGAGTTGTCCAACAATTATACCCTGCCCAGAAAAGGCTGCAAGGGCGGCGGCCAGGGAAAAAGAAAGGACTGGCTAAGCTTCGGCCGAACTCGGCCCTTGGACTGCCACCTCCGGCTGCGGTAGCCGGACTTTGCGCAGGGCTTTTCCCCGCAACAGAAAGAAGGCAAACAAGATAAGAGTAGTTCCTACAGACAGAAGAGAACGATATGTGACCACTGTCGCGGGGGTATCGCGGACGAACATCTCACGCAGTTCTACAAACGGCACAGAGAGCACGGCGGCTACAGCCAAGGGTGTTCCCCAAGAAGTACGGACCGAGGTCAGGTCCACGGCCTGCTCGCTTGCCAGGCGCAAATCGCGCGCCACCAGCCCCAACCCGGCATACCAGGCCAACGCCAGGATGAGCGGAATGTCATACAAGCTGCCGGAATAGTAGTCGCCACGGTCAATGGCGACGCTGGCCATAAAGGAGCTCACCGCGTAAAGGGAGGCAGCTCCAAAAAAGTGCGTGTACAAGGTGCGCCATTTGCCCGCGCTCTTCCACACCGCTATTCCCGCCAGTATTGCGAGGGCAATATTAGCGGCGCCGTACACCACGTTGTAGTTCTGGTCCCACCAACTGGGAAGCTGGGCCAGAGTTCGCCAGGGAGTTACGAAGTACAGGTAGAGATACAGCCACCAGACGGTAACCATACCGGCATTAGCGGCATTGAGAAGGCTGGGATTGTCGTCCTGATGCAAATGAGGACGAACCGCCAGCGCCATCATCATGGGAACGACGTGCAGGTAGAGCACCACATCGCCCCAGAAGCCGGAGGCAGGAGGCGCGTGGAGCACCGCCTCGTAAAAAGTCCACAACACCAGGTTGAGCAACCAGAGCGCGAAGCCGAGTGAGAGCAGGGTCCAGAATGCGGGTGAACTGCCGCGGCCGCCCACCTGATTGGGCAACGTGGTCAGATAACAGGCGAGCAGAAGAAGGGTTTGCAGGGCGTCAGAGAAAACGTGGAGCGTGTAGCCATTGGGAAGGAGCAGGGAGGCAAATATCTGCGCGCAGGCCAGGACTACGGCCGCCGCGACCCACACGACACTGGCTCGCTTGAACAACGCAGACGCCTTTAGACGAAGACTTTGCGGACCTCAATAATCGCCCCGAGCTTAACCTGCGTGCAGTGCCTCTCGGAAGATGACCAGGGTAACTATCAGCGCGCGATTTTGCTGTCCCGCAGGGCTGGGAAGAGCCATTGCTTCAGCTGCGCTTGCAGTTGGCTGGAGACGTGAATAAAGCGGATGCCGGCACGGCCATGTTTATCGGCCCAGGCAATCTGGCCCTGGACGTCAATAGCCTCGCGAATGCCAGGCAGATTGAAGCGGGCGCGAACTGATTGGCGAACAGTAGCTGGTTCGGAGAGACGCACCGCGACTCCTCCCTCGCTTACGTTCGTTACTACGGCTTTGACTTCGCGGCCCGGGTTGAACTTGAGGCAGACCGGCGCATGGGCGGGCTTGCGCAGTTGTTGCCGCCGTTGTGGGTACATCAGGCTTTTGATGGCGCGTAAGCCCTGCAACGCCCTGTCCAGGGTGATGGGCTCATAAAGGACAAATTTCGCGCCCTTGGCGAACGCCTCGCTGACGCTGGTTTCGCCGCCCAGAATGGCGGCGATCATGGTCTTGTTTTCGCGCTGCCGGTGGATATCCTGCAAGAGTTCATCAGCACCCGGCACACTGAAATCAATGACCACAGCTTCGAATTTCTTGCGATCCATCAGGGCGATGGCGGAGCTGGGCTCGCTGCACACCACCACATCAATGTCCAAGCGCGAGAAGGCGCGCATCAGGACAGCTACCTTATCCGTGTCCCGTGACAACACCATGGACTGCAAAAGCATGCTTAAGAATGGTAGGTCGGAAGCAGTCAGGGCAGTAGGTTACCGAGGTCACCGCTCTTTTGCGCTGAGGCTTAGCCGGCCTGTTCCTCGCTTTGGCGGCAATGCTGGCAGTTACAGGCAAAAGCCGAATCCAGAAATGAAATGCGACCGTTGCTTTCAAGGTGCCGGCAAGTGCGGCATCGGTAGAGGGCTTGTCCCAGGGAGGTCATTTTCTGGCCGCAGAACCGGCAGGGGTGGCCGCCCTTCCCGAGCTGGCGGGTTGGCTTGCGCAGCGGAACTGAAGGTACAACAGCAGGAAAAGCCGGCGCATAGAAGGCCTCAACGGCGGCCTCGGGAGCTGGCACAGGTTCCATCGGCTCGCTGACGAATTCCACGCTATCCGCGGCAACGTCTTCCGCTTCCACGTGGGGACGGTCTCCAAGGTGAACCCAGCTGATGCTCAGTCCCAGAAATGCAACGGCGCCACAAATAGCGAAATCAATGGCAGGTTCCTGAAGCTGGCGAACCGCATCCAGGGCGATGATGCGGAAGGCGACGACCAGCGCGAATGCGAACAGGGCCAGGCCGCCCATGGCCATCATTTTTGGCCCCAGGGCTTGCAGCAACTGGTCAACCCGGCTGGATGTGGTCGGGGTCAACGCCTGGGCGGAAAATTCGTATGCGCTGGCGTCGTCGAAGGCCAAGTTGTTTGCGAAGGTGCTGCCCATATGAACCTCGCTGATTTGTGCTTTAGAGATCTGGGAAACCCGGGCCGGAATGCCCCTAAGTTACTTCGCTAGCAGGGAGAGGAAAATGGCACGGAGGTGCCAAGGCTGTGGATTCTTGGGGTTTAGCCGGAGACCAGCGCAGAACAACCTTAAACTGAAGAGGGTACCAGCATCCCTAGGGGACCGCTGGGCTGACGGGATGGGAGCCGTTTCCAGTGGTAAGCAGCAGGGCAGCAGTGGTTCCGGCCGCGGCAGCGCCACCAGCTATGATCAACCCAGTTTTCTTAGAAATGTGAAATCCACTGCCACCGGGCGCGGCGCCTTTGGTCGTTTTGTGCCCTCCGGTTTGGTCTGAATCCTGACGGGTGGTCTCCTGGCCTTCTTGCAGGATAGTGGTGGCGGCACCGTCATTGATGGCCAAGGCACCTTCGCGAGCGGCGATTTGAACTACACCGTCTGAATCAGAAACCTCGAATTTGGCGGAGCGCTGGGCCAAAGGGGCAATAGTCAGCTTGCCGGCGCGGACAGCCATGGCTTGCGTAGTCGTCACTACCACGCCGCCGCGGCGCATGTCGACGGAATTGCCATCAAACCGGACAGAAGAATCCGCGAGAACCAGGACCATGGAGCCTTCGGCGTTGATGCTGGCCACGGAATCGGGCCTGGTCGAAACCGTATCGCCGACAAACAGCGCCGCGGAGCGCAGGACGTTATTTCCGTTCGGACCGGCCTCGCCGTCGCTCACGGTCAACATTGCGGAATTGGCTGCTAGAAGGAAAGTAGGCAAGAATACTGCCAAGCCGGCTAGAAGAGGTTTTCTCAAAAAGAAACGCACTGTTTCCATCCCAAGTGGAAATTTAAGTGTCGCCATGTTATCTGGTAGCGGGCACGGCGGCAATTGCCAAGTTGGTGACGGAAGAGTTTCCGCAACAATCGGGTCAGCGCTCGGCGAGCCACGTGCGAGTTTCACAAAGTTATTGTTCAAGAAGACGGCTTTTGTGTGTGCTAACTCCAAAGGTATCAGCGCGCCCGGTACGGCTAGAATTGGGCTGATAAGCGTACCGCTGCTCATGCTCCTTTTCCCATGCGGGCTGGTCGGGAGTGCAGACAGCCTGCTCCTTCCGTAACCCGTTTACCCCCTACTGCTGACTGCGGATTCGGGAGAAAATGTACCGAGCTTTTATTTTTTTTACGGCTGCCAACAGTTCACATCATGGAATTACCCCCAGAAGTGATAGCATCGCATTCGACACCAGCACAGAAC
>DATEGI010000007.1:0-6969 GCA_035280205.1 Terriglobales bacterium | reverse complement strand
GGACCTCGGAGATAGCCTCGCCAACGTATGCCAGATGTTTCTCTGAAAGCTCGGGATAGACAGGCAGGGAAAGAACCTCGGCGCTGGCTTGCTCTGATTCCAGCAGGTTCCCGGCTTTGTAGCCCAATGAGGCGTATGCCGGCTGCAAGTGCAGCGGCACGGGATAGTAGACGCCGGTGGTGATACCTTGCGCGGCAAGAGCCTTCTCCACCGCGTCCCGCTGAGGCACGCGCACGGTGTACTGATGAAATACATGTTCGCCCCAGCCGCCCAGCTTAGGGGTGGTTACTCCCGCCAGCGGCGCGAGCAATTTATCGTATGCCGCCGCATGCCGGGCCCGCTGGCGGTTCCATTGCTCCAGGTGGCGGAGCTTCACGCGCAAAACTGCGGCCTGAATCTCATCCAGACGGCTGTTCCAGCCGACTTCCTGGCTGCGATACTTGCTGCTGGTGCCGTGGTCGCGCAAGGAATGAAGGCGCTGCGCCAGCGGCTCGGAATCGGTGACCACCATGCCGCCGTCACCCCAGCCGCCCAGGTTTTTCGTGGGATAAAAGCTGATGCAGCCGGCATCCGCCAGCGAGCCTGTCCGCCGGCCATGATAAGTCGCTCCCAGTGCCTGGGCGTTGTCTTCGATTACGCGCAGGGTACGCCGCCGGGCCAGTTCGCGAATGGGATCCATGTCGGCTGATTGCCCGTAAAGATGGACGGGAATGATGGCCCGGGTGCGTTCCGTTACCCGGGCTGCGGTATCCTCCGGGTCGAGAGTAAAGGTGTCAGGCTGAATGTCCGCAAAAACTGGGGTTGCGCCGAGCAGGCTGACGCACTCAGCGGTGGCAAAAAAAGTGAAGGCCGGGACGATGACTTCGTCGCCAGGCCCGATTCCAAAAGCCCGCAAGGTGAGCAGCAGCGCGTCCGTGCCCGAGCCCACTCCGATGGCAAACCGCGTTCCTGCGTAAGCGGCGATCTCGCCTTCCAGCGCCCGCAGTTGCGGCCCCAGTATGAACTGCTGCGATTCGAACACCTCGGCCAGCGCCCCTTGCACTTCGTCGCGGATGGAAGCGTACTGCGCTTTCAGGTCAAGCAGGGGTACCCTCAGCCGGGGGCGTGCCTTGGCCTCTGTTTTCGCGGGCATATTTGAAGGCTAAGGATACCGCGCCGGGTGGAGTTCTGTCGTGCAGGACCTCACGCTACAGCAGGGGCTTGCCTTCCATGGCGTCGTAGCCGGGCGCATCCAGGTATTTCAATATGGTAGGGGCAAGGTCCAGCATGCGGGCTTGGTTGTGGGCTGCCGGGCGGTTCATGAAGAGGATACCGGGCACGGCATCGGGATCAATGATGTGATCGCCGCTCCAGCGCCGGGTATTGTCCTCGAACAGGCAGCGCGAAAATGCTCCCAGCGAGGTCGGCCAGGAGACGCGGTAGCCTGGATGAAAATTCACCAGCAGGTCAGGAGCGTCTGACAAGTAGGGCCCGGAATAAATCTGCTCCTTGCGGGAGACGCTGCGAATGGCCGGCCTGCCTGCCTTCTGGTCCGCAAAATTGGCCAGCCCTTCCTGAATGGCGCGGCAGGCGCGCTCCGCCTCAGCGCTCCCCAGTTCCACGATGCCGCCGCTTTCCCGCCCCTTCAGGTTCAGGTAAACTCCGCCCAGACCTACGGCGTAGGCATAGGTCTTTGACCAGTCCACGCCGGGGAAGCCTTCTCCCAGTTGCTCGTCAGGTTTCTTGCCGCCCTGCATCGCCAGCAGCCCGTTCTGCCACAACCAAGTGTTGGTATCGAAGCCGCGGCGAAAGGAGTTGAAGCCGTGATCGGAGAGCACGATCAGAAGGGTTTCTTCATCCACGCGCTCCAGCACCTGTCCCAAGGTACGATCGCAGCGCTGGTACAACTGCGCCACGCGCGGCCCGAATTCGGAAGCGCGGTCAGGCTCAAACAGCGGGTGCTGCTTGTCCAGAAAGCGCCAAAACATGTGCTGCAGGCGGTCAGGGGTATCGAAGAGAACGAAGAAAAAGCCTTCGCTGAAACGCTCCAGTTCGTAGGCCATCATCCGCTCGCGCTCCTGGAACACCTGCTCGCATTGGTCGGCATAGGCTTGTTCATCAAACCGGCCGTTGTTGTGCCCGGTGTGGTCTTCCGCCATGCCTACAGTGGAGAACAGCCCAATCGCCTCCGACAATTCCTTGCCGTAGGTTGTCGGGGAGGTAATAGGGAAGGGCGGCGTGGCGGGATCAAAGTTGATAGGGGAAGCGTAAAACTCCACTACCGGCGCCACCTGGCGGCAGTAAAAGCGCACCAGCCCGCTCATGGCCTGCAGCATGGACACCTTGAATTTGACACGTACCCAGGGGCTCCATGCGCCTTCGGACAACTCCACCAGCGCGGGAGTGCCGCCCGTGGTGATACTCAGCTTGCCTGCCGCAGGGTCCACTTTGATGCGAAGCTCGGCCTTCAGGTCCGAGGCCGGCGTGCTGCGCGTATTGCGCGGGCCTATGGCGTAGGTAAGCAACTCGGGGCCCGAGTCCAGGTACACCACATTTTCGTGCTCTTTGGCGGCCACGCTTCGATCCTGGGTGTAAAACGTCCCTGTGCCTTGGCCCCCGCGGAGGTCAGGAACGCCAATGCCGGAGAGCATTCTGCCCTGCAGGCCCTCGGCGGGGAAGGTGCAGGGGCAACGCAACACCACGCTGGGCACGCCGGCCTCACTCAGGCGCTGCCACACCGGCACACCTCTCCGCTTGTTAACTACGCGGGGAAGGGAAAACATGTTTTTGGGTTTTTCGAAGCGGCTCAGGGCCAGATCCGGCAGGTAGGTCTCGGGGTCGCGGCAGATGAAGTCAAAAATGCCGTGCCCGCCGGGATTGGTGCCAGTGGCAAAAGAGGACCAAGCCACCGGGGTTTGAGCAGGATAGGTGGTTTGGAGGCGGGCGTAGGCGCCCGCCTCGCGAATGCGCGCCAGATTAGGCAGTTCGTTGCGCTGGAGCAGGCGTTCGACAATCGCCGGCTCCAGCCCGTCCAGGCCGATGACAATGACCTTCTTCTTCACCCATCTATTGTCACGGCAAAGACGGTTCTACTCAAGTCCGCGGACGGTTGAACCCGCCAAGCATCAATAGACAGCGCGATAGGCAACTACGCCGGTAGCCAGCCGCACCGCCGCATCCAGGCTGCGTGCCGCGGCGCTTTTGGCGGCGCTGCTGGGAATAAACACAATGTCGCCTGCTACCAGGTTCACGTCAGGAGTTTTCGCCGACATAATCTTCTTGAGCTCGATGGGAATCTCCTTCTGTCCATCAGAAGTCTTGCGGATTACCTTCGATTTATTAAGCGCGGCGGTGTTATTCACTCCTTCTGCCATGGCCACGGCCTGCAGCACGGTAATGGTTCCACCGTTGTCCATAAGCACGCCCGTGGGATGGTGCACATCCCCAACCACGTACACGATGCCGGCCTTGGACACGACTACGGTATCGCCCGGCAGGACCTGTACGTTGGCATCGAGATTTTTCGATGGGTCGTTGGAAAGAGTGACCGTCTCCAGTTTATTGGGCAGTTTGCGGTGGGTGATGCTTACCACCTGCCCCGCTTTGGCAGTGGTTCCCCCGGCCAGCGACAGGACGTCGAACAAATTACGCGGGCCGATGATGGGATAAACCCCAGGCTTCTGCACCTCGCCCAGCACGGAGACGCCTTGAGTGGCATATTCCTTTTCCAGGACCGTGACCTGAGGATCGGAGAAGAAGCCGCCATCCATCAGGCGCTTGCGCAGGGTCTGCGCGGCGGCATCCGGCGTCAGCCCTGCCAGATGCACAGCGCCCACAAGGGCCACGGAGGCATCGCCATTGGCTCCCACTCGCAGATCCTGGTCAAATTCCGGGGCGCCCATGACGCTGATATGCACCAGGTCACCAACCCCGATCAGCGGTTCAGAATCCGTGAAAGTCGTTGACTTGGACTGGGTCCCCGTCTGGTCAGTGACCGCGTCGGCGGGTGACGGTGCCGGCTTGCTGCTGGGAGCCGTGGCTGTCGAGCTCGAGTTGTTGCTCGCGGGTTTAGGCTGGGAATAACGGTTCTGTTGGTCCTGGCTCTGCGAGGTCTGCCCCCAAGCCAGCAGGCCGCCCGTCAGCGCAATAGTTGCAAGGCAAATAACGCTAAGGATTACAACTCGTTTCATGGGAAACCTCACTGCCATGTTCAAATTATAGCTAGTTCTGCACTCTGCCGTAGTGTCGCCCCCGGCACCAAAAGTGCTGGTAAGGCGCAAGAATATTCCTCAAAAATGTTGGGGGATGATGCCTCGATGGCTCGAACGCAATCACTCAAGGCCGCAGAGTTGCCAAGGCTAAATTGCGCTGATCCCTTGTAGGTCACGTCTTCTGCCGCTCTTGCCGGCAGCGCTTCCGTTGTGAGAAAGCTGATGTCCGCCGTTTAGCGGACATCAGCTTCTCGGGTTCGTTTACTGCACGGTCAGGGTTACCTGGGTGTTGTGGCTCAGGTTGCCGGAAGTTCCGGTAACCGTGATGGTATAGGTGCCGGCTGCCGTACCGCCGCCACCGCCGCCTCCGCCACCACCGCCGCCGCCACCAGAGGACGAGCCACCGCCGCCGCAACCAGCCAGCAGCAGGGCGAGCCCCAGCGCCAGGAACAGGGTCATGCCGATGGCCAGCTTGCGCTTACGTGAGGCGTAGCCGATCCCGGCCAGAGCCATGCCCGGCAGGGGCAGCCAGATGGCATACAGGGGCAGCAGGCTGCGATTGCTGGCCGGCGCTACCAATGCCGCAGTCGGACCGGTAGTGCTTACGGTCAGGGTGGACGGCGTGCCTGGCGTAATGGAGGACGGGCTCAGCGCGCAGGCGATACCAACGCCCGACGGGCCGGAGCAGGTGAGGTTCACCGCCGAGTTGAACCCGTTCTGCGGGGTCATATTCAGGGTGTAGGTGGCCGAACTGCCCGGGTTGACCGAGGCAGTAGACGGGGAAGCACCGAGAGTAAAGTTGGGGGGTGTCAGCGCTGCGTTGGCGTGGAAAGTGACCGCTTGGATAAGCCAAGCGGAACCCGGTTTTACATTTGCAACGGCATGGACCCCGCCTACAGGCGCGGAGTTGAGTTGGTGTTCGGAGGCGTTGCCATCGTTGGTTACGTCAGCGACTACAAAGTTGCTTCCTGCGCTGACTACTGTCTGGCCAACCATAGCTCCCGCTACCACCAAGTTATTAGAGAAGCTGGTGCTCACAGGGCCGCTGTCGGCGACTGTTCCATTGCCGAAAGCCGCGGCCGCAGCTGCCAAGCTCGTGTCCAGCGGACTTGACTGGTCCAGCCCACCGTATTCGAGTACACGGATATCCGGAGCTCCCACAGCTGAAGTGAAGTTGACCGTGATGGTCGTGCTGCTCTTAATGTTTTTAGCGTAGTAGATGGTCTGGCTGAGATTACCGGCAACATCCGTAGATGTGGGCAGGGCACGAGTGTAGGTATTGCCAATGTCATCCGTTACTGAGGAGACATCGCCACTGTTGCTCCAGCCGACAATCACAATGGTAGTGTCGCCTGCGGTTTGCGGGTTCGGGAAAGAAGCGTTCCAGCTGCCATGAGTTCCCGAGCTTGCGCCAAGGCCGCCGGCTTGAATGAAATTCACCGGGCCGGGACCCAGAACGTAGGTGTAGCCACCAGCCAAAGGCGCCGAAAGGCCACCATCTCCGTTGGTCACAACAACGTCTACTGCTCCGACGGCATGGGCCGGAGCACTCGCTTGAATGCTTGTGGAATTCTGCAGTGTAACGTTCGAAGCTGGCACTCCGCCGATGGTGACGTTCACCGAAGGACCAACAAAGCCGGTGCCGCTGATCGTGACCAGGTTTCCGCCGTTGGTGTCTCCTTGCGCCGGAGTGATGCCGTTGACCACGGGCGTGCTCTTCGTGTAGGTGAAGGCGCTAGCTGCAGACGCCACGCCGTTAACGTTTTGCACCGTTACATTGGCGCCACCAATCGAGTGGGTCGGGGTGCCGCCCAGACCGCCTACGCCACAATCAATCTCGGTCGAACTCTTGAAGGAGCAGTTCACTGCCGATACGCCATCAAAAAGAACCATAGCGCCTGACTGGAAGTTGGTGCCAGTGATGACCTCCGCCGTGCCACCCGTGTCGGGCCCCGACGTAGCCGAGAGGCTCGTGATGGTCGGGGTGCCCACAACTGCAACCGAAGTCGTGCTAAACGCCACCATCTGCATCGCCCAGTTGCCGGCGGCAGCATTTGCCGTGGCGCTATAAGTACCCACAGCGGAAACAGTCTTGTCCTCAATGATGTCCGAAAAATGCGGGGTGATGGTTGCATTACCGAATCCGGCGCCACCAGGAGGCGTGAAAAAGCTGGAGATGGTTCCGGCACCAACGATGACGTCATTGGCGTTATTCGTGGTAGCCGAACCGCTGTCGGCTGTGCTTGGAGCGCCGCTAATTCCCGGGGCACCCGCACTGGTGTCTAGCGGCTGGGTGGTGTCGAGCCCGCTGTATTCCCGGATGCGAACATCCGGCGCTGAGGCAATCTGATTGAAGTCAACCTTTACAGTATTTGCACCCGCCTTGATGTTCGCAGCGAAGTAAATCGCCTGGGAACAGCAAGACGAGGCGTTGGTACCCGCCGCTAAACGGTAGGTGTTGCCATTGCTGTCGGTAACAGCGGCCACGGTGGAAGTGGTATCGCTCCATCCGATGACAACCACGTTGAGGTTTCCGGCAGTTTGCGGATTTGGAAATGCCACATTCACCGTACCCAGGTTAGGGTTGTTGGGGTCGAAAGCGTTGCTGGCCTCCTGGACCGCGGGCGCGGTGAGCGCGGCCGAGGCCAGGGCGGGCACGAACAGCAACAGCACCGCCAGCAGAAAGGGAGTCCACCGAAATGTTTTTGCGCCTACCATGTTCATCACAGAATTGGTCCTCATACGGAATTTGGTCGAACCTGGGGCGGGGTCGGATAGT
>DATEGI010000006.1:0-3874 GCA_035280205.1 Terriglobales bacterium | reverse complement strand
TCACCATGCGTACCTTCCACATCGGCGGCACGGCTTCCCGCGTCTCCGAGCAGTCGCGCCTCGAAGCCAAGAACAACGGCATGGTGCGCTTCATCAACCTGCAGACCGTCGAATCCAAAATCGGCGATCTGGTGGTCATGAATCGCAACGGCTTCATCGCCATCGTGGACGACAAAGGCCGCGAAAAAGAACGTTATTCCGTGGTCTACGGCGCCAAGCTGAAGGTGAAGGAAGGCGACGCGGTGCAGCTCGGCCAGGTGATGGTCGAGTGGGATCCTTACACCTTCGCCATCCTCACCGAAATCGGCGGCACAGTGCAGTTCAAGGACCTGCAGGAAGGCCTGACGCTGCACGAAGAAGTGGACGAGGTCACCGGCTTGTCACGCCTCGTGGTCACCGATTCGCCGGATGAGAAACGCCAGCCGGCCATCATGATCAAGGGCAAGACCAGCAAACGCTACCTCATGCCTTCCCGCTCGCACCTCATGGTGCAGGACGGCGATAGCGTCTTCCCCGGCGACGTGCTGGCCAAGATTCCACGTGAAACCACCAAAACCAAGGACATCACCGGCGGTCTGCCCCGCGTGGTGGAATTGTTCGAGGCGCGCAAGCCGCGCGAAACCGCGGTCATCAGCGAAATTGATGGCCTGGTCCGCTTCGGCGAAATCAGCAAGGGCCAGCGCAAGGTCTACGTGGTGGCTGACAACGGCACGGAGAAGGAGTACTCGGTGCCGCGCGGCGTCCACATCAACGTGCAGGAAGGCGAGCGCGTGAGGGCCGGCGAGCCGCTGATGGATGGCCCGCTCAACCCGCACGACATCCTCGCCGTGCTGGGCGAAAAGGAGCTGCAGGCTTACCTGGTGAACGAAATCCAGGAAGTCTACCGGCTGCAGGGCGTCAACATCAGCGACAAGCACATCGAGGTCATCGTGCGCCAGATGATGCGCTGGGTCAAAGTGGAAGACGTGGGCGACACCCAGTTCCTGCTGGAACAGCAGGTGGACAAGTTCCGCTTCCGCGAAGAGAACGAGCGCACCATCATGCAGGGCGGCAAGCCGGCTACCGGCAGGCCGCTGCTGCTGGGCATCACCAAGGCCTCGCTTTCCACTGAATCCTTCATCTCTGCGGCCTCCTTCCAGGAGACCACACGGGTGCTCACCGAGGCATCCATACAGGGAGCCGTGGATCACCTCCGCGGTCTGAAGGAAAACGTGATTGTGGGCCGGCTGATTCCGGCGGGAACCGGCATGGAGTACTACCGCAACGTCAAGCTCTCTCCCGAGCTGGAGGAAGCTGCCGCCAAGGTCCAGGAGGAAGTCTCGGCCGCTTACGAGGAAGCCGAGCGCGCCCTGGAACTGCTGCGGCACGAAGGCGAGACCGAGGAGCTGGCCGCGGAGTAAGCCATTCAAAGTACGAAGGGGCGACCGGGCTCGAGTCGCCCCTTAATTTTTTTAACGCTTTGTTTTGAACTACATGCACGCAAGTCCCGAGCGGCCGTTGCCGTCCAGCCAGCCTGACATCATGGCCCAACGGCACCAGCCCACCCAATTGCGTCCCTGGCACTACGGGAATACCCTTATCAGGGTAATGTGGAGTTTTCTCCGCCTTTTGCGCCGTGCCTTGTGGCGTGCGGTTCAGCACGACGCTTTTACCATGGCCAAGGCGGCCGCCTACTCCGCTATTCTCACTCTTTTCCCCGCTCTGCTGGTTGTGGGGGCCACTCTGGCCACCTCGCACCACACCGCGCCCATGCTGCGGGAAATTTCTTATGCAGTGGGCAAGATCCTGCCCACCGGCAGCGCCACCGCTGTCGCCTACCTGAAGGGAGCTACCAGCCGCCCGGTCGGCCTGCTCATTACCACCTCGCTCATCACCCTGTGGACGGCATCCGGCGTCATGGTTTCCTGGATGGAAGGCTTCCGCAACGCTTACCAGCTGCCCAAGTCCTGGGGGCTGGTGAAAGAGCGCATGATTGCTTTCGGGCTGGTGGTCATGGCCGGAATCCCCATGCTGTTCGCCACCATCCTGGTAGCCTTCGGCACCCAGATTGAAACCCGGCTCCTCTTCTACGCCGGCCACGATTACGGCCCCTACGTTCTGGCGCTATGGACGCTCATCCGCTGGACCATTGCCATTCTCACCAGCATCGCTGTGATTGCCCTCATCTACCACCACGCCGTGCCACGCACCCAGCCTTGGCACACGGTGCTGCCCGGCTCCTGCCTGGGCACCGCAGCCTGGTTCGCCGCCACTATGGCGTTTGGCTGGTATTTGCGCCATTACGCCGAATACAGCATTCTCTACGGCTCCCTCGGCTTGGCCATCGCCCTGCTGGTGTGGATGTTCATGGTTTCCGTGATCGTGCTGGTGGGCGCGGAAATGAACGCCATGCTCTTCCCCCGCTGCCTCAGTCTGAAGGACCGCCCGGCAAAACACCGCGAGCCCGAAGTCTACGTGCGCTGAGAGCTCCCAACTCTCCCGCGAAAGGTGCGCTCCTGCATCAGCCTCTTCATCCCGTCCTCCCGAAAAAGCTGCCTTTCTGCAGCTTGCGCCGCCGGAGCACTCCATCCAGCCCCCAGGCGCGGCCGGCATTCACGCTAAAAAAGATCAGAAAAAGAAACAGCAGTGGCAGGTGGTCCAGTTCGTTGCCGAAGTAGCGCCATTTGGGCATGTTGTGCCCAGGCTCCCACCAGGTAGCGAGCGTCAGGTTGATCATGTGCAGCACGCCCACCACCGATGCCGCGCGCACCCACAGGCCCAGCACCAGAGAAATTCCGATGCACAGTTCCAGAACGCCCACCCCATAGCCGAAGAAAACATGATGCGGCAACACCACCTTTTGCAGAAAGGCGGCATAGAAGCTCACCGCCCCTTGTGCAATGAATTGTTTTAGCCACTGATCGGGAAAGGTAGTGCTGGCGAAGGCCGGGTCGGCCAGTTTGTATTCCGCGAAAAACAGGAAGAAGACTCCGGTGGCGATGCGGACGGCAGCCACGGTCTTGCTGGAGGAGAGGTCGGACATTAAGCAGCAGTCAGCATTCAGCCGGTTCAGAACGTCGCGGACGAGGGCGCCCTCGCCCGAAACTTCACGTTAGTCGCCGCCGATGCCGTCGCTGGCGGTGTACTGCTCCAGGGCATCGAGCTCGCGGGTGAGGTCGTCCACGCGCGCCTGCAGCAGGTTGCGAATCGAGAGCATGCCCAGCAGCTTGCCTTCGTCATCCACCACAGGCAGGTGGCGATAGTGCTGCTCCACCATCGTGGCAAGGGCCTCGCCCGCGCTGGTGTTCAGGGTGCCCATCTCCACCGGCGTGGTCATGACCTCGCGCACGGGAACGTTGGCGGGATTGCGGCCGCTGAGAGAAATTTTCTGCAGGACGTCGCGCTCGGTGAAGATTCCCGCCACCCGCCGCTCCCCATCCACCACTGACACCGCGCCCACGTGCAACTCGAGCATCATGCGGATGGAATCGGCCACGCTGGCTTCCAGGGAAACGGCGGCGATTTCGCGGTCGCACAGTTCCAGGACGTTCATAAGGCCTCCTCGTCCCGCAATCCCGAATCGCAGCATTATCTTCGGAAGCGGGGCGGAGTCAAGGGGAAAAGCAGCCATCAGCACTCAGCATTCAGCCCTTGTGCTGTTTTGCCTTATCCCGCTAAAGGACTGAGGACCTATCTCACAAATCGCTTTGAAAGGGCGCGGCTTCAGCCGCGCCGTCCAGAATCGCGGAAATGCTGGGCTTTAGCCCCTGAGGTAACCGATGCTGAATGCTTTATTTCAGCTCATTCTTATACACTTGGCCGCCTTTCATGACGAAACTAACGTGCTCCAGCTGGTTGACGTCGCGGAGCGGATCGCCCGCAACCGCGATGATAT
>DATEGI010000005.1:0-8923 GCA_035280205.1 Terriglobales bacterium | reverse complement strand
CGTGCGGCTCGTGCTCAAGCAACAGCGCGTTAACTGACCCTAACTGACCCTGAGAAATCAGGTAAGCGACTGGTAGCCAACAGGATGGCTGGGGTGGGAGATGGGAATCGAACCCACAACGTCCGGAGCCACAGTCCGGTGCTCTGCCAGTTGAGCTACTCCCACCACTCTTTCGCAATTATAACAACCGTTCCCCTGGCCTGCTCCACTCCTGCTCTCGCCATCTCTGGCTTTTGCAAATCCACCACCGCCACCCACTGGCCGCCGAGGTGTTGTTCAAATACGATTTCTCCGCTCAGCATGTGGGCAGCCACTTCCGGCGGCACATCACGATGGTAGCCGAAGAAGCGCGCTTTAATCCGCTCCCATGCCGGCCAGTGACCCAGCAGGTGCGTCGGCGGCTCGTACTTGGTGGAAAATAGCAAGGCAACGTCAAATTGCGCTCTGGAATCAGCCGCGGCCATCATGTGGGGAAGGGAAAAGTCGTCAATACTTAACACACGCATTCGACGCTGCACGTACCCCAGGTACGGCTCAGTGAGTTCGTCGGAAGCCGGCCAGGCGGTCAGCACGCGCGCATTTCCGTACTTCTCGCTCAGCAACTGGTCGGCAGCCTGGTGCAGCCGGATGTAATCGCGATAAGCGAGATTGTCCTCGGGTGCAAATCCCCAGGGCGGATTCACGAACAGGCCCAGCGTGAATCCCAGGCACACGATCGCGATCACGGCACGCCAACTGCTTATGCGCCGCCACACGGTTGAAACACAGACAATGATCACCAGCGGCACCACAGGGAGCATGTAACGCGCCAGCACGGCGCCCCCGATAACCGACAGCGCCGCGATATAGGCGACGATCACGGCGGCAAAGGTCGCTTGTATTCCGAGGTCTATGCGCAGCCGCTCTTTGGCTTCGTCCTGCAGAGGTGGAAACCACATGGCCAGTGCCGCTGCTGCGGTCAGCAGAAACAGGTTCATGTAGCCCAGCGCCTGCCATAGGCGCTGCACTCCGGCAATCACCACCCGCAGCGGGTTTAGCGTGTTCAGCAGGTTATAACGGACAAATTCGGCGCTACCCAGCGCGTGCCCGGTACGCCAGTAGCAATAGGCGAACCAAAGCCCTAATGGCAGCAATGGCAGCAGCAGCGCCAATGCACTTCGTCGGGGAAAGACGCGGAGCTTTTCCTGTTTTAGAAGCGGGCAGGCCATCTCCCAAAGCAGCAGGGCCAGTGGCGCGAGGATCGCGGTTTCTTTGGCAATGGCAGCGAGCGAAAGCCATGCCGCAGTCTGCCAGGTCTGGCCACGCAGGTATGCATCCAGGCCCCACAGGGTCAGCGCCGCTGCCGCCACATCCAGATGCGCCAGCGAACTTTGGGCGAAGAACACGGGATAAAGCGCCGTGCACACCGTGGCCGCAATCGCCACCTCGCGGTTCGCCACCTGCACCGCCAGTCGGAAGGTGCCCAGCAGGGCAAAAGCTGTCACCAGCAGCATGGCCAGGCGAGTTATGAGAGGCGAAAATCCTGCCAGCTTCCAGCACAACGCCAGGTACGCCATCACCAGAGGCGGATGGGAGTTGGGCAAGGTGGAATGCGGTATCAGGCTACCGCTCAGCAGCAAGTCGCGAGCCGCGGGCACGAAGTACCCCGCCTCATCCCAGAAGTACGGCAGCCGCAGCAGAGGAGCGTGCGTCAGCGCCAGGACCGCGAACACGGCGGCGAGCAGAAGAGCAGCTCGCCAACCGCTCGTCCACCGCATCGCGCTCTCTCGCTGCTCAGTGTACCGGGCCGGTCGCCGCCAGGCGTGGATCGAGCTTGATTTCGCCAAACGTATTCTCGTAGCTCACGATGTTCTGCTGCAGGATGTGCAGCAGCGCTTTGGCCTGTTGCGGGCTCAGGTAAATGCCCTGATAGTTGTGCACCTCAACCTCGTTCTCGCTCTGCTGCTGCAGCGTGCCGAAGACCAGGAAGAAGTCCCACACGTTCACTCGCACCTGCACGCTGTTGGCGTAGCTTTCGCGGTAGTCGGGCCGGTTCACCAGCTTGATGTTGGGCTGTACAGGTATGGCCATAGGGAAGAAGTCTAACAGGAGCGAAACGCGCGAGTCAGGAATCAGCGCTCAGGGGATGAATGGTCTTGCTGCCTTCTGACTCCTGGCTACTGACCCCTGGTTTCCACGGTTTGACTTCCGCGCCGCCCCGATGTACATTCCGCTTCGGTTAGTCGGCCCCCGCCTCGAAGTTCAATCCCAGGAAAATTCGCAGCCCTCAAACGAAAGGAGCAGGTATGACCAGGCTTACAGCTATCGTGCTAGTCGTGTTTTGCCTCCTCGGCGCGCTTGCAGCCCAGGAGAGTCAATCCAGCGGCAAGACCGCCAAGTATGTGTATTACGAGGACGCCAAGGTTAACAGCGGCAAATACCGCACATTCGCCAAGACAGTAGGAGAATTCCGCGACGCAGCGGCCACTGCGGCTCCAGACTCGTATTGGATTGTAGGTTCGCCCATGACCGGCGACACCAGCACCTTCGTCTTCGTTACTTTCCAGGACAGCATGGCAGGCGTGGAGAAATTCGCGAGTTCCATGGACAAAGCCGGCCAGGCGGTCATGGCCAAGGATGCCAACTACGAACAGGAAAGCGCAGAAAGTGACGGCGGCGCTCAGTTGAACATTGCCAAGTACAACGAGGAAATCTCTTACCGGCCGGACATGGTGTCGCTGGCCGACACTGCTTTTTGGTCGTCCGAAGTTCTCAGCTTGCGTCCCGGCTGTGGCCACGACTTTACCGAGGCCGCCAAGCAGGTGATCGAGTTGCATAAGAAGGCCGGCGACAATGCCCACTGGATCGCCTACGACCTTAGTACCGGTCCCTCCTTGCCTGCGGTGCTCTTTGTAAAACCCATGAAGTCACTGGCCGATGAAGACGAAGAACCGCCGGCCGCGGCCAAGGAGATTTTCCAGAGCGCCATGGTGCGCAACATGCTCAGCCATATATCAAGGGAGTGCATTACGCACATCAGTTCCGCCTATTTCAAAGTTGAGCCCAGCCTCAGCCGACCCATGCCCTCGCTGGTTACCGCTAACCCCAGCTTCTGGACGGTAAAAGAAGAGACCGCCTCAACTGCGCCCATGAAGAAAAGCAAGAAGAAGAAAATGTAGCGTCATCTCGGCGCTGCTCTCACCCTGTGCCGTTTCAATCTGCGGGCGGATCCCTTCCGCCCGCACCTTTTTCCCGGCCTTTTGTTAAACTCTTCCTCGATGGCTCACGAGGTCGTTCTCTATTCGAGAAGGGGTTGCCACCTCTGCGAAATCGTGAAGGAATCTCTCGAAAAGCTGGCCCGCCAGACGCAGTTCAGCTGGCAGGAGGTTGACGTGGATTCTGACGATTCCCTCCGCCGCCAGTTCACCGACGAAGTCCCAGTGGTCTTCATTAATGGCAAGAAGGCCTTCAAATACCGAATGGATGAGCGCGACTTCCTGCGCAAGCTCAGCCGGCGACAGGATTGACCACCTGCCATTGGGCCGAAATAGGCTCAGGTGTTGACTTTTCAATCGTCAATCGTCAATCTTCCATCGTCAATTTCCATGCGCACCCGCCTCTACGCTGACCCCCGCGGCATCTTTCTTCATGACGCCATCATCCAGGCCTGCCATCAGTTCGGGCGAAAATTGGCCCTGGTGGATACCTCCACCTCTCCCCATCGCTGCTTCACTTACGAGGAATACGGTGAGACCGTCGAGCGCCTGGCCCGCGGCTTGGTAGCTGCCGGCCTGCAGCCGGGCGAGGCCCTGGCCATCTACCTCCCTAACTCCTGGGAATTTTGCACCGCCTACCACGCGGCCACGCTGACCGGCGGCATTGCTACTTTGCTGAATCCTAGCTACCGCGAGCGCGAAGTGCGCTTTCAGCTGGAGAATTCCGGCGCCACTATGCTCATCAGCGATAGCCGCATCCGCGACATGAATCTCTCCGGCCTCCCTTGCCTGCGTCGGGTCTATACCACCGGCGGCGGCAATTTCTCAGAGCTCCTGCGCCCTTCTTCCGCGCCTCTACCTTCGCCGCAACAGTCCTCGGAGCAAGCCATCGCCGCATTGCCCTATTCCAGCGGGACCACCGGCTTGCCTAAAGGTGTCATGCTCTCCCACTTCAACCTGGTAGCCAACATCTACCAGATCATCGGTCCCGACGGCTCGGCTTTCCGGCCCGATGACGTGGTGCTCTGTTTCCTTCCCCTTTATCACATCTACGGTCTCAACGTGGTGCTCAGTCCGCTCCTGGTGCTGGGCGCTACCATCGTCCTCATGCCGCGCTTTGATTCCGCGGCCGCGGTTCGCCTGATCTCGGACCAAGCGATCACCTCCATGCCCTGCGTGCCTCCCATTCTCAACGCCTTCTGCCAGGCTGCCGAACAAGGCGTCTTTCCGCGACAGCACCATGTCGGTTGGGTGAAGTGCGGCGCTGCTCCTCTTGCTCCCGAGCTGGCCTGCCGTTTCACCGAGCTCACGGGCATTAAGGTAGTCCAGGGATATGGCATGACTGAGGCCTCCCCGGTCACACATGTCGGCTATCTCGACGATAAGCGCTACCGGCCTGAGGCCATTGGCCAGCCCCTGGCACAGACCGACTGCCGCATCCTGGATGAAAACGACTCCGAGGTGGCAACCGGCGAGCGCGGAGAACTGGTGATGCGCGGCCCGCAATTCATGCTGGGATATTGGAAGGAGCCGCAGGCCACAGCCTCGGTTTTGCATGATGGCTGGTACTGGTCAGGCGATGTGGCCACCTGCGATGCCGAGGGTTTTTACCGCATCGTGGACCGCCGCAAGGAAATGATCAAATACAAAGGCTTTCCCGTGGCGCCGGCCGAGGTCGAGGCCGTGCTGCTGGAACATCCCGCGGTGCGCGATTGCGGCGTCGTGGGGAAGCGCGATAATGCCGCCGGCGAGATCCCCTGCGCTTTCGTAGTCCTCCGCGAAGGCCATGTTGCCAGCGGCAAGACCGCTGCAGAACTCTGCGACTTTGTCGCCGAGCGCCTCACCGGCTATAAGCAGCCGCGCGAAATCCGTTTCGTGGATTCTATCCCGCGCACACCCTCAGGCAAGGTCCTGCGCCGCGACCTACGCCAGCAGGTGTGAATGAACAGGCACACCGTAGGGTAATTCGCAACAAATGTTGGGAAATTTGCGTTAAAGTGGGCCCCAGCCCAGCAGGGCGAGCACTAAGCGGGCCGGTTAGCTGGCGGCCTATTTGTCGTATACCGAGTACTGCTTTTGCGGCGGGTTCATCTTGATGGTGATGTCCTGCACCGGCTGGTTGATGTCATAATCCTGCCCGAAGGTTTGTAGTCCGGGCGCCAGCACCTGGATGCGCAGCTTGCCGTAAGGCGCGCCATCGAAGCTGGTCTTGCCGTCCAGGTCGGTTTTCAGTTCGAAGCCGCCCTTGGCCTGGTGCCCTCGTTCATCCAACTCGTGCAATATCACCGCCGCATTGCGCACCGGCTTGCCATTGCTTGCCTTCAACACCAGGAAATTCAGAGTGGCAGCATCGTCTTCCTTCTTCTTTTTCTTGTCCTTGGCCAAAGCGAAGGTGCCGATAAAAGCAAGGAGGGCAACTGTGACCACTAGCTTTCGCATGAAGTTATTCTAGGCAGCCAGACACGGCACTTTCAAGTTTCCATCGCCTCAAACTCGAAACGTTGAAAGCTGTGTCTTTCTCACTGTTCCGGTGCGCTACTCGATTTCCTTCTCAGCACCGGTCCGCCATCGTCCTTGTCTTTCTCTTTCCGGTCGCGCCGCACCAGGCGTGGCGGGCCGCCGCTGTCGGGGCGATGCTCTTCCAGGTCGCGCGCAAGGCGCTGCTTGATGTCGTGGAACTCGCTCGTATCGTCTACATACTGGGACTTAGCCGGCAGCATGCCGGCCATTTCCTGCTGTGCCCGCTTGATGCGCTCTCCGGTCATGGGATGGGTGCTGAACGCCTTGGCGATCCTGCCCTGGTGCTGCTTCTCGCCTGCTTTCAGCTTCTCGAAGAATTGCACAAACGCCTGCGGGTCATAGCCCGCCGCGTAGTCGTACTGCAGTCCCAGCAGGTCGGCCTCCCGTTCTGCGTCGCGGCTGAATTTTAAAAATCCCATGGGAACCGCCAGCCCGGCTACTTCGCGCACCGCATAGCCGATCGGGCCGCCTACAAACACCAGCGGAATGGAAGCCAGGTTGAATATCTGCGCCTTGGTGGCATTTCTTGTCGCGTGCCGCGCGGCCACGTGCGCGATCTCATGCGCCATTACTCCTGCCAGCTCCGACTCGCTGTCCGCCGCCAGTATCAGTCCGCTGTCCACGTAGAAAAACCCGCCCGGCAGCGCGAACGCGTTGATTTCATCGTCATCAATCACTTTGATGGTGAAGGGAACCTTGGCGTCGGAATGGCGGACGATGGCCTGGCCCACCCGGTTCACGTACTCGATTACCACAGGATCGCTTACCAGCCGCGACTGGCCTTCCACTTCTTCCGCCAGTTGATGGCCCAGCGCCCGCTCTTTCTGCAGCGAATAGAAGTTGATCCCGCTGCCGACATTGCGCTGCCCAATCAGGCTGACGTCGTCCTCCGCCTTCTTCAGTTTCAGGTGCTTGCCCGGGTGTGGCGTGGGAGCTGCCGCCACCTCTGCCGGCTGAGCCGCCCCATCCACTGGCTGCGCGTTGCCCAGTGGCGGAAGGGGCGCTGCGGCTGCGCTAGTCGTCGTGGAAATGTCCGGTGCTTGTGCTGCTTGCTGACTCCAAAGCGGCCCGCACATGAGCAGTACCGCCAGCAGGCATAGCCCGGGCATCAATTTCAGACAGATTTCGCTTGTTTTCGGATTTATTGCAGGGATAGGTCTAACGCCAGCGCACTGCTGCCGGGTAAGGCACGGGTTCCGCATACCACCAACCTGGGAAGTACTACCTTGGCTCTCGCCGTGGGAAGTGGCGAAAGCATCCCATGCACTTTACCACTTTGATTCCTACTGTCCAGTGGCCGTTCAACTCTCATTTTTCTTAGAGACGAGCCTCCCCAAAACTCGTTGTCTGCACGATGCGGGTCGGGTCGCCCTTGCCAAGGTCCCTCCTCCGGAGAAAGAAGAGATCTGTAACTTATTTACGTTGAACGGGTTACATTTAAGCCCAGACCACTTGACAAGAGGTAGCTAAGCTTTTTAGAATTTAGCACTCAGGGGAGGAGAGTGCTAACACCCCTCCCTAATACCCGCATTCTTCGTTGGAAGCAAAACTTCGGAAAGCAAATTTCTAACTTCAACCATTCGCAAGCGAACTTCTGAAAGGAGTCAAGGAACATGGCAGCTAAATTTACCCCACTGCACGACCGCATCCTGGTGCGTCGCGTGGAAGAGGCAGAGACCACGCGCGGCGGCATCATCATCCCCGATACGGCTAAGGACAAGCCCCAGGAGGGCGAAATCATTTCCGTCGGCAAAGGTAAGAGCAACGAGAAAGGCGAAGTATTTCCCCTGGCCGTGAAGGCAGGCGACCGCGTGCTGTTCGGCCGTTACGCCGGCACGGAAGTGAAGATTGACGGCGAGGATTTCCTGATCATGAAGGAAGAGGAAGTCCTGGGCATTCTGGAAGGCGCCGGCCGCAAGGCGGAGAGGGAACACGCCACGGCGGGAAAGCGGTAGCTAGTAGCTTAGCAGCTAATAGCCAAGAGCCAAGGGCCAAGAGCCGGCGGCTGAAAATTTCAAATGAATTCGGAAATCTTAGGAGACGACAAGTATGGCAAAGCAGATTGTTCATGGAGAAGAGTCGCGGCAGGCGATCCTGCGCGGCGTCAACCTCCTGGCCGATGCGGTCAAGGTGACGCTGGGCCCGAAGGGTCGCAATGTGGTTATCGAAAAGAAATTCGGTTCGCCCTCCATCACCAAGGACGGCGTCACCGTGGCCAAGGAAATTGAACTGAAAGAGCCCCTGGAAAACATGGGCGCGCAAATGGTGCGCGAAGTCGCCAGCAAGACCAGCGACGTGGCCGGCGACGGCACCACCACCGCCACCGTTCTCGCCCAGGCCATCTTCCGCGAAGGCGTGAAGACGGTAGCTGCCGGCGCCAATCCCATGGCGATGAAGCGCGGCATTGACAAGGCCATCAGCACTATTTGCGGCGTGGTTGATAAGGAAGGCAACCGCGGCAAGGGCAAGCTGGACGAATATTCCAAGCCGGTTACCGGCGAGATGATCGCCCAGGTGGGCACCATCTCCGCCAACAACGACGAGACCATCGGCCGCATCATCGCCGAGGCCATGAAGAAGGTGGGCAAGGACGGCGTCATCACCGTGGAAGAGTCCAAGACCATGGAGACGCAGCTGGACGTGGTCGAAGGCATGCAGTTCGACCGCGGCTATCTCTCCCCCTACTTCGTCACCGACCCCGAGCGCATGGAAGCGGTGCTCGAGGATCCCTACATCCTGATCCACGAAAAGAAAATCAGCTCCATGAAGGACCTGCTGCCCCTGCTGGAGCAGATCGCCAAGAGCAGCAAGCCGCTGCTGATCATCGCTGAGGACGTGGAAGGCGAAGCTCTGGCCACTCTGGTAGTCAACAAGCTGCGCGGCACGCTGCAGGCCATCGCCGTCAAGGCGCCGGGCTTTGGCGACCGCCGCAAGGCCATGCTGGGCGACATCGCCATCCTCACCGGCGGCAAGGCCATCACCGAAGACCTGGGCATCAAGCTGGAGAACGTGCAGATGTCTGACCTGGGCCGGGCCAAGAAAGTCACGGTGGACAAGGACAACACCACCATCGTGGAAGGCCGCGGCAAGCACACCGAGATCGAAGGTCGGGTGAAGGAGATCCGCACCCAGGTTGATAAAACCACCAGCGACTACGACCGCGAGAAGCTGCAGGAGCGGCTGGCGAAGCTGGTGGGCGGCGTGGCCGT
>DATEGI010000004.1:0-10482 GCA_035280205.1 Terriglobales bacterium | reverse complement strand
GCAACTCGACACTGAAAATGCTGGCACGCGCGTGCACATTCGCCTGGCTTATGTGCCACCGGCGGGCGCAATTGGGCACGCCATTGCAACCATTTTTGCGGCTGACCCCAAGCACGCGCTCGATGATGACTTGGTGCGGCTGAAATCCTTGCTGGAGCATGGCAAGACGAATGCGCACCACCGTGCGGTCAAACTGGAAGAGGTGATCAACAACACGCCAGCCCACGCGTCCGGCTGTTGAGCAGTAAGCTTCAAAGTATCAATTTCGAACTTCGCCTCAAAGTCGCAGGTTCGAAACCTTGAAACTCTAAAACCTTGAAACCTGGCTAAATGCCAAGTGCCAACAGCTAAGAGCCTTCAGTGATGATTGCTGAGTGCTGACCGCTGCTTTTGGGCTACAATCGCCCACACCGGGGGTGTGGGGGATGTACTTCGAACAGTTCTACCTGGCTTGCTTGGCGCACGCGTCCTACATGCTGGGGTCAGCGGGCGAAGCGGCGGTGGTTGACCCGCAACGCGATGTGGACATCTACCTGCAAGCCGCGCAGGAACAAGGTCTCAAGATCCGTCATATCTTCGAAACCCACCTGCACGCCGACTTTGTCTCCGGCCATAAAGAACTGGCTGCGCGCACCGGCGCCAATATCTATATTGGCGAGCGTGCCGGCGCGAAATTTCCCCACGTGCCGCTGCGCGATGGCTCTGAGGTGCGCTTTGGCGACGTGCGCATCACCGCCCTGGAAACCCCGGGACACACCGCCGAAGCGGTGTGCCTGGTGGTGCGCGATATGGCCAAGTCGCCCGAGCCAGCGCTGGTGCTGACCGGCGATACTTTGTTCATAGGCGACGTCGGCCGCCCCGATCTTTCCCGCCAATACACTCCTCAGCAACTGGCCGGCATGCTCTATGACAGCCTGCACGAAAAGCTGCTGCGCCTGCCCGACTACGTGCTGGTGTATCCCGCGCATGGTGCGGGTTCACTGTGCGGGCGCAACATGCGTGCCGACCGTTTCTCCAGCATCGGCACTGAGCGCCTGACCAATCCCGCGCTGCAGGTGCCCAGCCGCGAGGAGTTCGTACAACAACTTACTGCCAACCTGCCACCCCGTCCCGCTTACTTCGTACAGGATGCCGAACTCAACCGCGAAGGCGCGCCGGCCCTGGAGGAGTTGCCGCCGCTGCCGACAATCGCGCCGGCACAATTGCGCTCCATGATTGAACAGGGCGCAAATGTGCTGGACACGCGCTCACCCGAGCAGTTCGCCGCCGGCCACGTCCCTGGCTCCATCAACATCGCTCTTTCCGGCCAGTTCGCTACCTGGGCCGGCATCATTTTGGGCTTGGAAGGCCGGCCAGTGCTGATCGCGGAGTCGCCAGAGAAGCTGGAGGAGAGCCGCCTGCGCCTGGCTCGCGTGGGCATTGAAGAATGTGCCGGTTGCCTGCCCGGCGGAGTTGACGAGTGGACGCAGGCGGCATTTCCCCTCGCGTCGGTGCCGCAGATGACGGCGGCGGAATTGGTCGAACTCAAGGACGGCTTGCAGGTGCTCGATGTCCGCCGCGAAACCGAATGGCAAGCCGGCCACATTGACGGCGCCCGCTTGTGGCCTCTCGATCGCTTTGCCGCCGAACTTCCGCGGCTGGATAACGGTAAGCCTTTGGCCGTGCACTGCAAGAGCGGCTACCGCAGCGCCATCGCCTGCAGCCTGCTGCTGCGTGCAGGCTATAACAATGTCAGCAACGTTGTCGGCGGCTTCGACGCCTGGCAGCAAGCCGCTCTGCCCTGCGTCACCAGCTAAGAAAACTCTCATCAACGCTCTGGCTTTGAAAGGGACGGCCTTCAGGCCGTCCAAAACGTCGAAAAAATCGTCGCGGCTTCAGCCGCTGAGGGAATCTCGCCCAACTTAATCAGAGTTTCCCCGAATCATGCTCCCGGTTTCTCCCACCCATATTGCACATCATTTGCGACTGCGCCTTTGCTGCCGTCACAGACGAACGAACAACCGCAGACTATAATCACGACCAAATCATGGATTTCGATCAGCTGGTTACGTTCCTGGAGGTTGCCAGGCTGGGAAGTTTTTCGCGCGCCGGCGAAAAGGTCTTCCGCTCGCAGTCGGCGGTGAGCGCGCAGATCCGCCAGTTGGAGCAGGAATACGGCAGCAAGCTACTGGACCGCTCCGGCAAGCTGGTGCGGCTCACTCCCGCCGGACGCGTCCTGCACGACTACGCCGAGCGCCTGTTGAAGCTGAAAGACGATTCCCTGATGGCCATCGCCGACCAGGGTAAGACCCCGCGTGGCACGCTGCTCATCGGTGCCAACGAGGCCACCTGCCTCTATGTATTGCCGCCGGTTTTCGCCGAGTATTGCCGCCAGCATCCCCAGGTGCAGATCAGCATCTACCGCAATTTCACCTACAAGATCGTGGAAAAGCTGGAAAACGGCGCCATTGATGTGGGCATTGTCAGCCTGCCGGTCAAATCTCCCAGCCTGAAGGTACAGTCCATTTTCCGCGATCAGCTCATGGTCATGGTCAGCCGCGACCATCCCCTGGGCCGGCGCGATGTTCTGAGCGTGCGCGATATTGCCAAGGAACCCCTGCTGTTTCCCAAAACCGGGCATACCCGGCGCATGCTGGACAAGATTTTCCGCCCCTTTAACGCCGACCTGCACGTAAGAATGGAGCTGCCCAGCATCGGCATGATCAAGAGCTTCGTGGCCGCCGGGCTGGGCATTTCCCTTATCAGCGCCAGCTTTGCCCGCGACGAGGTGAGAGCCGGCCTGGTCAAACTCATCCCACTGCAAGATGCGCAACTGTTCCGGGAGCTTGGGCTGGCTTACCGCCGCGACCGCACCCTGCCGCGGGCGACCACGGCATTTATCGCAACGGTTCGCCAACTCGCCGGGGGCCAGAAGGCGCAGGCTGGCGCCTGACGAATTTCCCAATTTGGGACCACTTTTCCCCCAAGCCATCAATCTAAACCATTGAGGATCTTAGACTTGAGATCGCCGAATCGGTTTGTAAAGGAAATTTACAAAATCAGAACAGAAAGCGAAATCATGGGGTGGATAGGGGCGCAGCTGATATTCTCCGCCCCGCATTCAATTCTGGCCGGGCGCTGCCGCAGCTGTCGCTCCCACAGGCTTGGGCTGTCTCTGCTCGCGCTGTGGGCCGAAGGTAGCGCCCGATAACACGTGCGGATGAGGTCGAACTAATTCGCCCCAGCAATTAGTCGCACGTCACACCTGTTGTGGCAACGGCACGTAAGTATTTCGGATTTTCCCCGACGTGCTGCGTTTCACCGCCCGTAAGGCCAAGCGGTTGTATACATGATTGGATGCGCCGCGCGCAAATTCAAAGCAGGTTCTGGCACGCTTTTGCGCTTCTTGACGCACTTTCTTCTCCCCTTCTCCGCCTCCCGCAGCCGTGTTGTCTAGAATAGGCAGAGAGCCGTCTTATGCGGACCTTGTCGGACACGCTGGGGGAAATCTTCCGCGCCCTTTGGGCCCACAAGCTGCGTTCCTTCCTCACCATGTTCGGCATTGCCTGGGGAGTCGGTTCTCTGCTCCTGCTGGTGGGCGTGGGAGAAGGTTTTCGCTCCGGCAACCGGCGCGAGATGTCTACCCTGGGGGAAGACGTCATGTTTGTTTTCCCCGGGCGCGCACCCAGCATTCAGGGGAGCTTCGTGGGCATGCGCCAGTACTACCTCACGCAAAAGGATTATCTGGATATCGCCTCGGAAGCCCCCGCAGTTAAGGAAGTTTCGCCCGTCCTGCAGCGCAGCGACATCCAGGCCGTAAGCGACTACACGTCCACCAACGGCCAGGTGCAGGGGGTCACGCCCAACTACAACCGTATCCGTTATCTGCCCATCGCCGCCGGCCGCTGGCTTAACCTCGATGATGAAGCACAAAAGCTCCAGGTCTTGGTGCTGGGCGACGAGGCGCGCCGCATTCTGTTTCCTCACGAGGAGGCGGTGGGCAGCTACATCCTGCTGAACGGCGTTCGTTTCCAGGTGATCGGAATTCTGCAGCGCATCGGCCATGGGCAAAATAATGATTTTAACCTGCGCATGTTCCTTCCCTACTCCGCCATGCACGATCTCTTCCCCGCGCAAAATGTTGGGGAAACGCTGAACGCCGTTTCCTACATCAATTACCAGCCGCGCAACCGTGCGCTGCACGAAGACGCCAAGCTGCAGGTGCACCGCATCCTGGCGCGCAACCACGGCTTCGACTGGCGCAACGAAGACGCCTTCGACGAGTGGGACAGCGTCCAGAGCTTCGACATGGTGCTCAAGATTTTCACCGTCATGGACTGGTTTCTGGGCAGCGTGGGGCTGATCACGCTGGGGCTGGGCGCCATCGGCGTCATCAACATCATGCTGGTCACGGTCAGCGAACGCACTCGCGAGATCGGCATTCGCAAGGCGCTGGGCGCCACGCGGCGCAACATCCTTCTGCAATTCACGCTGGAAGGAGCGCTGCTTACCCTGGTGAGCGGCAGCATCGGCATTGGCGGCGCGGCGCTGCTCACCCATCTGCTGAGCGGCATGCCGGCGCCGGAAGGGTTTGACCCGCCCAGGATTGTGGCCTGGTCGGCCGTAATCGCCGTGGGCGCACTGGCACTGGCCGGCACCGCGGCCGGACTTTATCCCGCGCGCAAGGCGGCCATGCTGGAACCGGTGGAGGCGCTGAGGCAGGAATGAAGAAGCGCGAAATCCTGGGCGAGGCGCTCGAGGCTCTCCGCTGGAACCCGCGGCGCACCTTCATCACCCTGCTGGGGATGGCCTGGGGCATTGCCACGGTGGTGCTGCTGCTGGCCTACGGCAATGGCTTCGGCACCGCCGTCAACAACATTTTCAGCAGCTATGGCTCCAAGGCGGTGGGCATTTTTCCCAGCCGCACCTCGCTGCAGGTGGGAGGCAGCAAGGCCGGGCGGCAGATCCGCCTCACCAGCGACGACATTGATGACCTGCGCAGCAGCACTCCTCTCATCCTCCACATCTCGCGCGAGCTGGACAAGAATTTCAATGTGCAATACCAGGACCGCGTAGCCAACGTGTCGGTCACGGGCATTGATCCCGGTGCGCAGCACATCTGGGCGCTGAAACTGGCCGATGGCCGCTTCTTTACCCAGCGCGAGGCCGAGATCCATGCCCGTGTCGCCGTCTTGACCACCGACATCAAAGATAAACTGTTTTCCGGCGCGCCCGCCATCGACCACACCATTCGCATTTCCGGCGTGAGCTTCGAAGTCGTCGGCCTGCTCCAGCCCCGCATGCAGGAGGGAGACAATGACATTAATCGCGTCGTCTACATCCCCTACTCGGCCATGGGGGCGCTCGATGACACCCGCTACTTGGGTGGCATCTGGCTGGACTATAACGGCCTGGCCAACGAGGCGGTGGTCAAGTCGGTGCGCGAGACCCTGGGGCTGGTGCACGGCTTCGATCCCAAGGACCAGCGCGCCGTATTCATCTTCGATCTGCGCAGGCAATTGAAGCAGTTTGTCATCATCACCACCGGGCTGAAGGTGCTGCTCGGCTTTATCGGCACGCTGACCCTGGGCATCGGCGGCATTGGACTGATGAACATCATGCTGGTAGCCGTGGCGCAGCGCACGCGCGAAATCGGCATGGCTAAAGCGCTGGGACTGCGCCGGTGCGATATCCTCTTCCAGTTCCTGAGCGAGGCGCTGCTAATTACCGTCGCCGGTGGCGTGCTCGGCATGATCCTCTCTTATGTGGCGGCTTACAGCATCGGCTCCCTTACGCTCTATAGCGCCATGGCCAAGCACGCCAGCGCCGGCGACATTCACCTCGCTGTTTCGCTCAATGTCCTGCTGATCGCGATTGTGATTCTGGGCGTGGTGGGCATTGTCAGCGGGCTGATTCCCGCCGTTCGGGCCGCTAATCTCGATCCCATTGAGGCGCTGCGCTACGAATAGCCGCTGGCTCCCGGCTCCTCGCGCCTCACTTCCCCAAACAGCCGCAAAGCGTTTATGCTGACATGATGTGCGAAACGCCGGGTCGAATAGGGCCGGGTGCAAGCGGGCACAAGGAAACCACGCCATGAAAGCCAACTTCATCTTCTTCCTGCTCCTGGCACTGGGCAGCTTGCCGATGGCGGCCCAGGCACGCGGGCAAAGCGCCACCCCACCACCGCCCGTGCCCTATGCCACCGCCAACCAGGTCAACGCGCTGATGTCGCAACTGGAGTCCACGGCTACCTCCACCGCCGCAGATCTCAGCCGTCTCCGTATCAATAAATGGAAGGCTCCCGGCGGCGCCAAGCAGCAGGCAGAAGGCAACCGCCAATCCATTCTGCGCAACCTGGAAACCGCCCTAC
The DNA here is from genome assembly GCA_035280205.1 of Terriglobales bacterium. Classification (GTDB taxonomy): domain Bacteria; phylum Acidobacteriota; class Terriglobia; order Terriglobales; family Acidobacteriaceae; genus JAICWP01. Next base: position 4,133 of record DATEGI010000004.1, on the reverse strand, counting down.
CGGGCATGATCAGCGCAGTACGCAGCAATCCCGATGACATCGCTGCCAGCTTCACGCTTTACCGCAACCTGGACGCGCTCTATGACGTGCTCAGCTCCGTCGCCGAATCCGCCGGCGCCTTCGGACCGCGTGATGAATACGAGGGAGTCGGCAACGACCTGAATGGGGTGGAACAGATTCGCCGCGAACTTGCCGACCGGGTAGCCACTCTGGCTAGCAGTAAGGAAACCGAACTGGCTCACCTGCGCACCGAGGTGCGGGCCGCGCAAGCAGCGGCCCAGGCCGCTCCTCCCAAGAAAGTTGTCGTTGACGACAACGAACCGGAAAAGAAGCCGGTGCACAAAAAGAAGGCCGTCAAGCATGCTGTCAAAAAGCCGGCCGATGGCCAGGCGGACCAGAAGCCTGCCGCCAACCCGCCTGCGCCCAAGAGCAACAATCCGCAGTAAAGACCTTAGTCAGGAGTCGGTAGTCAGGAGTCAGCGATTCGTCGCCCTGCTGACTCCTGAGCCCTGACTCCCGATTCCTCGCTTGTTTTGGCATTCCGTAACCACTTCCCGATTACTTTCGCTGGCACCTCGCCGCTAAATATCTGTAATTGCGGTACTTTTGTCGGGAACTCCGGAACCGCTTGTGGGGTCTATGGTTACAGGGTGAAAGGACCAGGGACAGTCTGATCCCTAGGAGTTGCGACCCGGAGATCCTATAATGAGGGTTGTTGCCGCGAAAGCAGGAGCGGGAGCCATAACCTTGGGAGATCTGGCGAGTGTGATTGGGATTCGGGCAGAGGAATCCGCCATTGTGGCGGAACTCAAAGCCGGGTCCGAAGAAGCCTACTCGTGGCTCATCGGCCAATATCATCAGCCCATTTACAGCCTGGTTTATCACATCGTGAACGAACCAGCGGATGCTGCTGACACCGTGCAGGAAGTCTTCCTTAAGGTGTTCCGGGGCATGAAAAATTTCAACGGGCAATCAAGCTTGAAAACCTGGATCTATCGCATCGCGGTGCACGAAGCCTCCAATCATCGGCGCTGGTGGTTCCGCCATAAGGCGCGTGAAACCTCGGTGGATGGGCTCGAGCAGGATCTGGATCGGCAGGAACTGCGGGCAGAACTGGTAGATCCGCGGGAATCTCCCTTCGAGAACGTAATGCATGAAGAAGTGCGGGCGCGGGTGGAGCAGGAACTGCAGCATGTTCCGGAACCGTACCGCACCACCCTGATCCTGCGTGATCTGGAGGAGATGTCCTACGAGGAGATTGCGGAAATCACCCAGACCAACTTGGGGACGGTAAAATCGCGGCTCACGCGCGGACGAGAAGCTTTGAAACAGCGGCTGGCGGAGTACATTCGCCAGGCCGGTCCGCAGCTGGGGCTGCTGCTGCCGGAAACGCGCAAGCCCCCGCGGGCGACGGGAAGGCTGGACGCAGCCGGCCAGCTTGAGGTGACGTCATGAATTGCACCCAGGCAAAAACATTGTTCTCGCCCTACCTGGACGGGGCGGTGAGTGGCAAACAGATGCGCGCCGTCCGCGAGCACCTGAACACTTGCGCCGAGTGCAGCCGCGAATACACGCTGCTCACTCATTCCCAGCGGCTGCTGGGAATGCTGGGGCGCAAGCAGGCTCCCCCCGACTTGGCGCTGCGCCTGCGGGTAGCCATTTCCCAGGAAGCCGCTGCCGTGCGCCGGCCTTACTTCGCCGGCATGTGGATTCGTCTGCAGAATGCTCTGGATGCCATCATTGTCCCCGCCGCAATAGGCGCCGCCGCCGCCGTCGTGGTGTTCGGCCTGCTGCTCGGCTTCTTTGCCCTGCCCTCGCCCCTGCAGGCTTCCAGCGAGGATGTTCCGCTCATGTTCTACACGCCGCCACGGCTGCAGTCTTCCGGGCTCACCGGTATGGGTGTGGGCTCCATTAATACGGATTCGCTGGTGGTGGAGGCTTATGTCGACGCTACCGGCCGGGTGGAGGATTACCGCATTCTCTCCGGCCCCAAGGATTCGGACAAGATTCTGCCCGAGTTGAACCGCACCCTGATTCTGACCACCTTCCGGCCCGCCACCCAGTTCGGCCGCCCCACCTCGGGCCGCGCCGTGCTCACGTTTTCTAAGATCAACGTGCGCGGGTAGCGACGAGAATCTTTGTACTGCAAGCATTTTCCGCGGCAAGCTCAAGGCAGGCCTCTCGCCTCGGATGTTCACTGGCTGCGCTCGCGCGCCGATTCCTTCTGCTATCGCTAGATAGGTGCGAACTGTTGGCACCGCTCGTGGTCAGGCGGAATTGTGCTCCGTTCGCTGTTAACGTCCCAGCGGGTAACCCGGTCTTCTGTGGAGCAGAATCTGCGCACCCCGGACTGATTGAAAGCCAAAGGTGCGCCACCCACAACGTAAATGGTGTTGACGCCGCTTGCCGGGTTGGAACCTATCGCCTCAAATTTGTAGCCGTTCTTTTCTGCTGTGGCCAACCTGTCGTCCAGCAGACACGCAGTTTCCGGTGATGCCGTACAGGGCTGCACACCACCCAAATTACTCAAATGCGCCGCGTAACCAACGGTGGGGTATGCCGCCTTATACGACAGTTCGGCCTCATCGAGAGCCCGGACCGAGGCAACTGCCGAGGCTTCATTCGCGCTGATCCGCGCACGCAGCAGATTGGGAATGACAATCGCGGCGACAATCAGGAACGGAATCATCGAAATTCCGGCGTAGCCCAAGATTAAGCCCACCAGGGCCATGCCCGAGCCCTTCAAACGCCCTCGACTGCGCGCAATTTCGGAGCGGGAAATGTGGCCGAACACAATTGCCAGAATGGCTGCAGGCAGAAGCCAGCAAAAGAGACCACAAATCAGGCTTGTGATTGCCTTGCCACTGGTATTCGCACTAGGACTGACGCTGCCATCAGCAATCACAGCAGCCGCTAGCGATGTGCCGCAGGTCCTGCAGATTTGGGTGCCTTCCTGGTTGGAAGTCCCACACCGGCCGCAATACATGCCCGCTCCGATAGCCAATACAACTTCCCAAGCCGATCAGCATAGATCGTAGCACCACTTTCCCAGAACAAACCTTGCTAATCATGGTTCCTGCAGCTGCACTCTTTGAAAATCGGATTTTTGCCAGAGCTTAAAAACGATCGAGGGCGCTTCAAATGTCGCCGCGCACCTCATAATGCCGCACATACGGCGTCCGCTCTTCTTCCGGGATGTAACGATCGTCTTCCGGATAGTAAACCGCGCGCTCCGGTTCCGCCCCGGCGAAACGACGCACCGCGTCCATGCTCTCCCAAAGCGTCATTAAGAGATACTCGGTAACATCTCCGATCTCCCGGGTCAGGACGAGAACATCTTTGCAGCCTTCAGTGGCTTTGTATTCCTTCAGACCAGTCTGTTCCAGATATGACATGTAAGACTTACCCATGCCGGGCCGGGTTCGTGCCTGCCAAATCCTTGCAATCATTGTGTTCTCCTCAGCTTCACGTGAGTTTACCGCCGTCTACCAGGTGCACAACCCGCAGAAGAGCGTGCGCCTAACCGGCATCGGAATCCTCTCCGGCGTGGTGTTCTCCGCTTCCGCCGCCTCCACCATGGCGAACCTGTTATATGGCGTGCGCCCGCATGATCTGGGGTATTCGTGCTGGTGCCTCTGCTCTTATTCGCTGTGGCGGTTGTGGCCAGCCGCATTCCCGATGATCGCCCTGCGCGACGCATAAGTGGGCATCCCCCGCGGCGAATGTTGACATTCCTGCCCTCCAGGCGCAGAATTCCCGCCGCTAAGGAGGCACAGTATGACGATACTGTGGTGGGTCATTGTGGGTCTGATCGCGGGGTGGGCCACAGGCAAAATCATGGGCGGCGCCGGCTACGGATTCATCATGGACATCGTGGTCGGCATCATCGGAGCCCTGATCGGGGGCTTTGTCATGTCGCGGCTCGGCCTGGCCGCAAGCGGGGGCATGATTTACACCATCATTGTCGCGATCTTTGGGGCGATCATCCTCACGCTGATTGTGCGGCTCATAACCGGCAAAAAAGCGGCTGCCTAAGCCAAGGATGGGAGATTGAAAGCTAGAAGGGCCTGGACCTGCTCGGTGCAAGCCCAGGCACCTTTTTTCTGCTGGCAGGTTCCGGAGATGCCCCGCAG
>DATEGI010000003.1:0-3411 GCA_035280205.1 Terriglobales bacterium | reverse complement strand
TACAGCGCTTTCCTGAAGACGACGCGGGCGAAGTCGCGCAAGTCGCAGCAGGAAGTGGAATCCAGCCCCGACTACCAGAAGCTGCAGGAGCAGTACAAGCAGGCGTCGGAGCAGGCCAAGCCTCAGATCACCCGATTGAACCAGCAGATCAGCGATTTGAGCGCGCAGATTCTGGCGGTGCAGAGCGTTTTCACTGACAAGCGCGCGTATGTGAGCGCCGAGACGTACGACATCGAGACCGACACCGACCCCGCTTCCAAGCGCAGCAAACAGCAAAAACTGGATAAGTGGGAGCAGCAGCTGTTCACTGTGGTATTCCCTGATGGGAGCCGAAAGAAATACAACTACGAGCAACTGGAAGCGGAGTACAACGGGCTGAAGGACCAGCGCACCGCGGCCAACAGCCAACTGGGCGATGTGCTCAAGCCCGTTACCGCGATCAACACGGAGATGGAACAGTACGTTTCCGACCACATGGTCTCGCTGACCCCGACGCAGGTAACCGGACTGGAGAACAAGGTAGAGGAGCTTTCCCCTGCTATCCACCAGGTGGTAATTCCCGACCCGCGCAACAGCGGCAATCCCATCATGGTGGACCGCTGCGAGTCCTGCCACCTGGGCATTCGCGAGCCACTGAAGATCACGGCGGCGGACATGGCCGCCCCCGGGCAAAAGCCGGATGACTACGCGCGCGCCTTCGTAAGCCACTCCAACGAGGAACTGCTCACCATTCACGATCCGGACAAGTTCGGCTGCTCCACCTGCCACCAGGGCAACGGGCGCGCCACCACCAGCGTGGTGAAGGCGCACGGCAATTACGAGCACTGGCTGTGGCCGCTGTTTCCAAAAGAAAACGTGGAGGCGGGCTGCCAGAACTGCCACTCGCGCGACATGGTGCTGATCGCCGGCAACGCTGGACAGACCATCAGCGAAGGCAAATTCCTGTTCGAGCAGCGCGGCTGCATGGGCTGCCACAAGTATCAGGGCTACAACTCGGAGCCCGAAGACCTGCGCGGAGTGGACCAGCAGATCAAGCAACTGGAACAGCAGAAGATTGACAACCTGAAAATGGCCGCTGAATACACTCATGAAGGCGACCAGGCTCCGGACAACACCAGCGCCAATCTTCTGTACACCAAGGCGGAAACGCTGAAGGTGGATAACAGCAAGCTGGATGGGCAGATCCACCAGCTTGACCTGCAAACGCGCGACCTGATGCGCGACATGAAGAAGGTCGGGCCCAATCTGAAAGAAATCCGCGCCAAGCTGAACCGCAACTGGATTCCGGTGTGGCTGCACAAGCCCACGGATTTCCGGCCCACCACCAAGATGCCGAACTTCCGGCTCAATGATGAGCAGATCCGGTCCATCGCCGCTTACCTTTGGCAGACCGCGCTAAAGGACCCGCTTCCACATGCGGCGCCGGGTGATGCGGCGCACGGCAAAGAACTGTTCGAAACCCGCGGCTGCCTCGCCTGCCATTCCATTGGAGAAGGCGACCAAATGCAGGGCGGCGACTTTGCAGCCAACCTGACGCGGGTGGGCGAAAAGGCCAACTACGACTACCTGGTACGCTGGGTGCATAATCCGCGCGAACGCATCCGCCCGTACTGCCCGTATGAGAAGAAGGACATCGGACCGGAGGATTACGCCAAGCACGGCTTGTCCTACCAGTTCGATATGGACCACACCACCTGCCCCAACGACGGCCACGAATTGCAGGTGGAAAACATGACGGTCATGCCCAGCCTGCGCCTGAGCCAGCAGGACGCGCAGGATGTGGCCAGCTATCTGATCACGCTCAAGGAAAAGGACCCGAGCTCTTATCCCGACGCCTCCTACATGGAAGACCCCAAGCTGAAGGCGGAGGGTGAAAAGTGGATTCGCCAGTTCGGATGTGCCGGTTGCCACGAGATTTCCGGCTTTGAGGAGGAACGCGGCATCGGAACCGAACTGACCCAGGAAGGCAGCAAGCCCATTGAGCGCCTTGATTTCGCGCTCTTTACCGACATGGCGCAGCGCGGCGAAGGCGAGCCCATTACGGACCCGGTGGACCGCGCTCGCCTGCCGGAGGGCCCGGCCAAGGCTCCCTGGTACACGCTGAAGGGCTTTTTCGAGCACAAACTGGCTGAGCCCAACATTTTCGATAAAGGCATGCTCAAGTCGGATACCGACAAGTTGCGCATGCCTAATCCGCACCTCACTCCGGAGCAGATTCGCGCCCTCACCACATTCCTGGTAGGCAGCGAAGATACCTCGGCCATCCCGGCCAGCTTCCAATACGACCCCGAGGACGAGCGGCACGACATCCAGGAAGGCTGGTGGATCGTGCGCAAGTACAACTGCATGGGCTGCCATCAGTTCTATCCTGGACAGCAGACGGTGCTGATGGGCATGAAGCGCTACCAGGATCCGGACTGGAAAGAACAACTGCCGCCCAAGCTGCTGACCGAGGGCGCGCGCGTGAGCCCGCAGTGGCTGGAGAGATTCCTGGCCAATCCCGCGCTCAGCATAACCGACACCAATCGCAACGGCGTGCGCCCGTATTTGAAGGCGCACATGCCTACCTTCTACTTCTCGAATCACGAAATCCGGGTGCTGGTGCGCTTCTTCCAGGCGCTCTCCAAGCAGCCGATGCCGTACCTGCCGGAGCAGGTGCCGGTGCTGACGGCGAAGGAAACGGACATGGCGCGCAGCCTGTTCACGAGCCAGGCGGCGCCCTGCCTGAAGTGCCATGCGACGGGCGATCCGGCGCACGACAAGTTCGCCACCGCGCCCAACTTCCTGCTGGCCAAGGACCGCCTGAAGCCGAACTGGGTGGCGCGCTGGCTGCTCGATCCGCAAGCAATTAGCCCGGGCACATCCATGCCTTCGGGCCTGTTCCGGCAGCAGAGCGGGCACTGGGTCTTTTCCGGGCCGACGCCGCCCTCGTTCCAGGGCTATGAGCAGGACCAGAACGCGCTGCTGATGCGTTACATCTTCCAGTTGACGCCGGAAGAGCAACACAAGCTGACGGGCATGATGCCGCGGGGCGCAGCGCCAGCCAAGAAAGCGTCGAACAGCGCGCCGCGCGGCGGCAAGCGGGTGAGTGGGGCTTTGCGCGCCACTCCCAATTCCGCACGGGCTTCTTTGAGCGGCGGCTCGCGATAATGCCCGGAGTCGCCGTTCGCGTTAATATAGATAGTTTGTAAAGGGCTCGTTCAAACCTTCAGAAAGGGTGCACCGACGTCATGAATAGGAAACTCTGGATTGTCACGGCAGGATTGTCTCTCCTGCTCGGCCTGATGCTGCTTGCCGGCTGCAGCAAGAAGCAAGCCAGCAACGAGGAAGAGCAAAGCGCCGCCGCCCCCAAAGCGACGGCCACCATTGATCCCAGCACCGTTGGCTCGGTGAGTGGGACCATCAAATTCA
>DATEGI010000002.1:0-5074 GCA_035280205.1 Terriglobales bacterium | reverse complement strand
TAATTCCTGAAATCGAGCGCGCCCAGGCCCTTCATGTCGGCCACACCAAGGCTGGCGCTGAGGTGCTCTCCGTTGTGATCGCGCCAGCAGCAGCCGTCAATCTGCGACCAAGGTTTAGAAGCCAGCTCAGCCAGGGTGTAGTCCGGTTCACCACGCATGGCCACATCGCACTGCAGCTTGCGCAGGGTGGCGCTGGGGGTTGCGGAAGGATGGGGACCAATGGCCACTCGCACCGATTTTTCACCCAACCCGGCAAACCATTGTTGTGGCACGCGCAGCTCAGGCTGAGGACACCGCCAGAACAGGTATGAAGGCGCGGTAGGGATCACGAGGAAATCAGGCTCAAAGCCCTCGAGTTGATGCTTCACCTCTTCGAGCTTGAGCTTGTGGAGCTGGGCGTCAATGAGCATGGGCTCGTGCCCGGCGTCGTGAATTTTGTCAAAGCTGAAAAGCAGTTCTAGAGGATAATGCGACTCCTGGCAGCCGAAGTAGGTGGAGCCGGTAAAGTCCCAATTGGGATTGACGAGCGCGTATCTCACGCGGCCACTCCCGGCACCTGCTCCAAGGCGGTTCCAGGCAGGCGCTCCGCAACCGGAGAAGCCGCAAAAAGCTCACGATTGCGCTTCCACCAGCAGTACATTTTTTCCAGGGTCTCGCGCAGGCGGATTTGCGGCTGCCAGCCGGTATCGCGGCGCAGCTTGGTGAAATCGGTGACATATACCAACTGGTCGCCGGGGCGCATGGGGCAGGTTTCATACTCCAGCTTGCGGCCAGTGAGCAGTTTAATTTCCTCCATGAGTTCGACAAGGGAAACAGTATTCTGCGCACCGCCGCCGATGTTATAAATTTGCCCGGCAGTGTTTTTCTGATTTACACGAACAGCATCGAAGGCCCGCAGCAGGTCCTCCACGCAGAGGACGTCACGAATCTGACGGCCGTCACCGTAAATCACAATGGGGCTGTTCTGCAGCGCGGAATAGAGGAAGTGGGCCACCCAGCCCTGGTCTTCGTTTCCGAACTGCTGCGGCCCTGCGATGCAGGACATGCGGAACACCACGGTAGGAATGCCGTAGATGCGGGCGTAGTCGTGCACATACTGGTCAGCCGCGCCCTTCGAGCAGCCATAAGGAGAATGAAAGTCCAGGGGCTGGTTCTCGGAGATGCCGCTGGTATCGGCGTAGCTGTAACGAGTGCTGCTGGCCACCAGGCGGTGAGAGTTCAGCTCGCCATACACTTTGTTGGTGGAGGTGAAAAGCAGAAAAGGCCGGCAGCCGGTTCTGCGTACCGCCTCCAGAATATTGAAAGTTCCGCAGACATTTACGTCGAAGTCGAGGCGCGGCTCTGAAACCGAGGTCGTGACCGCCACCTGGGCAGCAAAGTGATACACCTCGGTGGCGGCGCGCACAGCGCGCTGCACCATGTTGCTGTCGCGCACGTCGCCGATGGTGATCTGCAACCTTCCCGAGCGGCCGGCAAGGCGCTGCAAGTCCTCCAGGTTATGGCGGATCCCATTTCGCGAAAGATTGTCGTACAGATGCACCTTGGCATCCGTGTGTTCCAGCAGGTACCGCGCCCAATTGGAGCCAATGAAGCCGGCTCCACCGAAGATCAGGACCGAACGAAATGACTGTGGTTTCCGCATGCTTTTCTCTTAATTCCCGGTCCCTCTATCCAGGGTCGTCGGACAAGTCCGACATAAGGGAGCCAATTTCAGGCGCCGGTTCAGGCGGCCAGTCCATAGGTGGTGAGGTGCTCCACTGCTTCCGAGGAGCGGTCCACCGCCTTTTGCGAACCCAGCCACTGCACCAGTTCCTGAATTCCTTCGCCAAACTTTACCCGCGGGCGATAGCCCAGCACCTTTTCCGCCTGTGAAATGTCGGCGAAGCAGTGGCGAATGTCGCCGGCACGGTACTTACCGGTGATCTGCGGGGGTAGGTCCGTTCCCAGCGCCCTGGCCAACTCCGCCGCTACTTGCTGGATGGCGATGGGCTGCCCAGAACCGATATTCAAGGCCATGCCGTCGGCCTGTGGGCGCTCCATTGCCAGGAGATCAGCGGCGACCACGTCGTGGACGCTCACAAAATCCCGCATCTGCTCGCCATCCTCAAACACCAAAGGTGGATTGCCGTTCATCAGCCGGGAAGCAAATATGGCCGCCACTCCCGTGTAGGGGTTAGAGAGCGCCTGCCGCGAGCCGTAGATATTGAAGTAGCGCAGCGCCACCGCCGGGACCTGATAGGTACGACCGAACAGCAACACCATTTCTTCCTGGTCCTTCTTGGAAAGCGCATAGATGGAGGTAGCCTGCAGGGGCTTGCCTTCGTCGGTAGGCACGGGTCGCAGGGCCGCGCCGCACAAAGGGCACAGGGCTTCCCAGGTTTTCTGCTTCAACTGCGAGAGTGGACGCGGGCAAGGCGCCATCTCGCCGCAAGCCGGGCAAACGTACTTGCCTTCGCCATAGATGGACATGGAAGAGGCGACTATCAGCTTCTCCACCCGGCAGCGGGTGTCGAGGAGGGCTTGCAACAGATTGGCGGTTCCCTGGGTATTCGCGCCCATGTAGTGCGCGATTTCGTACATGGATTGACCTACGCCGACGGCGGCAGCAAGGTGGAACACCACATCCATATTGCGCACCGCCTCGCGCACCCGCTCCTGGTGGCGCATGTCCCCCTGCATCAGTTCCACGTCCCGGGGAAAATAGCTGGGCAAACCGTCGTCATGTACCTGCGGCGTCAGGTTGTCGTAAACCCGCACCTCGTGGCCGCGCTCTAATAAAGCGTCCACGAGGTGGGAGCCAACAAAACCCGCGCCGCCGGTAACTAAGATTCGTTTCTTGCTCATTTTCGTTACAGGTACGACGGAGGGAATAATGCAGATTTTTCAGAGCCGACCTGTTTGCTCCGTCGCAACTGTTTTTCTTGGATGGGTACGTACTTTCCTGAGATGCCATCCCGGGTGCGAGAGAATCGTGGGTTGGAGCGGGCCAGAATTCATGGCCAGCGAACGCCTCTGCTTGCTTCGATTTTGATCGTCAGCGTCTCTGTTCTGTTCTCACCAACGGGCTCCCGGCTGCAACTTTCCGCGCTTCTTCGGCCCGGCCCTGGTCAGTCCACACAATGAGTGCTGAATTCACTCACGAATTGCCGTCCGGCATGGTCCATGCGTGCGGACTTGGCGCCCGGGGCAGCATAGCGTTGGACTGCCCACGCTGCGAACTCGGCAAAGCCGCGGCTATGCCGGGGAGGGCTGGTGTAGTGCGGTTGCAGGCCGAGGTGCTCGGGAGTGAAACAAAGTGTTAAGGTAGTGTCGAATTCCTCCAGCGCGCGCATCTGACGGTCGAACCAATCTTGAGCTGCCGGACGAAACGAATCCGCCCAACTGATGCCGGTACGGAGGTGGCGCACGCCCAGGCGCCGCAGCCACTCCACGCCGGATTCCAGGCGCGGATCTTCAAAGTGGAACCACTGACAAATGCCTAACCCGCGGGGAAACTGGGAAGCCGCCGCCTTGGGAGTCCCATCTTCCCGCACCAGTCCCATGTAGTAGTGGCGGTAATAGGCGCTGCCTTCCGATTCTTTGTGGCGAGTGGTGGCGGTCCAGGTGGCCGGCAGGTCGAAGAGGCTGTACCAGTGGATGCGTTCCACCCGCGGCAGCAGTAACTCAGCTGTCTTCTGCAGGCCGAATACCTGCACCTCTTCTGCTCCGAAGGAAGAGGCTCCAGCTTCGGAGACCCACACCGGCTTACTGGTGACGGCGCGAATCTCGTCAATCTTGTCCGGCCAGGAATGAATGCTCCAGTGGTTCCAATCCAGGGGGAAACCGTGCACCGCTACGATATCCACGGCGTCGAGCACGCCGTGCGATTTCATCAGCTGGACGAAATTGGGGTCAATCGGGGAAATGCCACCCAGCACGATCTTCAGCTCCGGATTAACCTGGCGTACCGCCTGCGCCGCCTGGATCGCCATATCGGCAAACATCTTCCAGTCAGTGTCTATTTTGAAGTCCCAGTGGGACAGGTTGTTGGGCTCATTCCAGAGCATTACCGCTTCAACCATAATTCTCCTCGCGCATGTCGTGCGGCACGGTGTTCCCCCTTATAAGATGCCAGCCAGCTCTAAATCCAGGATGTACTGGCCCCCGTGGGTGACCTCCCGGGGAACACAGAGCCAGGTTTCCGGCTCGGGATGGGCAACAATCTCCAGACCGGAACTGCGCAGCATGGCTTCCGCTGCTCCCCGGTTGGGAAGCCACCAGTTGGTTGGGTCGTTGGCATAGCTGTTTTCGATGAAGTACATGCAGGGGAACTCTGGGTGAGTGAATATCTCTTTATTCCAAAAATGATAGTTCTCTTCCCAGGTTCGCACCTGCTCTGAACCGCGGATCATGGTCTGAAACAACAGCTTGCCCCCTACCTTCTTCACTACTTTGTCCAGAGCGAACAGCGGATAGCGCAGGTGGTAAAGCACCCCCATAAACAGGACGTAGTCAAATTGCCCGGAGATGCGGTCCACATCATAGACAGAATGTCTTTCGAATTCGATCTCGAGGCCCAGCGTGCGCGCGGCAAAACGGGCCTGGTTGAGATAGCGGTCGTCCACATCTATGCCCAGAACTCGCTTCGCCCCGCGCTTCTTCATTTCCAGCGAATAGAAGCCGCCGTTGCAGCCGATGTCGAGCACGGTGGCCCCGCTCAGATCCTGGGGAACGACCGAGGCAATGTACTTCCATTTAATGTTGGGAAAATCGCCTAAGAAATGATGAGGGGCAGTAGGGACGCCGTAGAGATCAAGGTTGTGGAACCATTCGCCCAATTCGTCAATGCGACGCGCCAGCGCTTGGCGATCAATTTGCGGCGGGGCAGTAGTCTTGTTCGTGCTTGTCTCTTGCAGATGGCCGATCGACATTGTGGAAGCAGGGAGGGCGCACTGGAATCCAGCACGGCTCCTCTGGGGCGGTTAGATGCGCACACCCAAGTCGAGATGCCTGCGCGAGTTGCTCGACTCAAGTGGGGCAGCAACAATAAAAGCGGTCTTTTGCGCGAATCCGAAAAACCGAGAAGCTTTACTCC
>DATEGI010000001.1:0-3783 GCA_035280205.1 Terriglobales bacterium | reverse complement strand
CGCTTGGCCACGATGAGGGCCTGGTCTTTTCCGGTCTGAGGCAGAAGGACCACGAATTCATCGCCGCCGTAACGGAAGGCGGAATCAATCAGCCGCAGATTTTCTTTAATGGCATTGCCTACCTCGGCCAGGAGCTTGCTTCCCACCAGGTGGCCGTGGGTGTCGTTCACCTGCTTGAAGTGATCGAGGTCAATGAATAGCACGGTAAATTCATGCCCGAAGCGCGCTGAGCGGTAGACCTCTGCATCCAGCATCTGGTAAAGGTGGCGGGCGTTGTACAAGCCGGTGCAGTCGTCGGTGATGGTGAGTTCCTGGATCTTCTCCACCGCCTTGGCGTTGTCAATGGAAATGGCGGCGTAATCGCAGAGCGCTTGCAGGAAGAAGAGTTCGTTTTCCCCAAAGCCTTCCATGTTGACGTTGATCAACTGGATAACAGCGAGCACCCGATGCTTGGATTTCAGAGGGAGGCAGATGATGGAGCGTGTCTCCCACTTGGTCATTTCATCCACCCGGCGGGCGAAGCGCTGGTCGTTGTAAACATCAGGGACAACCAAACCTTCGCCGTGGCGGGCGACCCAGCCGGCAATCCCCTCGCCGACCTTAAGCCTCATATCTTTAAGGCTTTGCGCGGCATCCCCGACGGCGATGGCGAAGTAGAGTTCGTCCCGTTCCTCATCTACCATGAGCAGCGACCAGGTATCGGGACGGAAGTATTCCGCCATCTTTTCCATAATGGTCTGGAGGATGGAATCCAGGTCCAGCGACGAGGTCAGGGCCTTGGCCACATCATGGAAAATGCTGAGTTCCTGGAGATAGCGCTTGCGCTCGGTGCCCGTGGCCTCGGTCATCACAGCTTCCTCAAGAGCTTGCAAAGGGGGTGGGCGTATTATAGGCAGCGGTTGGAGGCAGGGGCAACAAACCTTTGTAACCCCCGCACCCTACGTGCCAATTCATTGCCGCTTGCGCTTGCTTAATGCCAAAAGTCTCCATCCGCTGAACGTACCATTGCCGCAGCTTGGCAGGCTCTGCTACGCTCAAACAGCCTGTTTTCCCAGACGGGTTCGCCGTGGGGTGCTAATTCCATTAATACCCACCTGATAAGGAGATTGTAGCGTGCCTTCCAGAAAGCGTTATTTGTTCACCTCGGAATCGGTCACCGAGGGACACCCGGACAAGATTGCCGACCAAATTTCTGATGCGATTCTCGATGCCTGCCTGGCCGAAGATGCTTATAGCCGCGTGGCCTGCGAGACTTTGGTGACGACCGGCCTGGCCTTCATCGCAGGTGAAATTACCACCAATGCATATGTGGATTTTCCCTCCATTGTGCGCGGCACCGTCAGCGCGGTCGGTTATACCGACGCCACCTACGGCTACGATTGCAACACCTGCTCGGTGATCTCCTCGATTCACGAGCAGTCGCCTGATATTGCCCAGGGCGTAGACCCCGGCGGGGCGGGCGACCAGGGCATGATGTTCGGCTATGCCACGAATGAAAATGACCAGCTCATGCCGACACCTATCATGCTGGCCCACAAGCTGACGCACCGGCTGGCGGAGGTGCGCAAGAGCGGCGAAGTGGAGTGGCTGCGGCCGGATGGCAAGTCGCAGGTGACGGTGGAATACGACGAGAATCACAAGCCCATGCGTGTGGACGCAGTGGTCATTTCCACTCAGCACTCCGAACTGGTGGACAACAACAAGATCCGCACCGATGTTCTGAAGCACGTCATTCAGGCCGTAATTCCCAGCCATATGCTCGACGCCGATACCAAGTACCACATCAATCCCACGGGGCGCTTTGTGGTGGGCGGCCCAATGGGCGATACGGGCCTGACCGGACGCAAGATCATTGTGGACACCTACGGCGGCATGGGCCGTCACGGCGGGGGCTGCTTCAGCGGCAAGGATCCGACGAAGGTGGACCGTTCCGCGTGCTACATGGCGCGTTACGTGGCCAAGAACGTGGTGGCTGCCGAGTTGGCTGAGCGCTGCGAGGTGCAGGTGGCTTATGCCATCGGCGTGGCCGAACCGGTGAGCGTGCTGGTGGATACCTTTGGCACCGGAAAAGTCGGGCCGGAGACGCTGCAGGAATTAGTGCGCGCCAATTTCGACCTGACACCCAAGGGCATTATTACGTCGCTCAATCTGCGGCGGCCCATCTTCAAGAAGACGGCAGCTTACGGCCACTTCGGCCGCTCCGATGCCGATTTCACCTGGGAGCGCACCGATAAAGCCGCCAAACTGCGCAGCGATGCCGGTTTGGGAGAAGTTCGCGAACCGGCTCACGCCATGAAGAAGTAAGGGTTGCAAAAAAGGCTGAGGGGCGCAAAATTGCGCCCCTTCAATTCCCCTTGCCTTTCCATTATCCTGATTGGCGTGATGTTTTGCGAGCAGGATTGTGTCCGCTAGCCCCACCGGGTTGCGTTAATTCATAGTTGTAGGTAAGGAGCTTATGTCTACCACACCCACTTCCGTCCCCTGCGATATTAAAAATATTGAATTGGCCGAGCTTGGACGCAAGCGCCTGGACTTTGCCAACCAGTCCATGAAGGTGCTGCAGATCATCCGCAAGGAATTCATCAAAAACCAGCCGCTGAAGGGCATCCGCATCTCCGCCTGCCTGCACGTGACCGCGGAAACCGGCAACCTGGCCATCTGCCTGCGTGACGGCGGCGCTGAGGTTTCACTCTGCGCCTCCAACCCGCTCTCCACCCAGGACGACGTGGCCGCCTGCCTGGTACGCGACTTCAGCATTCCCGTGTTCGCCATCAAGGGCGAGGACAACGAGACTTATTACAACCACATCACCGCCGCGCTGGACCACAAGCCGCACATCACCATGGACGATGGCGCCGACCTGGTCACCTGCGTGCTGACCAAGCGCCTGGATGTGGCCGATACCATAATTGGCGGCACCGAGGAGACCACCACGGGCGTGATTCGCCTGCGCGCCATGGCCAAGGAAGGCGTGCTGCGTTATCCCATCATTGCGGTGAATGACGCCGCCACCAAGCACCTGTTCGATAATCGCTACGGTACCGGCCAGTCCACAGTGGACGGCGTGATTCGCGCCACCAACATCCTGCTGGCGGGCAGCAAGTTCGTGGTTGCGGGCTATGGCTGGTGCGGGCGCGGGCTGGCCATGCGCGCGCGCGGCATGGGCGCCGAGGTGATCATCACGGAGATTGATCCCACCCGCGCCCTGGAAGCAGTAATGGACGGCTTCCGCGTGATGTCCATGGTGGAAGCGGCCAAGCTGGGGGACGTATTCGTGACCGTCACCGGCGACAAGAGCGTGCTGGCCAGAGAGCACTTCGAGCTAATGAGGGACGGCGCCATCGTGGCCAACTCCGGCCATTTCAACGTGGAAATTGACATTCCCGCGCTGGAGCGCATGTCGTCGTCGAAGCGCACCACCCGGCCGTTCGTGGAGGAGTATTCGCTGAAGGATGGCCGCAAGATCAACCTGCTGGGCGAAGGCCGCCTCATCAATCTGGCTTCTGCTGAAGGCCACCCGGCGGCGGTGATGGACATGAGCTTCGCCAACCAGGCGCTTTCGGTCGAATACCTGGTGAAAAACTACAACCAGCTGCAGAAAGTGGTGTACGCCGTTCCTGAAGATCTGGACAAGCGCGTGGCCCGCATGAAGCTGGAGTCCATGGGCATCAAGATTGATCGGCTCACGCCCGAACAGGAAGAGTACCTGGCGAGCTGGTCGGAAGGAACGTAGAAGCAGGAGTCGGTAGTCGGCAGTCAGCAAGGGCGGCGTAAGCCGCCCTT